>JAQBBZ010000201.1:0-8728 GCA_032125735.1 Labilibaculum sp.
GATGTAACCAATGTGGGAAATCACCTCTCTCCCATTGAATTTCACGAGCAAGTGAGCAGGCCGGATACCATCGTGGTGGATATGCGCAACCATTACGAAAGTGAAGTGGGACATTTCGAAAATGCTATTTGCCCCGATTCCGATACCTTTCGCGAGGAATTAGAGATTGTGCTTGATGATTTAAAAGACAAGAAGGATAAGAAAGTATTGCTTTACTGCACAGGAGGAATTCGTTGCGAAAAAGCCAGCGCCTACCTCAAGCATCATGGATTCGAGGATGTGAACCAATTGCATGGTGGAATTATCGCCTATGCACAAGAAATTAAACAGCTTGGACTGGATTCAAAATTCAGAGGAAAAAACTTTGTATTTGACGAACGATTGGGCGAAAGCATCAACGATGAAGTAATTGCCAAGTGTCACCAATGTGGTGCAACTTGCGATTCGCATACCAATTGCGCCAACAACGATTGCCATTTGCTCTTTATTCAGTGCGAAGCATGTCGCAATCAGTACCAAGGCTGCTGTACCGATGAGTGTACCGAAATTATTCAGTTGCCCTTGGAAGAACGAAAGCTATTGCGATCGAAATTTCACGACAAATACAGCAAAAGTCAGATTTACAGACAAAGAATCAGACCGAAGTTAAATCAATTATGAATTAGCAATGATGAATTAGCAATGATGAATTAATAATTACAAAAGTTGAACCCGGCGATACAAACACCCCTAAATCCCCTAAAGGGGACTTGATTCAATATTGGAATAAGTAGGTTAATAATGGAATAAGCGCCTTTATAGATTTGGGGTAATAAAACAAGCTCCAAGGAAAAAGGTAAAAGTTCCAAGGAAAAAGAATCAAGTTACAAGGAAGAATCATTTGAACTGTGCTTTAGCTTGGCGATACAAGGGGAAAACAAAAAAAGCGTCATCCTGAACGAAGTGAAGGATCTCTTCGATGGAAACAGATTCCTCGATTCCTCGGGATGACAAAAAAAAAAGCAACAAGTAATAAGAAAATATCATTTGAGCCGTGCTTTAGCTCGGCGATTAAAATAAGTACAAACGCACCCCTTCGCCTATCGGCACTTCCCCTTAAAAAAGGGGAAGATTGCAAATGAACGGCAGGCTCCCATTTTAAGAGATCCCGAAAGATTTCGAGGAGCCGAAAAAAGAGAGGCGTTAAAAACAATAACGAATGAACCCCTAAATCCCCTAAAGGGGACTTGATTCAATATTGGAATAAGAATGTATCATCTGAGCCGTGCTTTAGGGCGGCGATACAAGGGGAAAGCAAAAAAAAGCGTCATCCTGAACAAAGTGAAGGATCTCGTCGAAGGAAACAGATTCCTCGGGATGAAGAATTAAAAACAAAGACGCTGTCAGGTTCTTCGAACGCTTACAGGTCAATAACTGATAACACAAAAATGAATTTTTGGCACAACATACCAACTCCCAGCTTTTCACTCGCTCCTATGGAGGACGTTACCGACACCTCGTTTCGGGAGATCGTTTTACAAACTTCGCAGGAAGGAAAACTGAACATCCTGTTTTCAGAATTTACTTCGGTGGATGGAATGTGTCACCCAGTAGGACACGAGAAGGTAAAGCACCGCTTGCGAATTAACGATTCGGAGAAAGCATTGCTGAAGCAAAAAAACGTAAAGATAATTGCTCAGATCTGGGGAAAAGATCCGGAGAAATATTACAAAACCGCTCAATACATTGCCAACGAAACCGATTTTGATGGCATAGACATCAACATGGGCTGTCCGGTAAAAAATGTGGTTAAAAATGGCTGTTGCTCGGCTCTAATTGCACAACCCGATTTGGCCAAAGAAATTATTTTAGCCACCAAAGAAGCTACCAATCTGCCTTTAAGTGTTAAAACCCGAATCGGATTTAAACAGGTGGTTACCGAATCGTGGATATCTCATTTGCTGGGAACACCTATTGATGCCCTGGCAATTCACGGACGCATTCAAAAACAACTATCAAACGGAATGGCCGATTGGAACGAAATCGCGAAAGCAGTACAATTAAGAAACCAACTCGCTCCCCACATTAAAATTATTGGCAACGGCGATGTAGAAAGCTACGAAGAAGGACTGCAAAAAGTAAAGCAATATGGCGTTGATGGCGTTATGATAGGTCGTGGGATCTTTAAAAATCCGTGGTTCTTTTATCCTGATAAGGGAATTGTAGACATGGACGAAAAACTGGCTCTCCTAAAAGAACACACCCGCGTGTTCGATGAAACTTGGGGGCGAGAGAAGAATTTCGCCATACTGCGACGCTTCTTTAAGATTTACACCAGCGGCTTTACTGGTGCTTCTGCCCTACGCAATGTATTAATGAATACGAACAGCGCAGAGGAAGTTTACAAGGCGCTTGAGCGGTTTGATGTTTATAGTGAAGAATAAACAGACCTGACAGCGTTTTTTTTACCTGTCAGCGTCTACTAAATAAGGAATAGAAATGGTCATTCTGAATCTGTCTCTTTAATTTACAAATCCCTCGGGATGACAATGGAACTGATACTAAAAAGCACCCCTTCCCCTGTCGGGACTTCCCTTTAAAATGGGAAGATTATGTTTTTGGCAGAAATGACCGAACGAACAGTTTCTCCCTTTTTTTAAGGGGAGATGCCGAAGGCAGAGGGGTGAAAAAACAATACCAACAAAAGAAGTCCGAAAAGTTCAATTGAATGGTCATTCTGAGCTTGCGAAGAATCTGTCTTTATAACTTACAGATCCCTCGGGATGACGTATGAATCCGAAGGATTCGCAGGTTTATAGCACCAAAGAAAATTCAACAACACGACTCCGAAGGAGTCGAATCCCCTATCTATCTTCAAACTATAAACATATAATTCCTTCGGAATTTGCCCTACCACACGAATTTCATCTTTTCCAAATAAAAATAAAAGCACCCCTTCCCCTGTCGGGACTTCCCCTTAAAATGGGAAGATTATATTTTTGGCAGAAATGACCGAACGAACAGTTTCTCCCTTTTTTAAGGGGAGATGCCGAAGGCAGAGGGGTGAAAAACAATAACAACAAAAGATAAAACTGATACTAAAAAGCACCCCTTCCCCTGTTGGGACTTCCCTTTAAAATGGGAAGATTATATTTTTGGCAGAAATGACCGAACGAATGAATTCTCCCTTTTTTAAGGGGAGATGCCGAAGGCAGAGGGGTGAAAAACGAATCGGTCTCTTAATTTTACAGATGTTTCGACTTCGCTCAACATGACAATAAAAAAAAGACAGGCTCTCACCCATCCTTCCTTTTGTTCGATTCGATAAATAAGTAAAATTATTTTACAGCCACATCCATTTTCTCATTCTCATTTCGGGTTTTGCGGGCTTTGGCCTTGGTATTCGCACTCACAATATGATTGGAAATGATCTTGATGATATCCCTATACTTTTCGGGCAAGGCAACCGACACACCATCCAAATAAGTCAATAAGCGATCATTAACCAATTTGCGAACCACATTCTTTTGGCTCGATGGCGCGATCAAGGCCTCTATACCTGCCTCATCCTCCTGATATTTCGAAAAGTTGGTTCTGAAATCGTCCGATGCATTTGCAAAGGCTTTAAACCTTGGAGCAACACCCGTTAAACCATCCATTAAAAGCTTTGGCTCCGGCTCATTTAGGTTATCAACCAATGTCTTTGTGAGTGACATTTGTGCTTCGTAACTCCTGCGATGCAAATGCAGATCGTGTTTCGTAAAAATAGCCCAGATGGCAGCAGCAGCATCAGCCCTTTTTTCGTCCATATCGAAGATGTTGGCCCACACAAACTGCTTTACGCTGATAAAGCTTTTGTCAGCAATCTCATCCATTTTAAGCAAGTTTTTCGAATGAGATCCTCCCTTCGACACACGAAGTGTTTTTCCCAATATTTCACTCTCCTCGCTTATTAATGCAATTAAAGCAGTCAAAGCCTCTTCGTTTGTCCAGTCCATCTTCCTAAGGGCTGTCAAAATATTGACCGAAATAGTACTTACCTCATTGGTAGTACAGTTATGATTAATTTTTTCTATCATTCTTAACTAATTTTTTAATGATTTTGAATCGAACAAAAACTAAACTACAAAATTTTCAATAAACAATAACTAAAAATGATTAAATTTTTATGTAAAAACATCACAATCAAACTTGGCACACAATTCTCTTGCACATGATTATTTTATTGTTTATTTTAATCGATTTTTTCACTTTCGTGATGTAAAATTCAACCTGCAATTCTCTTTTTACAGATAAAACAATCCCCACATGGCAGACTCACTCCAATTCATCTTTTAAAGCAATTTTTCAGTCCGTATCCCCGGCCAGAACTCTTGCCCTAACTGTTAAGCATCTCTATATCCCGAAATTCGGCCCCCAAAAAGATACCCGACAGGTATTCGCAGGCATCACTCACACATAAAAGTTTGCACACCGAGCTGTTTTGCCTCAATTCACCCATTAAAAAGACACAAACAGGGCTGATTTTGTGTTTACTAATGCTTATTTTCCTGAAACAGGCCTGCAAAACAGCATTTCACATATAAATTTAATGCCAACAGGCCTGCTTATCATCCATTTGCCTTTAAATTTGATACAAATACCCCTGTCGAGCTCTTTTTTCAACCCCAACAATTCACTGCACAGCTGTTTTCAAGGCAGCTTAGCTTTAAAATTTCATACCGGGGCTGCAGGCGAACTTCTCACAGCAAAAAAGTCGTTTCACATGCAAACGCATCCTCACACAGCTTCCAATTACTGATAAATTAAAAAAATCGAAATAAGAAGTACAATTCCTGAACCCACCCGCACCACTCAGCAGAAGTTTTTTACGCAATATTTTATTATTAATCAGGAGTAATTGTGAGGGGGATTTGGTAGATTTGGACTGCTATTCTGAGAAATGCTGTAAAATGCAAGCCAATAAGCTATGTATTGTGCAGCTTTTTGTTTTGAGATAGTAGAAATTGAGGTGCTGGGGCACATATAAATGAGTTAACGCGTGCTTTGGGGACATTGCTTAACATCGAACTGACAGACTTTGACAAACATTTTAAAAATATACAAATGCCAGAAACACCATTAAAAAATAAAATCATCGCTTGGATGAAAGGCTACGACTATTGGTTTCAGTATGCAGGCAATCGTATCTTAGAAGGTGAAAATGTTACTGATGAATTAGCAAACACAACCTATGTCGTATTCAAGGAAGATTACAGTTTAAACCCAATTGAAAAAGAAAGAGCAGACATTATATTCAATGAGATTGCAGTTAGTGAAGCAGCCACAGTTGGACTATTGCAACTCCAATTGATAAAGGAAATAGAAAATGTAAACGCACTTGCAGCAGGGCAATCAATTCCAATCAATCCTAACCTAACAATAATTTATGGTGGGAATGGAACAGGTAAATCAGGTTATGTAAGGTTGCTTAACAACGCTTTCAATTCAAGAGGCGACAAAAATATTCTCCCTAATGTTTTCAATGGTACTCCCTCAGGTGCACCTACTTGTAAATTTACTTTCCAATCAACAGCAGCCCCTTTTGATTTACAATATCCTTTGCAACGGGACAATGTAGAATTTACGCAGTTTTCCGTTTTTGATACTCATAGCGTTAAGGTTCTTTTAGAACAAGACAACAAACTTAATTTCACACCAAGCGGTTTTGAATTCTTTGAGAAGATAATTGAGTTGTATGAAATATTAAAAATTAAACTTAACGCAGAAATTAGATTTAATAGACCTGCAAATGAGTTTATAAATTTTTTCGTTAACGACAATGCTATAAGAACTCAAATGCTAAATCTTGGAGCTGCTTCTAACGAAGAAGAATTAAAAACATTAGGAAATTACACGGAAGAAGATGCAGCAAAACTTGTAGCTCTAATTGCAAAGCGAGAAGAACTCAAAGCACTTGATATTCCTAAGAGAATAGCAGAACTTCAAAAGTTGCTTACGCAACTTCTTGAATTCAGAACTCGACAACAAGCAATTTTAGATTGTTTGAAAGCAGATAATATAGAGCAATACAAGGTATTGATAAATGCTTTTCATAAATTCCAAGAGTTAGCAAAACAAGATGGAGTAAAAAGTTTAGAAGAATTCAACATTGAACTATTAGGCAGTAACGAATGGAAAGAGTTTATCAAAGCATCAAGAAGCTACGCCTCTTTGATTGAAGCAAACAGGGAAAGTAACGCTTATCCTTCAGCCGAAGACAACTGTTTGTTTTGTTTACAACCATTGTCAGATAAAGAAAATACTTTGATAAATTCCTATTGGAATTTGTTGAAAAGTAAAGCAGAAGGAGAACTCAATGGAATTATTCAAGCGATAAGAGAATTAGAGAAAAAAATAAAAGGATTATTACCTGCAAAATTTGATGAAGGCACAACACCATTTGAATATTTAAACAGTTTTAACACAACATTAGCTGCCACGTGGAAAGAAATTGCTTCAGCATCTCAAACCGCGAGACAAAATGTAATTCACAATTTGGCAAATAGAAATTTGGATTTACCAATGGCCTCCTTTGTAGTTTCTGCAAATGAGCTTGATCATGTTGTAGCCAAACTAAAAGCAACTATCGCAGAATTGTTTCAAAAAAATCCTACAAAAGAATTAGCTGAGTTAGAAATTCAAATTCAATTTCAGACTGACAAAAGTTTATTTAGTAAGTTGCTTGACAAAGTGTTAGTTTTCGTTGCAGCCCGCAAGTGGGCTGCAAAAGCAGAAAGCTCCGCTTCTGCTTTTAATACAAAATCTATCACAATTAAACAGGGAGATTTATTTACTGCTCATATCACTGACAAATACACAGATACATTCAATGAAGAGTGCAATAAACTCAATGCTCCAAAAATAGTAAACATCATTCAGCGTAACGCAAAAATCTCTACACTTAGGAAACTTCAAGTTGCGGGCGTTGTTGCTAATAGTGTGTTAAGCGAAGGTGAACAAAGAGCAATTTCACTATCTGACTTCCTCACAGAAGCACAACTAAATCCAAATAACAAAGGTGTGTTTTTTGACGACCCAATTACTTCTCAAGACCATCACAGACGAGAAAAAATTGCAGAAAGATTAGTTGAACTCTCAACTCAAAAACAAGTAATCATTTTCACCCACGACATTGCTTTTTTTATTCGATTAAAAATTATTGTAGAAGGTATTGGTTTAAACCACACAATCACGACAATTAGAAATGCAGGTGGAAGTCCAGGGGTAATTAGTCCAACACTACCCTGGATTGCACAAAATGTTAAAGCAAGAATTGGAACATTAAAAGACCGCCTTGTAAGATTGAAAAAGGTTGAGAAAGAAGATGATGCTGATGATTATTTCTTTGAGGCGAAAGGTTGGTATATTCTTTTAAGAGAAGCTTGGGAAAGAGCCGTAGAAGAAAGGTTATTTAAAGGAGTTGTGGAAAGATTTTCAATCGGAGTTCAAACACAAAAATTAAAAAAAATAGTTATTACAGACGACTTGCTTGCAGAGATTGATAAAGGAATGACTGAAAGTTCTAATTGGCTTCACGATGCAGCCGCTGGACTAAATCCAACACCGCCGGACACAACAAAAGCTGAAAGTGACCTGAACTATTTTAATGACTTCGCAACTAAATGTGTTCCAGCATAAACATACAGACAGACCTTCGTTTGCGGAATAAGCCAGCGGCTAATTGAAGTCGACAAGTGACGTCTCACACCGTTCGTGCGGGTCTCGTATACAGTCCCGGGGAATCGGGATTAAGTTATGGGGAATAAAGAATCCCCCGCTCCCGCACGATTTGCATCGTGTTGTACCGCGCTTGGTAGTAAGTTTGGGAAGTCAACACTTTACTCCCTATAACTATCGGGAGCTCATGAAATTTAGTAAGATCGTTAGCGTAAATAAATAAAAATATGACAGACAAAATTACGATTAACCCATCGCTAAATAATGCAATTAAAATAATAGTATTAGGAGGTGGAATAATAATGCTTGGAGGCTTTATTTTAGATTCATCAACTACTACTTTAATGCAAGTTTTAGGATTACTAAATGCTTTGCTTGGGTTTTCATGTGTTATAATTGGTTTTTTAGGATTATTACATATTAAACCAAAAATTACATTAAATGAAACTGGGATTAGAGATAATAGGATACTAAAAGAATTCATTAGCTGGAATAATATTGAGGAAGTAGAGTTAATTTATGAAAACCGTCAAAATAAATTGCTTATATCTTTAACACAGCAAATAGAGTATTCCAAACTCTCATTTTTGTATAGAAATCAAAAATCTAATAAGTCTAATCAGCTTGATAAAAAGCTAAAAATAGAACTTGGTACTTTTGAAGTAAATTATGCAGAATTAGTAGGCTATTTGAAAGAAAAGAACATTTATAAAATGGAATAAAAAAAACCGCTACCGAATGATTGTATCGTGTACTAAGTAAAAACAGTAACTACAACCCCAGCTCCGGCACGATTTGTACCGCGCTGGTTGGCAGTTTGGGAAGTAACCTCACTGAAATTACCCAAGTAACTTAACAAGGCGTTGTGTGCAAACAGGAAGTCCCAATTATAGAGATTGAAACAAACATGTTCAAAAAATAATTATCTAAAAATAAGATTTATGAGGAAAATAGTTTTAACTGTATTAATAATAATGTCGGCACAGTTGATTAATGCCCAGATTAATGCAATAACCGATACGGGAGATGA
>JAQBBZ010000202.1:0-2931 GCA_032125735.1 Labilibaculum sp.
ATACCCACTCAATATAGCAACGACTTCTTTAAAATCTTTAACCTATGTCACTCTATCAATAATTCTCTTAGTTGCTGGTGTAGCTCGTTCTGGGTGTGTTTTTTGCCTGTTTTAATAGTTTTGGGACTAAAGCCTATCTTTTCAAGTAAAGTCTTTGATTCCTGCACCGTTGGCGTGCTGGGCTGTTGCTGCTGGTGCTCTAATGAATAATAATTGCCGGATTGAATATCAACTATCTTGTTTCCATAGGCTTCTGGGTGTCTGATATAGCCTATTTTAGATGTAATTGCGTTTAAGGCATCCACAAGGGAGAGGGCATGCTTTCCATTATCAAGATGTCGCTTCACAAACTCACAAGGATCAAAAGAAACGGCCTTGTTTTTTTTTATCACTTTCTTATTATTAAAGGTAGAATCGAGCTTTTCAGGGGACATTTCAGGGGACATTTTACCCGTTGTGGCGTATATTTCATGGTACAAAAAATGATACCGATTTCCTTTCCCGTAAAGATGTCTTTCTATCAGAGAGGGTGGTGTCACCAAAATAAAACCTTTCCGGATTAAAGCTTGAATAATTCTCTTTACCTGCCGGATCCCTATATTTAATTTCCTGGCAATGGTTTTTTGTACTGGGTAAATTTCGCCGTTACGATATGCTTTGAATGCAAAGAATGATAATAGTTTCCGTTCAGTGCTTGTAATTAATCCATCAATAGAATTTAAAACTGAATCGTATGAAGATGAAAAATAATTGAATGGAATTATAATTTGAGGTTGAAAATTTAAAGATGAGCTTGTAGTATTTAGTTTAGACATGCTTTCCTTAGTTGAAGTAAGGGTTGTGTGTTTGGTAGCTCCGACGGACTGTCATCCTGAGGAGCTTTTTTTTTGCCTGGTGAACCTTATTCCTAAAATACGTTGTCTGTCAATTACTACTTTTAATCATATCGGCTTTACATCACAAAAAAAAGTTTTAAAAAGTGCGACTCGAGGTTTAATACTGCGATTACGCTCTTATATTAGTGTTTCTCTGCTGAATTTTGGCCCCCTGGTACCCTATGCCCCAAACAAAAGTAACTGCTCACCCCCCCTCTTGTTATTTTGGTTTAGCGTGCGTATCACAGCTGATACGCTCTGTGAATACGTTTTTGTGGATGATTTTTCTCCCCCTACCAGTAGTTTACCAACACTATAAAAAAGAGACTCGATAAAATAAATAATCAAGATTTATAAAAAAGTAATCTGAATCCTTCTTTTTTATAGTGTCCGATGCTTCTCTTTTTATAGTGCAAGAAAATGCTTCTCTTTTTTATAGTGTTCGATAAATCTCTTTTTATGGTGTAAATCGTATTGTTTTTTATTTACCTTCTTTTTTAGGTGTCTAACCGTTTTTTAGAATCCATGCTTTCCAGTCCAGAAACAATAAGTTTTGAAGGGCAAAACCTAATAATTAACATTGCCGGCATAGGCTATAGAGGTTAGTTACCCCATTATAATAACTGGAGGACAACTATCACTCCTTTTAATAATTATTTTAAATAACTTCTCTAACGATCTTTTCTTTTTTAGGTTGGAATTTGTTTCTTCTTTTTTTTACCAAAAATAAAGATATATATCCGTCATCTGAAAAGATGATGCCTTATTAATACCTTCTTTAAGTACCTAATTAAGAACCTAATTAGTCGGTAGTTTTTGCACATCTCATGGTAGTTTTTGCACATGGCTACCGGTAGTTTTTGCACATCCAATTAAAAGGCTTCCTCTTGTAAAAGATGATTGTAGGCTTTTCTAATTTCATTGTTGAGGTATTTCGGTTTCCAAACCATCTGAGGTTTTCTAAACACCTTCCAGCCATCTTGTAACTCTTCAATCAATTTGATCTCCATCAAGTCATCCAGTGCTGAATTTATTGACCGTCTACTTATCCCTGCATGGTCTATTAAGTAGCTTTGAGTTACCCCACAACAAAAATCATATTTCCGAGTTGGGAAGACTTCTTCAAAATCGTTGTAGTCATACTCTAAATCTTCAATATCAATATATCTATCAAAATCAAAATTACTGAAATATTTCATAACCGGGTAGAGGGCTTTTGCCACGGGCTTTAGCTCTCTCCATATTCCAGTATCAATTATTTGCTGGTAGAATTGAAAACAATCGCTGTTATTCTGATTAGGTAATGTTACATGAAAGCGTTTTGATTGCATCCCGCCTTTTGTCCGGTAGGTTTCACATTCGATATCAGGGAAGGATCCGAGGGCTCGAATACCTTGGCGAACCACTTTATCTGTAATGCCTGATTGAATGGCTATTCTTTGTTCACTTGGGAAGGATCTACCGTCTTGGCCGGCATGTAGTGCAATGACTGGAAATATAGCCTTAGCTGAGGGCGTTAGGAGCGCCCAGTTGTTATTTTCAATTAGTTTCTTTCTGAACCAGAAGAACCGGTTGCTTTCTACATCATCAGTAAATTGATACATTATCTCTCCAGTTATTGAACCACAAAAGACAGATACCACCTGGAGAGGTATGGTATTTTTTTCATCAGGTATCCAGCCTAACGCCGTCTTTTGTATTCAATATAAATTATATATTTATCAGTTCCATATAAGGTTTATTTTCTATTATTAATGCCGGTTGTTTGTTTAGGTTTCTCTATCTCTTCCAGGTGTTCAGCTTCAGTATTCTTAATAAAGTCTTCCATCACGTCAAGCATACGCCTAAAAGCTTGTATAGTTGCAAGTGTCAATGGTGTGTCTGTTTTGGTATCCATTTTTTTATATCTCCTTTAAAACGTTGTATATGGTGGCCCTGCTGACTCCATACTCTTTGGAAAGTGCTGTGGGGCTCGTTCCTGCTTTTGATTTCTTCCGGATCTCTTTTTTTTGCTCGCTGTTTAAAATTGCTTTCCTTCCCAGGTGTTTTCCTTTGG
>JAQBBZ010000203.1:0-19901 GCA_032125735.1 Labilibaculum sp.
TCACACATTCTCTGCCATGAATTACGCCAATACCAGTCACAATTCCTGCAGATGGAAATTGATTTTCGTATTGATTAAATGCTGCCATTGCGGATAGTTCCAGAAAAGGAGTATTCTTATCCAATAAAAGCTCAATCCGATCTCTTACCAACAACTTTCCACGCTTCAAATGACGCTCTTTGGCCTTTTCATCAACACCATGCAATATGGATTTTAACCGATGGCGGTATTCTTCCATCAATTTCCCGTAAGACTTCTTATTATCCAAGAAATCCGCAGAGTTTACGTTTATTTTTGATTCTATTTGATTCAAAGCTATATTGTTTTTAGTACGGACACAAGATCTTGTGTCCCTACAGAATTATTACATATTTCGTCTATACTGTCCTCCAACCTCATATAATGCATTGGTTATTTGGCCCAATGTGCAGAATTTGCAAACTTCCATTAAGGAGGCAAATACATTTTCATTCTTCAAGGCTGTCTCTTTCAACTCTTCTAATGCTTTTACAGCCTTTCCTTTCTGATTCCGCTGTACTAAGTCTTTAAATTTCACTTGATTGACTTTCTCTTCCTCATCGGAACGAATGACTTCCTTTGGCTGAACTGTAGGAGAACCTTTTGAGCTTAAAAATGTATTCACACCAACAATAGGCAGCTCTCCGCTGTGCTTCAAACTCTCGTAAAGCAGAGATTCTGATTGTATTTTACTTCTTTGATACATGGTTTCCATAGCTCCCAATACACCGCCTCGATCCGTTAACCGATCAAATTCTACCATAACAGCCTCTTCTACTAAATCCGTTAATTCTTCGATGATAAATGATCCCTGCAAAGGGTTCTGATTTTTGGCCAAACCAAGCTCTTTATTAATGATGATTTGTATCGCCATTGCCCTTCTTACCGACTCCTCTGTTGGAGTTGTTATGGCCTCATCGTAGGCATTCGTATGAAGAGAATTACAATTATCATAAATTCCTGTTAAAGCTTGTAAAGTTGTTCGAATATCGTTGAATTCAATTTCTTGTGCGTGCAGCGATCTTCCCGAAGTTTGGATGTGGTATTTCAGTTTTTGGGAGCGACTATTGGCCTTATACAAATATTTCATAGCCTTCGCCCAAATTATTCTCGCTACCCTACCGATTACGGTATATTCCGGATCCATTCCATTGGAGAAAAAGAAGGAAAGATTCGGTGCAAAATCATCAACCTTCATACCTCTTGAAATGTAATATTCAACCAAGGTAAATCCGTTAGATAATGTAAATGCCAATTGAGAAATTGGATTGGCTCCAGCCTCTGCAATATGATATCCTGAAATAGAAACCGAATAGAAGTTCCGAACCTGATTTTCGATGAAGTATTGCTGAATATCTCCCATCATTTTCAGAGCAAAATCAATAGAGAATATACAGGTATTCTGCGCCTGATCCTCTTTCAGCATATCTGCCTGAACCGTTCCCCGAATCTTACAAATGGTTTCTTCCTTAATTTTCTGATATACTTCTGAAGGCAATACCTGATCTCCGGTTGCTCCCAGCAAGAGCAAACCAAGCCCATTATTTTCTTTTGGTAAATCGCCTACATAATAGACTCTGTCTTTTCCAGCGAAGATTGCTTCAAGTTTTACTTTAACCTCTTCTTCCAGTCCATTTGCCCGAATGTACTTCTCACATTCCTGGTCGATAGCTACATTCATGTAATAGGCAACCAACATTGGAGCCGGCCCATTAATCGTCATGGATACCGAAGTTTTTGGATCGCACAAATCAAAACCGCTGTATAGTTTCTTGGCATCATCCAATGAAGCTACAGAAACCCCGGCATTACCTACTTTTCCGTAGATATCAGGCCGATAATCAGGATCTGCACCATACAAGGTAACTGAATCGAATGCAGTTGATAATCGAACTGCAGGTTGACCCGCCGCCAAATAATGAAATCGCTTGTTTGTTCTTTCCGGTGAACCTTCTCCGGCAAACATTCTTGTTGGGTCTTCCCCTTCCCGTTTGAAAGGGAAAACGCCTGCTGCGTAAGGAAATTCGCCGGGAACATTTTCTTTTAGATTCCATTTTACGATATCGCCCCAACTTCTATAGCCAGGCAATACAATCTTAGGAATCCGGGTTTGCGAAAGAGTTTCAAAATGTGTTTCCACCGATAACTCTTTATCACGAACCTTATATTTGAAAATATCCTCTTTGTATCTTTTTTTCTTTTCTTCCCATGAATCTATAATATTCTGATGCTTAAAGTCTTTCGAAAGTGATTGTTTTTTCCGAAACAAAACACCTTTAACATCATCATCTTCAACTATTTCAGCAGACTTATCTAAAGCATACAATTGATCTGCAATTTCAGATTGCTCTTCAGCCTTTCTGTTGTATCTTCTTACGGTTTCTGAGATCTCTGAGAGGTATCTTACCCTGGCTGGCGGTACAATTTCGATCTTTTGACTCGCCTCGAGAAGAAGTTTTCCATTCTGAGCAAATCCGGCAGCATTACCCGAGATTAAAAACTGAATTAAGGCATGGTAGAGCTCATTTACGCCATGATCGTTAAATTGAGAGGCAACTGTGCCATAAACTGGCATATCGTCCGGATTTCGATCCCACAGAAGGTTATTCCGCTGATATTGCTTTTTCACATCGCGCAAAGCATCCTGTGCACCTTGCTTGTCGAACTTGTTGATGGCAATCAAATCAGCAAAATCGAGCATGTCGATCTTCTCCAGCTGTGTTGCCGCACCAAATTCCGGTGTCATCACATACACTTTCACATCGCTGTAATCAACAATTTCGGTATCCGACTGTCCAATTCCTGAACTTTCAAGGAAAATACAATCAAATCCTGCTGATTTCATCAAAATCAAAGCATCATCAACATGTTTCGACAATGCCAGATTAGCACGACGCGTAGCCAAAGATCTCAAATATATGTTTGGATGATTAATGGCATTCATGCGGATTCGATCACCAAGCAATGCACCACCACTCTTTTTCCTTGAAGGATCTACTGAAAGGATGGCCAGTTTCAATTCTGGATAATCGATATGAACCCTGCGAATCAATTCATCCGTTAAGGAAGACTTTCCAGCACCACCGGTTCCTGTAATTCCAATTACCGGTGTGTGATTCAATTTGGTGCTGTTCTTCAATTCAAGATATAAATCCGAATCCTGCAATAGATCGTGTTCAGCCAAGGTGATTAACCTGGCCAGCAAATTAACATTCTCACTGGTAATTTCTGATGCTTTTGGCAATTCAAACTCATTCAATGAGTAATCCGATTGCTCCAAAACCTCATTAATCATTCCCTGTAAACCAAGGTTGCGACCATCATCAGGTGAATACAAACCAGCAATTCCGTATGCTTCCAACTCTTTAATTTCAGATGGAAGAATTACTCCTCCGCCACCTCCAAAAATACGAATGTGTCCGGCATTTTTTTGCTGCAACAGATCAAACATGTACTTAAAGAATTCCATATGTCCACCCTGGTAAGAGCTTATGGCAATGGCTTGTACGTCTTCCTGAATAGCACAATCCACAATCTCTTCGGCAGAGCGGTTGTGTCCCAAATGAATCACTTCAGCTCCAGAAGCCTGAATAATTCGCCGCATGATATTAATCGATGCATCATGTCCATCGAAAAGAGAAGTTGCTGTTACAATCCGAACTGTATTTTTAAGCTTGTATGTCGTGTTTGCTGTCATGCTTTAGTTGTAAAGTCTATAAGTTCAAGGCTTTCTCGATAATTTCTGCGATGTCTATATTTTGCAATTCCGCTTCTTTGTTTTTTAATTTTATTCCATCTGTCAACATGGTCATGCAAAAAGGACAAGCTGAAGCAACTTTATCTACTTTTCGTTCGATAATTTCTTCTGTACGCTCAATATTGACTTCCTTATCTCCTTTTTCGGCTTCCTTAAACATTTGAGCGCCACCGGCACCACAGCACAGACCGAAACTTCTCGCCCGTTTCATCTCTTTCACTTCTCCAAAAACGGCTTTAATTACATTTCTAGGTGCATCATAAATTCCATTTCCTCTTCCCAGATAACATGGATCGTGATAAGTGATACTTTCGCCTTTAAATGGATTGTTCTCTAGTTTCAGTTTCCCGGTTCGAATCATCTCATCCAGAAATACCGTGTAATTAATCACTTCGTAGTTGCCACCCAATTCTGGATATTCATTTTTTAATGTATTGTAGCAGTGCGGACAAGTACAGATGATCTTCTTCACCTCGTATCCGTTAAGAACCTCAATATTCTGCATAGCCTGCATCTGAAAAAGCATTTCGTTCCCGGCACGCTTTGCAGCATCACCAGTACAACTTTCTTCTTTACCTAAAACAGCATAGCTTACGCCAAGATGATTCAATATTTTAGCAAATGCTCTTGCAACTTTCTGATATCTGTCATCAAAAGCTCCGGCGCAACCTACCCAATACAAGTATTCCGGCATTTCGCCTTTCGCTGTAACATCTGCCATGACAGGCACATCTATTTTTGTTTCTATTGTCATTTCAAAACAGTAATTAAAGTACAACTTATCTTAAAACGCCTCAATCAACTTCACCATAAATAGTTAAACCAACTACTCAATCCATTTCATTCGGTCTTCTGGAGAGAATTGCCAAGGTGCACCATTGTTTTCAATGTTTGCAAACATGAGGTTTAAACCAGCCGGAGCTGCAGATTCCTCCATCACCAAATACCTTCTCATGTCCATGATTAAGTTCGGGTGGCTAATATCTATCGGACATTCCTGAGCGCAGGCATTACAAGTTGTGCAAGCCCAAATCTCTTCTTCAGAAATGTAATCGCGTAAAAGTGATTTATTATCTTCCTTGCCTGCTATTGCCAGCGGTCCTTTTTCATCCATGCGCTTTCGCAGATCAACAAAAATTTTCCTTGGAGACAACAGCTTTCCTGTAATATTGGCCGGACAGACATCGGTACAGCGACCACATTGAGTGCAGGATAGTGAATCCATGTAATTCTTCCAGCTTACATCTTCAACGTCTTTAACACCAAAACGGGCAACCTCTGCGCTCTCATCGTAAGCAGCTTCAGGATCGAGCATTAGCTTCACTTCACGAGTGATGCTTTCCAAATTTGGATATTTTGTAATTGGTTCCAAATTCGCCAGAAACACGTTAGGAATGGATAGAAAAACATGAAAATGCTTCGAGTATGGCAAATAATTAGCGAATGTGAATATTAATAAAAGATGCACCCACCAACCTGGCTCTTGAAGCCAGCTAAAATCCCATCCAAATAAATTAACCAAAGAGGCAGAAACAGGATAAACTCCTTCGTAATCATTAGGATGACTACTAACGTATCCCATATTGAAACAAATCAGGGAAACCATTAAAAATCCAATAAAATAAAGAGATAAAAGAGCATCCCAATTCGCTTTTGCTGTCATTTCAACACCGGTAAAACGTTTTATCTTTAGAAACATTCTGCGAAGGATAAAAAGCTTGATAAAAACGATAATCAACAAAGCAAATACATCTCCAGAGGCAATAACGATATCGTAGAACCATCCTGTAAAGGCAAAAGCCCTATCCAATCCGCTAACACCATCCACAACCATCTCAATACTACCCAGGGTTATTACTAAAAAACCCCAAAACACCAACGCGTGCATCAAGCCAATTACTGGCTTTCGAAATATTTTGGTTTGCCCAAAAGCCACATTCAAAGTATGGGAAATTCGCGCTCCAATGTTTTTAATTGGATAAGCAGGCTTTGTCAAGCTAAAGAATCCCCACAAACGCTTTACCGAATAGGCAAACACGCCAAATGTGATCAATAATGTGATGATGAAGAGGATCTGTTTTATCATGGCTCAGTAATTAATGTGATTAATAACAAACTCTTAGCCTTACTTCAGAGGCTTATACTATTTTGAATTCCGAATTGCTTCAGTCAATTTTGGCAATACTTCCATAACGTCACCAATAATCCCATAATCAGCAACACCGAAAATAGGCGCTTCAGGATCTGTATTGATGGCAACGATACATTTACTCCTGCTAATACCGGCAACGTGCTGTATCGCTCCGGAAATACCTGCCGCGAAGTATAAATTGGGTGCAATTACTTTTCCTGTTTGCCCAACATGCTCTTCGTGTCCGCGCCATCCTTCATCAGATACCGGACGAGAACAAGCTGTTGCAGCTCCAAGAACTTCGGCCAAGTCTTCAACAACACCCCAATTATCAGGACTCCTCATTCCTCTACCGGCAGACACAACAATATCAGCATCGGTAAGAATCACCTTATTCTTTTGCTCTTCTTCCTCCAGAACCTGAATTTTGTATAAATCTTTACTTACTTCCGGTGCAAATTCCTCAACCAAACATTCCACTTGATTTTCGAGCAAGCCAAAACAATTCTTGGCAATAGTCAAGACCTTTACCGGTGAATCAATTTGCACATGTGCGAATGCCTTTCCCGAAAACACTATCTTCTTCACTATAAAAGGATTGAGAGATACCGGCAATTCTTGAACTGCGGCCACCATCCCTGCTTTCATTTTAACTGAAACTCTTGGAGCAATGGCTTTACCGCTGATATTATCGCTTAATACAATTATGCCTGCACTTTCCTTATCTGCGATTTGCGAAATCACCCGTGCATAAACACGACTGGTTAAAATATTCATTTGAGGATCGTTAACCGAAATTATTCTCTCAGCGCCATATTTCCCCAAACTTTTCAAATCATTATTATTCACCTCTCCAATAGAAACTACAATAAGCTTTGTATTCAATTGATCGGCTAAATTTTTCGTATATGATACCAATTCATAGGTGGAATTCTTGAATTTTCCATTCCAGTTTTTGGCAAATGCTATTACTGACATAAGCTTTTCTTTTAGATATGAGACTAATTACACTGACAAAATCAGACTTTACTACTAATTATTTCTCTACTTTAAACCATCATACTTATTAAACATGGTAATCTTATCACTTACAATACCTTAGCTTCGTTTTTCAACAACTCAACTAATTGCTCAACATGCTCTTTATCAATCATTTTGCAAGCACCCTTGGCTTCGGGCAATTCGAATTTCACAGATTGAGTTAATATTTCCATCTCAATTGCAGAAAATACCTCTAAAGGTTTTTTACGCGCCATCATAATTCCACGCATAGCAGGAATCCTTGGTTCCTTTGCAATTCCTTTTTGAACAACAGCCACAAACGGCGTTTCTGTCTTTAATTTCTGCTTTCCTCCTGGAATTGCACGATAAAGTATAACTTCATTATTATTAAGATTTACATCCGTTACCGATGAGATTCCCGGATAATCCATGAATTCCGCAATCATTGCGCCTACCGAAGAGCCATTGTAATCGCTGGATTCAATTCCACTAAAAACAATATCAAAAGGATTTCCCTTGAGATATTCAGCAATTTGCCCGGCAACGTAGTATGCATCTGACGCGCAAGCATCAATTCGAATCGCTGTATCGGCGCCAATTGCAAGTGCTTTTCGCAGAGTTGCTTCTGTCTGTGCGCCTCCCACATTAATCACAGAAACCTCATCAACAGAATTGCCGGCATCCTCTTTCAATTCCAAAGCTCGGGTTAAGGCGAGCTCATCCCATGGATTAATGATCCACTGAACACCTGAATCATCAAATAGAGTATTATCTTCCTTGAACTTCACTTTTGTAGTGGTATCAGGAACATTACTTATACAGACCAGTATCTTCATATGCATTTATTTTTAGTATCCGGTACCGAAATAATAGTCTAAAGACTAATTGCGGTTACGACAGCTATAATTAATAATCAACTTAACCTATTTATTTAGATAACATACGCATTACTTCTTATTTACAGTAAATTACAAAATAAATAAAACTGCACAACATTATCTTTCAACCAATTAATCCTCTGGAAATCACGATCTTTTGAATCTCCGAAGTCCCTTCATAAATCTGAGTTAGCTTTGCATCACGCATTAAGCGTTCCACATGATATTCCTTAACGTATCCATATCCTCCGTGAATTTGAACTGCCTCGGTGGTTACCTTCATTGCAGTTTCGGCAGCATACAATTTTGCCATTGCACTTGCATGTCCGTAAGGTTGTCCCTGATCTTTTAACCAGGCCGCTTTTAAGCAGAAGAATCGAGCAGCCTCTATCTCCACTGCCATATCGGCTAACTTAAATGCAATTGCCTGATGATGGATAATCTCTTTCCCGAAGGCTTTTCTTTCCTGAGCATATTTTAATGCCAGTTCGTATGCTCCTGAGGCAATTCCAAGAGCCTGAGAGGCAATTCCTATTCTACCGCCTTCCAACGATTGCATTGCCAATTTAAATCCAAAACCCTCTTCCCCTAAACGATTTTCCTTTGGGACTTTAACATCGTTGAACATTACAGAGCAGGTATCTGATGCCCGCATACCCATTTTATTTTCATGTGGACCGACAGAAACTCCTTCGGATTTGGCATCGACAATCAAAGCGTTGATTCCTTTGTGCTTTAATTCGGGATGAGTTTGAGCCATTACAATGTATATAGAAGCTGATTTACCATTGGTGATCCAATTTTTGGTACCATTTACCAGGTAATGATCGCCCATATCAACGGCAGTAGTTCTTTGTGAGGTTGCATCAGATCCAGCTTCTGGTTCCGACAAAAGGAAAGCTCCAATTTTCTCACCTCGGGCCATTGGTTTTAGAAATTTCTGTTTTTGCTCTTCAGTTCCATATTTTTCTACTCCCCAACAAACCAATGAATTATTTACCGACATGATTACAGAAACGGAGGAATCAACTTTTGAAATCTCTTCCATAGCCAAAACATAGGATATGGTATCCATTCCACCACCATCATATTCAAGTCCGACAAGCATTCCTAAAAAGCCTAGCTCAGCTAAACGCTTAACTTGCTCAGTTGGATACTCTGCTTTATCATCTCGTTCAATTACACCAGGAAGCAGCTCTCGTTGTGCAAAATCACGTGCCGCATCTCGTATCATTAACTGCTCTTCGGTAAATTCAAAATTCATAGTTTTAATTTTTAGGTGTGAAACTTAAAACCGGATGAATCCTCCCTGCTATTCCATCTTACATCATCCCCTTATCTTCTTTTCAATCATCTTTTTATTCTATTTATTCTCCTCGTTTGTATACAATAGCAACTAAAGACTTATCGTCTCCGCCCATGTTAACAGACATTGCATATGGTTTTTCCTTTTTTATTTCAATTTGTGCTTTACCAGCTTTACCCGTTAATTGCTCCCAAATGGTTACAGCCTGATGTACTCCGGTTGCACCAGTTGGATGCCCCCAACCAATTAAACCTCCTGTAGTGTTCACAGGAATTTTTCCGCATCTGGCAGTGTGACCCGCCAAAACGAATTCAGTGCCTTTTCCTTCTTCTGCAAAACCAATCGCTTCCAAAGCCATAATCCCAGCAATGGAAAAACAATCGTGAACTTCTACAGTTCCTAATTGATCAACAGTAATTCCAGCCATCGACATTGCTTTTTCTGCAGCCACCTTCATGGTCGTCAAACTGGTCATGCTCTCTGGTTTCTGTGTTATATCGGCTACTACATGAGCAAAACCAACTACCTCAACTGCATCTTTTGCTTTTAATCCAATTCTTTTTAAACCTTCTTCTGATAAAATTGCAATTGCCGAAGCACCATCAGAAACTTTAGAACAATCAAAGACATTTAAATAATCAACAAAGCCTCTTGGGTTTACAGGCGTGTTTGCCGTTCCTTCCAAATCCGTATTCGCATTATGGAATTCCTGAGCTGTTTCGCACAAGCGTGCATTTTCAATGGCATTGCAATACCATTTAGCCATCGCCTTACGAGTGGTTTCTCTGCCAAATTTTTCGTAGTAAGCACCCGCACGATCACTGAACACACCTGGGAAAAAGTAAGCATGACCCTCTTTACGTGTTTTTTGCCAGCCTGCACCTGCAAGAACATCAGCTCCATACATTGCCTTCATGGTATTCTGAACTTCAAAACCAAGAGTAAGGACCACATCAGCCGTTTCGGCCAAAATGGATTTCATTCCCGTTGTAAGAGCCAAACCGCCAGATGCACAAGCACCTTCCACACTAACCGCTGGCTTGTACTTCAATCCAGCATCTATCATAGGTAAAAAAGCCGGCAAATTAGCTTGCTTATTAAAACGGGAAGCCATAAAATTCCCAATCACTCCTTCATCAACATTTACAGCACCACCAATCATTTTCAAGGTGCTTTGTCCAGCCTCTTTGATGTAATGCTCTAAATCCGGACGTGGCTTTTTAGGATGAAATTCATTTCTTCCGGTTCCCATCGAAATGGTGTTGTAACCGGCTGCCATGTATATTTTTTTTCGTAAAGCTTTCATTATATTAGATGTGAGATAATAGATGTGGGCTATGAGAAAAATTCTTAGAACATCAAACAATCATCTAGTATCGTTAATAAATTAAATTTCTACAATTCAGTACATTAAACAAGTATCTAGAGTTAAAAGCGAAATGTGTTTTACGAATCTCACATCTCACTTTTAACATCTAAAATCTATTTAAAAATACTCGTTAATGGGTCCGTATGCATGGAAAAAACCCGTTTCCATAACGGTATTCACATCAGATTCTGATTCTGCAACATTCGTATTTACAAGCATTTGTCCGATGGCTTTGGAGTTTTCACCATAAGCAATTGCTAAATTGGCGCCTACACTGTCGATTTGGTGCAATTCACTAAAAAACTTTTGCAATTGCTCCTCTTTATTCGAATCGCGAACAACAGATTTCCAATAAACTTTAGTCGTAGGTAATTCGCCCATAATAGCAGCACAATCCATCTCAATATTTTCTGTGATAATGTATTTTCCCTGCTCCAAATCATAAACTTCCATTATTCTGCCTTTCTGATATTTAAAAATACCATCCTTTTGAGATCCATCGGCATACTGACCCCCTTTCACGTCTTTGTCGAACAGATCATTCAACACAGCATTTGATAGGGTTTCATTCGGAAATGAAGGCTGCATACTTTCCAAAATAAATCGGGTAACATCTATTCCCACATAATCCAACAATTGAAAGATTCCCATAGGTCGAACCAACAAATCACGACTGATGGTATCAACTAGGAAAAAGGCCTTCGCCCATCCTTCGGTTTTAGCTAATTCTTCAACCAATTTAATTGCATACAATGCATCGCGCATAAAATGACCATTCCCAATAAATCCGGCAACATCTCTGGATTGAACAACTACTTTGCGCATCGATTTGGCCAAATTCACCGAAAAGGCAGCTAAATCATCATTTGTATCATCTGTTTTAATAATTTCCAATAATTTTTGAATTACCGGAGGATTGTAAAAATGATATCCAATGATATCTCCAATTAAACCTGCTTCTTTTTCGATTCCACCAATTGGAATTGATGATGTATTGGTTAAGAACCAAGCACCAGGATTGTTTTGTTTGATCTGTGAAAACAACTTTACTTTTAGTGCTTTGTCCTCTTTGATGGCTTCAAATATCAATTGCGAGTTATAGGCAGTTTCAATTCGAGTTGAGGTTTGGATCATCGCCATAACATCATCCACAAACTGATTGATGATTTCTTCATTATCAATTAAATCCTCACGATCCTGATACCAAGTACGCAATTCAACTATATTTTTTTCGGCGTGCTTTAGCAATTGTGATTTCACATAGCCCAACAAATTGTTTAAAGCTTCTTGAGAAACATCAATTGCGTTTAAGACAAATTCCTTATCCTCCTTTTTTCCAATTTTTAGTTTGGCCATTTCAAAAGACAACAAAACAAGAATACCGCTTCCCATTTTACCAGCGGCGCCTAAGACACTTACATTTTCCATTTTTCGGATCAAATCCATATTATATTGTATTAATTTTGATTTTTTTATTCTAATTATGATATGCGTCTTCCATTTGAGCTAAGCAAAACCTATCTACACTACCTGCAAATCATGAATTTCATGATAAGTCTCCCTACAAAAATTGATTAATCTACCAGTTTGGTTGGCGTTTCTCCAAAAAAGCTGTTACTCCTTCTTCCCGTTCTTTCTGATCCTCCTTAAAAAGACGACCAAATTCTTTGGATTCCATTTTGCCTGCATCTTTGCTTGACAATTCTAAGCCATTGCGAACCATTTCTTTGATTAATCGCAAGGCATTCGGGCTTTTAGAGGCAATTTTACTTGCCAATTCCAAACTAACTTCGAGAACTGTATCCGGTGGTGCCAGTTTTTGAACTATTCCTAATTGATATGCTTCGCCAGCTGTTATTCCCTCGCCAAGCATCATTAGATACATCGCATTTCCTGCTCCGACCAATCGCGGCAATCTTTGAGTACCATTAAATCCGGGTATCAATCCCAAATTTACTTCAGGCAAACCCAACCTGGCTTTTTCACTGGCTACACGTATATCACATGACAATGCCAGTTCTAACCCTCCCCCAAGGGCAAAACCATTTATGGCCGCTATGACCGGAACATCTAAATTGGCAATCTGATCAAATACTTTTTTCCCAATTTCAGAAAAATCGTAAGCAGCTTGCGGAGAATACTCCTGCATGGCTTTAATATCAGCTCCGGCAATAAATGCTTTTCCCTCTCCGGTAATCACTAATACTCTAATGCTTTGGATCGTTTCCTTGTTGTCTAAAAAACAGGCTAGTTCCTTAAAAACATCCTCGTTTAAGGCGTTTAAGGCTTCAGGACGGTTAAGAGTCAAAATTCCTATTTTGTCTCTTTTTTCAAATTTTAAATAATTAAATTTCATAGGTGTGTAATAAGACGTTTTTTCATCTATATATCTAAATATAATAAAAACTCTTAACATTCAAAATACAAGTTTTTTCACATACATCCCCTTCGCTCACACCACCAACATTAACAAGGCTTTAAGGAAATAAAAAAAAATCAAAATAAGACCCGTTATTCTTTTTTTACAGGTTAGTAAAATAAAAAACCTGATCCGTTAAACGAATCAGGCATAATATCATCAAAATATAAATTAAATGGCTATTTACTTATGCCATATTGTGGTAAACATTCTGAACATCGTCGTTGTCTTCCAATTTCTCTAGTAATTTTTCAACATCGGCAACTTGTTCTTCTGTTAATTCTTTTGTTTCCGTCGGAATTCTTTCGAAACCTGAAGAAATAACTTCTATGCCATTTTCTTCGAGATAAGCTTGAATTTTTCCAAAATCAGGGAAGTTACCATAAAGCATGATTCCTTCATCTTCAGCAAAAACTTCCTCTACCCCTATATCGATTAATTCGAACTCTAATTCCTCAATATCCTGGCCTTTATTTTCAATCTGAAAATGACATTTGTGTTCAAACATGAATTCAACACAACCAGCAGTACCTAAACTACCTTTGCCTCTAGAAAAATAGGAACGAATATCTGCAACAGTTCTAGTATGATTATCGGTAGCTGTTTCAACTAATATCGCAATACCGTGTGGTGCGTATCCTTCGTAAATAATTTCCTTATAGTCCTTCTGATCTTTAGAAGTCGCTTTTTTAATTGCTCTTTCAACATTATCCTTAGGCATGTTTACTGCCTTTGCATTTTGAATAACTGCACGCAAACGAGAATTCGTTGCCGGATCAGGGCCACCTTCTTTTATTGCCATTACGATATCTTTACCAATTCTCGTAAAAGCTTTAGCCATCTTATCCCAACGCTTAAACTTACGCGCTTTCCTAAATTCAAATGCTCTTCCCATAATATATGTATAATGATTTTGCGCAAAAATAGCACATGTTATCGAATCTGTAAAGCGAAAGTACATTTTTTTTAGAGGAAATGGCTAATGGAAAAAAGGGAAAAGGCTAACTCAGTATGATAAATGCCTGAAAAGCATGAAAAAGCTCATTGTTTGTTTTTCTGCGAATGTCTATTTTAGCAACACAATTTCAAACCAATAACAACTCTAATTAAATGAAAAAGATTATCATTTTGTTTTCTGCTCTGCTGGTATTATCAGCTTCCGGCAATCAGGCAAAAGCAGAACAAAAAGCAGATGTTTCGAACATCTCAAACGCAAATATCAATCGGACGATTGAAATACTAAGTACAAGCACTGCAGATAAGAGCTTAGTTGAAAAAGGAGTGAAACATGCGGCTAACCTATGGCGTGCCAGCGACGGAACTGAAGACGTATTTACAGCTTTCTGTAAAGAGAACTTCATTACTGATCAAGCAGAAAAAGAACTCGTATTCCAGAAAATATCACGAAATATCGAAATTATAACCGGTCATTTTAATAAAATCACTCTTGATTTATTAGAGCCTGTGCATTTAAATACATTTGAGCAACACCCTATTGACAATGCATTTGGTGCTTACAGTGTAGATTCGCACTGGATGAATGATTTTTACCAAAACAAGATTGCTTTCATCATTGCCTTAAACTTTCCGGCATTCGGTCTGGAAGAAAAAGAAGCCAATGCAAAGAACTGGACTCGTCAGCAGTGGGCTTATGCTCGTTTGGGTGATTATTTTACGGCAAGAGTTCCTGCAGAACTGTTGCAGGAAGTTGGTAAAATGGCCGCTAACACCGATGTTTATATTATGGACTACAACATTCACGTAGGACATTTAACTGATGCCAAAGGAAATCGTTTTTTCCCTGAGGATAAAGTTCTTTTATCGCATTGGAACCTGCGCGATGAGCTTAAAGCCAACTATGCCAACAAAACTGATGGTTTAGAGAAGCAGAAAATGATTTACCAGGTGATGCAGCGCATTATTTCTCAGGAAATCCCTGAAAAGGTAATTAATACGGGAAATGTTGAATGGGATCCTTACACAAACATGGTTTATAAAAACGGCAAAGCTATTGATGCCACTCCGGAACCAAACGAAAGATACCAGCAGATATTGAATAATTTCCACGCCAACAAGGCTTTGGATGCTTACTATACCGATCAGAATACTTTTATTAAAAGGCAGTATGACGGTGCGAAAGAGATATCAGCGGAAGCGACCGAGAAAATTTTTAAAGATTTCATGCGCTCTGAAGAAACCGTAAAAGTTGGAAAATTAATTCAAAAGAGATTGGGTCGCAAGTTACAGCCATTCGACATTTGGTACGATGGTTTTAAGGCTCGCAGTGGCATGGACGAATCGAAACTGGATGCACAAACCCGTGAATTATATCCAAATGCAGCAGCTTTGGAAGCTGATTTGCCAAACCTATTGGTGAAATTGGGATACGATAAAGAAAGAGCACAATGGTTGGGCGATCATATTTCTGTTGATCCTGCAAGAGGTTCTGGTCATGCCTGGGGTGGTGCTGCGAAAGGACAAAAAGCGCATTTGCGTACCCGAATTGGTGCTAAAGGAATGGATTACAAAGGATACAACATTGCGGTTCATGAATTTGGACACAATGTGGAGCAAACCATCTCGTTGTATGATGTTGACAATTTTGTAATGAATGGTGTTCCAAACACCGCATTTACTGAAGCATTGGCATTTATCTTCCAAAAAAGAGATATGCTTTTATTAGGCATTAACGATGATTCGCCACAAAAAGAGGCATTGAAGAAATTGGATTTATTCTGGAGTGCTTACGAAATAATGGGCGTATCGGTATTGGATATTGGCGTATGGAAATGGTTGTATGCAAATCCTGAAGCTAATGCTGCTCAGTTGCGCGATGCTACCCTGCAAATTGCGAAGGAAGTTTGGAATGAATTCTACGCTCCTGTTTATGGCGTGAAAGATCAAACCATTTTGGCCATTTACTCGCACATGCTGAACAGTCCGCTGTACTTATCGAACTATGCTTTTGGTAATGTGATTGAATTCCAATTGGAAGAGCAATTGAAAGGAAAGAGTTTCCCTGCCGAAGTTGACAGAATATTTAAGCAAGGACGTTTGACTCCAAACCAATGGATGATTGAAGCAACAGGTAATGATTTATCGGCCCAGCCACTCTTGAAGGCAGCCAAAGAAGCGTTGGAAGAATTAAAATAGAAGACTCTGGTTTATAATATTGGAGACTGTCCCGCGAGGGATAGTCTCTTTTTTTAAAAAGGCTTAGTAAGCCGTTCAATATATTGATCTCTGCACCACTCCGGGAGCTCTGTGGTGAGAAAATTAAAAATCACCAGCATAAGAAAGAGATTAAAATAGAGTTGACCACGGAGGACACAGAGGTACTCGGAGAAATAAAATAGAATGATGTTGACTTAAGTCCGAATTTATCCATTCCCTTGATTGGGACAACAAGAAAACTGCATAATTCTGATGCATTGATTCATGAAAACATATCAAAATACAAACAAGAGCACAATGCTTACCGTACAAGCATTTATTGTGCATATTTATAAAGATTTTTAAGCAAATGATCAATGACCAACCTACATATCAAGATCTGGAAAAAGAAATAATCAAATTGAAGCTTGAATTAAAAATTCAGAATAAGATGATTAATACAATTCCAAATCCCTTGTTTGTCAAGAACAAAGATTTCATCTATACAAATTGTAATGATGCTTTTGCACGTTATCTGGGTTTGCCCAAATCAAAAATTATAAATTCCAATGTTTACGATATTGCTCCAAAGGAACTTGCAGACAGGTATCACACTGCGGATTGTGAATTACGTGACAGCGCGAAAAATCAAACCTATGAAAGCAAGGTAAAATATGCCGACGGGACTTTACACGATATCATTTTTCATAAGGCCAATATAATTGATGAGGAAGATGAGTTTTGTGGAATTGTTGGTATTATGCTTGATATTACTGAACGTAAAACTGCAGAACAGGCACTTAAAGAAAACCAAAAGCATTTACTGGAACTCAATGCCACAAAAGACAAACTTTTTTCGATAATTGCGCACGATTTAAGAACTCCTTTTTGCAGTATTTTAGGATTTTCGGAACTGCTGATTGAAGACGCAAAAGATTTTGATGCTTTAGAAACCGAAGAGTATTTAAAAATAATAAATACAAGCACCAAAAACACACTTGTTTTGCTTGACAATTTATTGAATTGGGCAAAATCACAAACAGGACAACTAATTTACAAGCCAGAAAAAATAATTTTGTCCTCAATTATTGGTGAAATAATAGATAATTCAAATTCAACAGCAAAAATTAAGAACATATCTGTAAATCAGATGCAAACGGATGAGATTGCAGTTGATGCCGATAAAAATATGTTGAAGACTGTTTTCCGAAATCTTATTTCCAACGCCATCAAATTCACGAAGTCAGGAGGAAATATAACAGTTTCCGCAATTTCGAAACAAAACCAGGTTGAAATATCTATTTCGGATAATGGAGTTGGAATAAATGGCAAAACACTTGAAAAGATATTTGAGGCCGCTACAAATATTACAACGAAAGGCACAGCAGAAGAACAAGGGTCTGGCTTGGGATTGATTCTTTGCAAAGAGTTTGTGGAAAAACACGGCGGTAAAATTTGGGTTGAAAGCGAAGTAGGAAAAGGGAGTCATTTCAAATTTACTTTGCCCTTGAATAAGTCATAATCAGGAAGTCCAAAGAATGAGCATTCCCGGACAATTAGTAATCCAATCCTACCAATTTTATAAAGTTCCCTGCCAATTTTGAATACTTCCCGACCAAAAAGCTGTTTCAGATTTCTGTCCGTGAAGCTTTCCTCTTTGTCTTGGACAAACAACATCATGTCTTGGAGAGCTTCCCCTCTTGTCTTGGACAAACAGCATCATGTCTTGGAGAGCTTTCCCTCTGTCTTGGACAAACAACTTCTTGTCCGGGAAAAACGACTTTCTGTCCGGGGCATTGCTGATTAGTGGTTTACGGAACACAAAAACCTCACTCTGTGCTCAGGGAAAAGGAACAAAAACCAATTACCCCTATTGAAACCGCATTAAAAGATCAGGAAGTGAGTACTAAATCTCACTAAGTCACATCAAAAGCTCACCCTTTGACCTCCATTTCTCACCAAGTCACATCAAAAGCTTAAGCTGGGAACCCTTCCGGCTCATAGAGGAAACACTCATTTGTTGATGGGAAATATTCAATTGTTGATAGGAAATACTCCAATGGTGAGTTTCCTGCAACAAATTTGAATTTATCCTGAGCAAGCAACTAAAAACAAGTTACAGACAAAGATTATCCCAACAAATTTTCTTATTATTAGGAATAGTTTTAAATAGTGATATCAGAGAATGGCAAAAACACATACAGCAGATACCTCGAATGTTCCGAAAGGGAAAATAAATAAAAGTGGTTTACAAAGTGCCATGAGGCTTTACAAATACATCAAACCCTACCGGGGACAATACTTTTTGGGTATTTTTTTCTTGTTGGGTTCAAGTTTGGCGAGTTTGGCTTTCCCCAAACTCTTGGGCGACTTGGTAAACTCGGGCAATACTACAACGCTGGGGCAAAGTTTGAATCAAACAGCTGCTTTAATTGCCGGCGTATTGATTCTTCAAGCCACCTTCTCCTATTTCCGCATTATCTTATTTGTGAACGTAACCGAAAGATCGCTTGCTGCGCTGCGACAAGCCACCTACCGTCATTTAATAAAACTTCCGCTGCAATTTTTTGAACGGCGAAGAGTGGGTGAACTCAACAGCAGAATATCAGCAGATGTGGTGTTGCTTCAGGAAACCATGACCAGCACCTTGGCGGAATTCATACGACAGATTATTGTGATTACAGGTGGAATCACCCTTTTGGGGATTATCTCGATAAAGCTTACCGCCTTTATGCTGATTACTTTGCCGCCAACCATGATCGTCGCAAGGTTTTTTGGTCGATTTATTCGCAAATTCTCCAAAGAGGTACAAACAAAATTGGCCGATTCGAATACAATTATCGAAGAAACCCTGCAAGGTATACAGAGTGTGAAAGCTTTTACCAATGAATATATCGAAATTGCCCGTTACAAAAAGAAAACCCTGGAAATGGCTGAGTTAGGCATGACCAGAGGCAAGTACCGAGGTGCATTTTCCTCTTTTATTATTCTCGGACTTTTTGGTGCCATTGCCGCTATGGTGTGGCAGGGTTCCCGTTTGCTGCAAGCGGGTGAAATGCAGGCCGGAGATTTATTTTCCTTTGTTATTTATTCCGTTTTTGTGGGTGGAACCATCAGCGGATTGGCCAATGTATATACCAATATTCAGAAATTTATTGGAGCCACCGAAGACTTGTTCAAGATCTACGATGAAGAACCTGAAGACATTCAGGACATCAAGGAGATTGATCCTAAATTTAGAATGCAGGGAGAAATCAGCCTGAGAAATTTAAATTTTGCCTATCCTTCGAGAAGTGAGCAAGCTGTTTTAAACAATATCAATTTAAAAATAGAAAGCAATAAAATGATTGCTCTGGTTGGGCATAGTGGCGCCGGGAAAAGTACCATGGCCTCACTCCTTCTGATGTTGCACAGGCCACCTAAGAACAGCTTGTTTTTTGATCAGCATGATAGTCACGACTTCCCTTTATCGGCCTTACGAAGTCAGATATCATTAGTGCCGCAAGATATTTTTCTCTTTGGAGGAAGTATCAGTGAAAACATTGCTTATGGAAAACCGGGTGCCAGCGAACAAGAAATATACGAAGCAGCACAAAAGGCCAATGCCCTGGAATTTATTGAGCGCTTTCCTGAAAAGTTTGAAACGATAGTTGGAGAGCGCGGCACCCAGCTTTCAGGCGGTCAGCGCCAAAGAATTGCCATCGCACGTGCAATTCTTAATGATCCAAAAATTTTAATATTGGATGAAGCGACCTCCTCGCTGGACTCCGAATCGGAAATGCTGGTTCAGGAAGCTCTCGAGAAACTGATGAAAGGAAGAACATCCATTGTAATTGCCCACCGCTTATCTACAATTAGAAAGGCGGAT
>JAQBBZ010000204.1:0-2829 GCA_032125735.1 Labilibaculum sp.
ACTCATTATAATCGTATTCGGCTATCAAAGCATTGCTTGCACAACAGCAGTTATTTCGGGCAAATACACCAAAGATGGTCGTCCAATGATCTGGAAACTACGTGACACGGAAAATTTCGAGAACAAACTGCACTATTTCACCGATGGAAAATATCCCTACATCGGCATGATCAATTCCAATGACGAAAAGGGGGAACAGGTTTGGGGTGGTTCCAATTCCGAAGGTTTTGCCATTATGAACAGCGCATCGTTCAACGTAAACCTTACAGATACCACTTCGTTTAAGGATCAGGAAGGATATTTTATGAAGCTCGCCCTGCAAACTTGTGCTAATCTGGAAGACTTTGAACAATTGCTCACAAACAGACAAAAACCAATGGGTCTGGCGGCTCATTTTGGTGTTCTCGACGCGAAAGGCAACGTCGCTTTTTACGAAGTAAACAATCAAACATTCACAAAATTCGATGCCAACGATCCGGCTCAGGCTCCCAATGGATACATTCTGAGAACCAATTTCTCCTTTACCGGAAAAAAAGACATTGGCTATGGTTTTATCCGTTTCCAAACAGCTCAGGATCTATTGTATCAGGCCGATGCCTGTGGCGAATTAAGTGCACAAACGATCATTCAGGATTTTTCGAGATGCTTGAAACATGCCGTTATAAAGAAAGATTACAGAAAAGAATTTGAAACAATTCCTTACGGAGATCAGTTCGTGAATTCCGATGACATGATTACCCGCCACGGTTCCTCATCCATGATTTTGATTGAAGGTACAAAAGAAGGTGAAGCAACAGATATGAATACCATCTGGACACAGATTGGTTTCCCCAACACCTCAATTGCACTGCCTGTTTGGGTAAAAGGCGGCAATAATTTACCTAAAGTTTTGACTGCAGAAGGATCGGCAAATTGTCCTTTGAATGAAATGGCATTGAATCTGAAAAACAAATGCTATCCGATCAGTCGCTCAGCCGGATACAAATATCTGAATGTTTCAGAATTAATCAACTCCGACAAAACAGGAATTATTCAACAACTGGAACATGCAGAAATTCAGATATTCCAAAACACTGCGATTCATCAAAAGCAATGGCGTTTAGCTAAGCCAAGTCCCAAGATGATTGTAGAATTCTACAATTGGCTTGATAATTATACTCTTGAAACCTACAAATTCTAAACTCAAGAAAGCTTGCTTGTATGGATTTACTGGAAGAAGTGGTTTCGATGAATCAAATTTTGCAGTGACAGCCAGGAAGGTTTTGAGCAGATGCGAGCTTAGGCGTACACATGAATACCCCATCATGTGTACACACCCATACCCCATCACATGTACACACCTATACCCCATCATGTGTACACATGTATCCCTATCAATGCATGCACAACTACCGGAAGTAGTTATTTTTCAACAAAATAGGCATTCTGCTTAGCTCGAACCCGCGCCATACGAATGCAGCAGACGCAAAGAATGAGGCAAGAAAATACTTACTGGAAAATATTAGGTGTAGTACAGAGCAAATTTGTTCGGTGCTTTTTGTAATTTAGGGCCTTAATTGTGAGAATTACAAATTAGTAATTACGAAATACATTGAAACGTAGCTCGTAATTCGTAATTCTTAATTAATAACTCATAATTCATAATTACAATGAACTTTAAGTCGATCATCAAGTCCCTTATTCCCCATTTATCAGCCATCATCATTTTCCTGCTCATTAGTTTTATTTTTTTCCAGCCTGTGTTGGATGGTAAACAGCTGCGCAAAGGCGATACCATAAATGCCTTGGGCTACAAAAAGGAGATCACGGATTTTAGAAAGTCCACGGGTGAAGATCCTTTATGGACCAACTCGATGTTTGGAGGAATGCCGGCCTATCAGATCAGCGTTGAATACAAATCACAGTTCATGCAATTCTTTAAAAATGCGATGGAATTGAACACACCAAGTCCGGTGCGCTATCTCATGATCTATTTAATTGGATTCTATATCCTACTCATATCCTTACGGGTTAATCCGTGGCTCTCCATCGGAGGTGCCATTGCCTATGCCTTTTCGACCTATTTTATTATCATTATTGGTGCCGGACATCTCTGGAAAGTAAACGCTTTGGCTTTTATTCCCCCTGCCCTTGCCGGGATATTGCTCACTTTACGAGGCAAATACATATTGGGTGGGCTTCTCGCCTCTTTCTTTCTGATCCTCGAGCTGTATTCCAACCACATACAAATGACTTACTATTTCTTGATAGCCGTTCTTTGCATTGTTGCATTTGAATTTTATTATCGCTGGAAACAGAAAGAATTAAAGCAGTTTTTTACTGCAATTGGTGTTTTAGCCATTGCATCCATACTAGCAGTTGGTGTAAACAGTTCCAATCTTTTCAATTCATACGAATATAGCAAACAAACCATTCGTGGTAAATCGGAACTCACACTTGGCAATAAAGACAATAAAACCAATGGTTTAGATAAGGATTATGCAACACAGTGGAGCTATGGAGTTCAGGAAACTTTAACCCTGCTGATTCCAAATGCAAAAGGGGGTGCCGGATCTCCTCAAGAAGCAACTCAACTGGTTAGTTACCTAAGCGGAGGACAAATTGAAAATGTTGCCAAATACTACGAAATTGAGCCGATAAAAGATCATCATTACTGGGGAAATCAGCCGTTTACTGCTGGCCCTGTATATGTTGGTGCTGTTGTTCTATTCCTATTCTTTTTGGGACTGATTATTGTTCCCGGACGTTTTAAATGGGGACTATTAACTGCCTCTATTTTAGCCATCATGCTTTCGTGGGGACATAATTTCCAATCGCTCACCGATCTGT
>JAQBBZ010000205.1:0-7940 GCA_032125735.1 Labilibaculum sp.
CCTGTTGAAGTGGATGCCAGCAGAAGAGCACTGGTTTGGTTAAAAACATCAGGTATTACGACCTATGAAACCCAGAAAAGTGCTTTCGATGCATTAAAATGGGCAGCATACACCTATTTTGTAGCAGCTCTTTCTTCCTTGGCAACCCTGCTTTACTATGTAATGATTTATATGGGTAGACGAGATTAAAAATAAGCATCCGTAAAGGAGAGATTAAAATGTAATTAGATCCTTTTGCTGTTAAGTGATTCGTTGCTTTAGGTGAAAGGATTTTTTATTGCGTATTGCCGGATGAATTAATTTTTAAGAGCAATTTTTTTGCTTTAAAGCGATAAAAGGGTTGAAGATGAAATCCTTTTCTTATTTTTAATCTTTCAAAATAAGAAAAGAGATATGACTAAAATAACAAAATACGGATTTGTACTTTCCTTTGTCTGGATAGGGTTTTTATTGGCGATTAGTTTTATGGAGGCTTGGGTTAAGTTTCGGGCGGTATCGCTAGATCTGCCAACTGGCTTAGATGTAGGAATGCATGTATTTGGAGCCTTAAATATGGTCGAGCGCTTCTTCGCGGCAGCGCTTTTAGTTTATGTGTTTATTTACTACACAGATAAACTTATAGTGCTTGCTGGATTAACCATTTTTACCTTTGTAATTGCACAATCAGGATATTTATTACCAGAATTGAATCAGCATGCACAATTGATTATTCAAGGAATGCAACCTGAAAAGAGTTCTGTTCATCTTATGTATGGCTTAATGGAGTTTGTTAAATTGATTGCTCTGTTTGTTTTAGGCTTTAGACAGGTTTGGATATTTAAATTAGCTTGAATTGAGTTTTAATATTTTTCAGGATTAACTATTTGGTTTCGATTCGAAAAAAAGCGTTAAATTTTAAACATCAACAGTGATGAACCTCACTCATTACCAATTTTCGTTGCTGAGTGGGGGCTGTTGTTTGTAATTTGCTATTTCTTTCTACCTAAAGTGTGTATTTCAAGTAAATCTGCAACGAAATACACTTAATTTCCCTTTAAATCTTTCTTTTCGCCTTTTGTGTTTTATAACACATAACGAAAACACTCTCATATTGCATGTTGTTCAGCATGCAATGATGCAATTCACATACATTTAGGTGTAAATATTTTAACATTAATGTTGAATATTACACGTATGAGTATTAGTTTATGAGCAAAATTAAGGGTTTTTTATTCTTGTTTAGAATGATTAAAAAGACCGCGGGGTTTCATGTGTTTCTCATTTAGAATTGATCTTAATACGGAATATTGCAATCGTTTTCATTAAAGCTTTTAAAAATTATCTTTGTTGTGGAAATAGATTTAAAGCTTCTGTTTTATTGTGAATACGGAGTTTTATGACAAAACGGTAAAAACATTTTTTCGATGAATAAGATAATCTCAATTAAAGAGGCAGTTGCTAAACTGCAGGATGGAATGACCATCATGATCGGAGGATTTCTTTCGGTTGGAACTGCAAATAATTTGGTCGATCAGCTCGTTTCCTCCAATGTTAAAAATTTAACTATCATTTGTAATGATACTGCTTTTGCTGATAAAGGTCTGGGGAAGTTGATTGCTAACAGGCAGGTGGTTAAGGTAATTACTTCGCATATAGGCACTAATTCAGCGACGATTGAGCAGATGAATAATGGTGAAATTACTGTAGAATTTAGTCCTCAGGGTACTTTAGCTGAGCGTGTTCGTGCTGGCGGTTCTGGTCTTGGTGGTGTGCTTACTCCAACAGGTTTAGGAACTTTGATTGCTGAAGGAAAAGAGATTATAACTGTTGATGGAAAGGAGTTTCTACTTGAGAAACCTTTACGAGCGGATGTTGCTTTAATAGGAGCAAGTATTTCTGACACTCAAGGTAATCTTATTTATAGAGGAACTACTCAGAATTTTAATCCGTTAATGGCTACAGCTGCCGATTTGGTAATTGTAGAAGTACAGGAAATGGTAGAGGCTGGAACATTGAAACCGGAAGAGGTAAAGACTCCTTCTATTTTCGTGGATTTTATTGTATACAACAACTAACTAATATAGACAAATGGAAAAGGCAATGATTAGAATGCGCATGAGTTCTCATGATGCTCATTATGGTGGAAATCTTGTAGATGGAGCAAAGATGCTTCAGTTATTTGGTGATGTTGCAACAGAATTGTTAATCCGTCGTGATGGTGATGAGGGATTATTTGCAGGTTACGAGAATGTAGAATTTTTAGCTCCGGTTTATGCAGGTGATTATATCGAAGCAGTTGGTGAAATTATTAAGGAAGGTAACTCAAGTCGTAAAATGACTTTTGAAGCTCGCAAAGTAATTGTACCGAGAACGGATATTTCTGAATCGGCAGCTGATTTTCTAGAAGAAGCAGTTGTTGTTTGCAGAGCAACAGGAACATGTGTTACACCAAAAGCTAGTCAGCGTAAATAAATATTAGTCATGGAAAAACTGATCATCACAGCGGCCATTTGTGGCGCAGAAGTTACAAAAGAGCACAATCCAAATGTTCCTTATACTATTGAAGAATGTGTGCGTGAAGCAGGTTTGGCTTACGAAGCTGGAGCCAGCATTATTCACCTTCATGTAAGGAAAGATGATGGAACTCCTACTCAAGATAAGAACCGTTTCAAAATGGTGATGGATGCGATTCATGCGAAATATCCTGATGTAATTATTCAGCCATCAACTGGTGGTGCTGTTGGTATGACCAACGATGAAAGATTACAGCCAACTGAGTTGGACCCGGAAATGGCTACTCTTGATTGTGGAACCTTAAATTTTGGTGGCGATGAAATTTTCGAGAATACTGAAAATACAATTAAGTATTTCGGTGAGAGAATGATCGAGAGAGGAATTAAACCGGAGTTGGAAGTGTTTGATAAATCGATGATTGATATGGCGCTTCGTCTGCACAAGAAAGGATTTATTAAATCGCCAATGCACTTCGATTTTGTAATGGGAGTAAATGGAGGAATTTCTGGTACACTTCGCGACTTTGTTTTCTTGAGAGAAAGCATTCCTGCTGATGCAACTTATACGGTTGCAGGTGTTGGTCGTTTTGAATTCCCATTGGCTACTGCTGCTATTATTGATGGAGGACACGTTCGTGTGGGTTTTGAGGATAATACAATGATATCAAGGGGTATTGTGGCTGAATCGAATGGTCAGTTGGTTGAGAAAGTAGTTCGTTTGGCGAAAGAATTAGGTCGCGAGATTGCTACTCCAGCCGAAGCGCGCGAAATTTTAGGATTAAAACAAAAGTAAGATTAGATAATAAGAAGAGAGATCTTAAATCTCACATCTAACATCTCATATCTGATAAAGAAAAATGAATAAAGGAAATAAATACGGAACACACAGAGTACTTGAACCAAAAGGTACTCTTCCACAGCCAGCTCAAAAGTTGGACAATACGATGTCGATTTACGACAATGAGGTTTTAATTGATGTTCAAACCCTGAATATTGATTCGGCAAGTTTTACTCAAATTAAGGGTGCTTGTAATGCTGATAAAGCAAAAATGGAAGAAATGATTCTTTCTATTGTTGCTGAGCGTGGTAAAATGCAAAATCCGGTAACGGGTTCTGGTGGAATGTTGATTGGAACGGTTAAGGCGGTTGGTCCTAAGTTCCCAAACCAGGATTTAAAAGTTGGAGATAAAATAGCCACATTGGTTTCTTTATCATTAACTCCTCTTAAGATCGAAAAGATTACAAATATTAATCTTTCTAACGATCAGGTTGATGCAGATGCTCAAGCTATTCTTTTTGCAAGTGGTTTGTATGCAGTTCTTCCAACAGACTTGCCTGAAAAATTAGCTTTGGCGGCTTTAGATGTTGCTGGTGCTCCTGCTCAGGTAGATCGCTTGGTGAAAGAAGGCGACACAGTTTGTATCATCGGTGGTGGTGGAAAATCGGGTGTGCTTTGTTGCTATCAGGCAATGCAGAAAGTTGGACCTAATGGTAAGGTGATTGTTGTGGAATATTCGAAGGAAAATGCACAACGGATTAAGGATCTTGGCTTAGCAACCGATGTTATTGTTGGCGACGCTACCGATGTAATGGATGTTTACACAAGAGTAACCGAAATTACAGGTGAAGAAGGTTGTGATGTTGTTATCAACAATGTAAATGTAGCTTCTACCGAAATGTCATCCATCTTGATCACTAAAGATAGAGGATGCGTTTATTTCTTCTCAATGGCCACATCATTTAGTAAAGCTGCTCTTGGAGCAGAGGGTGTTGGTAAAGATGTGGATATGATTGTAGGGAATGGTTATGCAATTGGGCATGCCGACCTAACATTAAATATCATTAGAAATTCAAAAGGAATTAGAGAATTGTTCGAAAAACTATACGTATAATGACTAACAACGACAGACGAAGAGATATGTTTCCTGAGGTAACCGATATTCAGTGGAATGACTGGAAATGGCAGGTTAGAAACCGTATTGAAACATTAGATCAGTTAAAGAAATATATTAGCCTGACTGAAGAGGAAGAAGAAGGCGTTCGCCGATCATTGGCATCATTGCGTATGGCAATTACTCCATATTACATGACTCTGATTGATCAGGAGAACCCAGATTGTCCTATACGTAAGCAAGCAATTCCAACAGCTGCAGAAGTTCATTATTCTAAAGCAGATCTTTTGGATCCTCTTCACGAAGATGAGGATTCTCCAGTTCCTGGATTGACTCACCGTTATCCGGATCGTGTTTTGTTCCTGATTACGGATATGTGTTCGATGTATTGTCGTCATTGTACCCGCCGTCGTTTTGCCGGTCAGTCCGATGCTTCTACACCTCAGGATAATATCGAAAAAGCAATTGAGTACATCGCAAACACACCACAAGTGAGAGATGTAGTTCTTTCTGGTGGTGATGCTCTATTAATCAGCGATGATAAATTAGAATACATTATCAGGCGATTACGAGATATTCCTCATGTTGAAATCATTCGTATTGGAACTCGTACTCCTGTTGTTTTACCTCAGCGTATTACCGATAATTTGGTGAATATGTTGAAAAAATATCATCCAATTTGGGTGAATACACATTTTAATCACTCTGCAGAGATGACGGAGGATGCGAAAATTGCTTTGGCCCGTATGGCGGATGCAGGTATTCCTTTAGGAAATCAATCGGTGCTTTTGAGAGGGGTGAATGATTGTGTTCATATCATGAAAAAGTTAATGCACAATCTAGTGATGAACAGAGTTCGTCCTTACTATATCTATCAGTGCGATCTTTCGATGGGATTGGAGCATTTCAGAACTCCGGTTTCTAAAGGAATTGAAATTATTGAGAACCTTCGTGGTCATACTTCTGGTTTTGCAGTACCTACTTTTGTGGTTGATGCTCCGGGTGGTGGAGGAAAAACTCCGGTGATGCCTCAGTATGTGATTTCTCAGAGTCCGGGGAAAGTGGTAATGAGAAATTTTGAAGGGGTGATTACGACCTATACCGAACCTGCTCATTACGATAACAAATGCGCTTGTCCTGATTGTTCTGTGAATGAGAAACATGAGGGTGTTGCGTCTCTTTTAAATGGCGATAAATTATCTATAGAACCAGATGATTTAGCGAGAAAAGATAGAAATAAAAAGAAAGATGCCGTTTCTTAACGACATAGATAAATACAATAGTCTTTCGATTGTTGGACTTGAAAAAAATACCGGGAAAACCGAGTGTTTGAATTACGTGCTGTCCCGACTTAGGGACAGCCGTAAACAAATAGCTCTGACTTCAATTGGTATTGATGGTGAAAACTGTGATCAAGTCACACAAACAAATAAGCCGGAAATTGAGCTTAGCGAAGGGATGATATTTGTGACTTCTGAATTGCATTACAAACAGCGAAAGTTGGTTTCTGAAATTATAGATGTCTCTCGTCAATCAACCAGCTTAGGTCGATTGGTAACCGCAAAAGCTTTAACTAAAGGCAAGGTTCTTTTATCGGGGCCGGCAAGCAATCATTCCATTAAGGAGTTAATTGCTGATTTAAAAAATAAAGGAGTAGAGTTAACCATTGTTGATGGAGCTTTGTCTCGCAAAAGTATAGGATCACCAACTGTAACCGAAGCCATGATTTTGGCAACAGGAGCAGCTCTTTCGGCAAATATTACCCAATTGGTTTACAAAACCAAATATGTGTATGACTTGATTCAGTTGCCGGAAATTGAAATGAATTTGAAAACTCAATTATCTAAAGTGGATAATGGCATTTGGGCGATCGATTCGCAAGGAAAGTTTCAGGATACAGGAATTAGTTCTGTATTGTTGATTAAGAAAGAAAAAGATAAGCTTTTTCAGCATGGTAATTGCTTTTTTGTGAGCGGCGCCGTAACGGATCAGTTTTTAGAATTTCTGAAGAATCAGAAACAGATTTCTGAAATCAACTTGATTGTAAGGGATTTTACAAGAGTTTTTGCCAGCCCTGAAACCTATTATGCTTTTGTAAAGCGAGGCGGAAGTATGCAGGTTTTGAATAAAACCAATTTGGTGGCAATTACAATCAATCCTGTTTCGCCGGATGGTTACCGATTAAATTCGGATGAGTTGAAAAAAGCATTAGAGGATAAGGTAGATATACCTGTTTATGATATAAAAAAAATGTAGCATGTTATGCAAGATTTGAAGTCAAATATGATAGCAACCTTAAGGCATAATGCCGATGTAGAAATTGATAAAAATAGCAAGCGAAGCGATGCTGTTATTAATCCAATTTCACAATCGGTATTGTTTCGAGAGGTAGTATCACATATGAGTGGCGTAAAGTTTCTGGCGGAAGATCTTGATTTAAGATCTCCAATGGGAAGACGCTTTCTGCTTGATTCAAAAATGATGTGTTGCGAAAATGAGATTACTGCAGAATTGAACCTTGTTGATCAACTAGTGCAAGTTTTGGAGTTTAATTCAGATCTGATTTCGAAAATTCAGAACAAATTAATGCACTTGCGTGATATCCGCGGAAGCGTGAATAATTTGCTTGGTGATTTGGTGCTGGATGATATTGAACTATTTGAAATTAAAGTGTTTGCTTTGGTGGCTCAGGAGATTGTTGAGCTTCAAAAAGAAGGAAGACAGAGTTTTTTGGAAATACAGAATTTAAGTCAGTTGATTCGTTTGCTGGATCCTCAAAATACAAAAATTCCATCTTTTTACATCTACGATAATTATTCTGATGAATTGGCTACGGCTCGTAAAGAGTTGAAATTAGCTAAGAGTAAGAATGGTGATTTTGATCTTGAGATCGACATTTTATTCTACAAAGCACAATCTATTGAGGCAAAAGTCCGTGAGGAATTGTGTGGTAAGCTTTCGTTGCATGGAATCGATTTGGCAAATGCATTACAGCAATTGGCTCATTTGGATTTATTGATCGCGAAAGCGGTTCAGTCCAAAAAATGGAATTTGAGTAAAGCGACTATTTCAGAAGGAAATACTGCATACAAGGGAATGTTCAATCCGATGATTAAAAATGAACTGGTAAATCAAAAGAAAGATTATCAGGCCATTGATATCGAGCTTGAGCAATCGGTTTGTGTAATTACAGGAGCAAATATGGCTGGGAAGACTGTCGTGTTAAAAACACTCGCTCTTTGTCAGTATTTGTTTCAATTTGGCTTTTTTGTTCCAGCAACATCAGCACAAATCAGCATTGTTGATAAAGTAATGATATCTGTTGGCGATGAGCAGTCAGAATTAAATGGCTTGTCTTCTTTTGCTTCAGAAATGTTGAGCGTGAGTCGTATGGTAAAGGAATCGAAAAAACAGAATCAGGTTTTGATTTTAATCGATGAATTGGCTCGCACAACAAATCCGGTTGAAGGCTTGGCAATTGTGAATGCCGTAGCTGATATTTTTTATCAAGGAAATATAAGAAGTGTAATTACGACTCACTATAGTGGATTGAAAT
>JAQBBZ010000206.1:0-2566 GCA_032125735.1 Labilibaculum sp.
CGATTGATTCGCATCTAAGTCAAGATTATTAAAGTCATCCACGGCATTAATAAATACAGAAAAATACTGGTTGCGAATAAGAGTATCCGGACACTCAGAGAAGATCATTCGAGTAGCCTCTACTTCAACTCTATGAATTGCAGAAGAAAACATTTCGTTTGCTGAATTAAAACCAGATCCTGAAGTGAATATTGTAAACCCCCGAGCAGTTTCTTTACAATGAAATTGAAAAATTTCTCCATCGGTAAGTGGATTATCTGAATTTAAATAACAACGTAAATCAAATTCCATTTTTTCACCATCGGTAACATTAATTTGATTTTCAGCGAAATTCATCACAATAGAATCAGCCTCAATAAAACTACTTTGAGGAATAATCTCTTCGTTATTCGAAAACAAAGAAATACCTCCTAAGCAACTCTTCCAATTCATTCCATTATCAAGATTCGAATTGTAAAAGGTCATTCGTGAGATTTTAGTTGGAAAGCCATCTGTTGCTTCTGCTGTTTCATCAATTACAAATCGGAAAACGATTAAAGCCTTTTCTTTTGAGTTGCAATTTGTGCTGAGAAGACTCGATTCAACAGGATTATCAGAAGCCTGAATACGAGTCAACTTATCGGTTTCGGGAACAACCGGGGTGCCGCTTATCACAACATTATCAAAATAAACCAAATCGCCTGCATTTGGATTATTCAATCGAACAATGATTTCCAAACTTGATCCGTTTACACCAGATTGAGTTGCATTTGCACTTCCCCAATTACCAATATTCTCACCATCCAACTCAAGAAGAATCTCCTCAGATCCATCAATTATATAGTACGCTTTTGCATATTTACCAGAATTTGTAGAACTTCCTGTTTCTGCTAATAAAACAGAAATTGAAATATCCGTAAAGCCCGAAATATCGACCGACTTACTTTTCCAAACAGCTTCTCCATCACAATCCTTAACCTCAAATCTTCCACCACCTGTTCCAACAACCATTGCGTAATCATCATCATCGGAGAGAGTACAGTTAGAAACATCCAGAGACCAATCAGTAATTCCAGTTAAATCTGAATTGCTACCCCAATAACCTTTACCAATATCGCTGGTGAAGTCAGTTTTCCAAATATCATCAGCATATAAACAATTACTGTTCAGCAGAAACAGCAATAAAAACAATTTCAAGTAAAGAGTTTTTTTCATGGAAAATTCCTTTTAAATTTGATTTGCTTTTTGCATTAAAAGCTAATTTAACTATAATTAAATTTGCAATCAATTATTTAAACCAAATTATGTTATGAGAATTGCAGTTGTTGGCGCCACGGGTTTAGTTGGCCAGAAAATACTGGAGGTTCTGGAAGAAAGAAATTTTCAGATTAGTGAATTATATCCTGTAGCCAGTGAAAGATCTATAGGAAAGGATGTTGTATTTAATGGAAAAAAATACAAAGTAATCAGTATGACAGATGCAATTGAATTAAAACCACAAATTGCAATCTTTTCAGCTGGTGGAGACACCTCTTTAAAATGGGCTCCTGAATTCGCAAAAGCAGGTACTACTGTTATCGATAATTCATCGGCTTGGCGAATGGATAAGGACAAGAAATTGGTTGTTCCGGAAATAAATGCTGTCGATTTAACCACAGAAGACAAAATTATTGCCAATCCGAATTGTTCAACCATACAATTAGTTGTTGCTCTTGCACCTTTGCACAAGCGATACAAGATGAAACGCTTGGTTATCTCAACTTATCAATCAATTACTGGAACTGGGGTTAAAGCCGTTAAACAGTTTGAAAATGAGAGAAATGGAATTGACGGAGAGATGGCATATCCATACGAAATAGACAAGAATTGTCTTCCTCATTGTGATGTGTTTACTGAAAATGGCTACACCAAAGAAGAGATGAAATTGGCTAATGAAACCAAGAAAATCTTAAAAGATGAGAGCATAAGAGTTACTGCTACTGCGGTGCGAGTACCTGTCGTTGGCGGACACTCAGAATCTGTAAATATCGAATTTGCGAATGACTTTGATCTTGACGAAGTAAGAAAAATTCTTTCTGAAGCAGAAGGTGTAATTGTTCAGGATAATTTAGACAACAACGAATATCCAATGCCAAAATATGCACACGGAAAAGATGAAGTTTTTGTTGGTAGAATTCGTAGAGATTTTTCAAATCCAAACACTTTAAACCTCTGGATTGTCTCAGATAACCTTCGAAAAGGAGCAGCTACAAATGCTGTTCAAATCGCAGAGTACCTAGCAAAAAATAATCTTGTATAACACTATAAATAAGGCCAATGAAAACAATTTCATTGGCCTTATTACATCTTACGAATAGCACCCCAATAACATACACAAAAATAATTCGCATGTTAACCAACCTCTGGTTATATACTCTTAGAATTAATCCATCAAATTAGAATAATCCTGATACAAAAAGTCGTTATATGGGAATCGAGCTGAATGAATTTCCTTTACAACATTGTAAATTACCTCGCGAAATTCCTCGATATTTTGCTTATGAATTGCCGAAATGAACAAACAGGGAGTATCTCCTTTTGCAATCCA
>JAQBBZ010000207.1:0-5545 GCA_032125735.1 Labilibaculum sp.
GATGATTGGGAATTATCGACTTGTCCGCTTAATTTTAAAGATTTTGATGAATTTCATAGCGAAAACACCTTTCCTCAGGATACCTACAACAGTAAACTTTTCCTAATTAATCAGGAATTTGTTAAGAATTACGAAGCTGAAAAATTCGGTGATTTTGATATGATTTCCATGAATCGTTTGGTTCAGGATTTGAAGAAGTAGAGAAAATGGGGCAAAATATAAATGAAAAAATCAATTAAATATTGCCTTTTAAAAGATCTTCTCTTTGGATTATTTATTGGTACATGATATTAAATTTTGGAAATAAGATAAATTCTGTCGTAACTTACGAATAGAGAAGAGGCTTAATTCTTAAAATTTATGATTATGGCAGTAACTAAAATAAAACCAGCAGATGATTTAATGAGAAAAGATATTCTAAACATTGCTTTAGAAATATTTGTACGAGATGGTTATTTCGCGACAACAGGAGCCATGATTGCAAGTGAAGTTGGCATTAGTGAGCAGAAGCTATTTTCTCTTTTTGAGACCAAAGAAAAACTGCTTAACACAATAGTTGCCGAAGCTGTTCATATGATATTCGATAGTGTAGATACAAATCAGGATGGTAAATTGCTGGAAGTTGAATTACTGTTTTTTATCGATGATTATTTTGATTCCGTTGAAAAAAATCTGGAATTCTTTAAACTTTTCTATTCGTTACGACTTCAACCAGGCGTTGTTGACCAATACAAACATGAGTTGCACGAAATTGTAAGCCCCAAATTTGCTATCATAGGAGACTATTTTCGTAAAGAAGGTGCCGAAAATCCAAAGATGGAAACGCGCTTTCTTGCATCAATGCTGGATGGAATTGCAATGAATTTTGTTTTGGAACCCGAAGGTTATCCAATTGATGAAATGCAACAGAAAGTTTTGAATATGTACATTAAAAAAGCAGAATTCGAGGATTAAAAACAATTTGTAAGGAGTAATTACTAATATAAAAAAAACCGATCTGATTTTTTCAGATCGGTTTTTATATGTTTTGGAAATTAGCGAATAGCTAACGACTATAAGCTAATGTCTTTAAATTTATTTTAAACCACGTTTGATCAATAATGCATCAATACTAGGTTCTGCACCTCTAAATTTCTTGTACAATTCCATCGGATCTTCAGTACCACCCTTAGCCAATACATTATCGCGGAAAGCTGCAGCAGTTTCCTTGTCAAACAATGAAGTTTCTTTGAATGCCATAAATGCATCAGAATCAAGAACACCTGCCCAAATGTAAGCGTAGTATCCAGCAGAATAACCAACAGGGTCAGAAAAAATATGGTTGAAGTATGTTGAACGATATCTTGAATAGATTTCAGGAATTAATCCAAGCTCATCAAGATATTTCTTCTCGAAAGTCATTACATCTTCAGTTAACTCTTCCGTTAATGTGTGATATTTCAGATCCAACATGGAAGCAGCTAAGTATTCAACTGTTGCAAATCCTTGGTTGAATTTACCCGCATCTTGAATTTTCTTCACCAATTCAACAGGAATTACTTCACCTGTTTGGTAATGCTTAGCGTATAATGCTAACATTTCTGGTTCGAAACACCAGTTTTCCATTACCTGAGATGGAAGTTCAACAAAATCGCGGGAAACAGATGTTCCTGACAACATGTTGTATTTACACTTCGATAAAAAGCCATGTAATGCATGACCAAATTCGTGGAATAAAGTTTCTACTTCATCAGGAGTTAATAGAGAAGGAGTATCGCCAACTGGTTTCGTAAAGTTACAAATGTTCATGATTACAGGAGTAACCAGCTTATCTGTACCAAAACCAGACTGTTTGCGGAATGCGCTCATCCATGCACCACCACGTTTCGAAGCACGTGGGTGATAATCCAAGTAGAAGATACCAATGTGTGATCCATCAGCTTCCTGCAATTCGAATACCTGATTTTCAGGATTGAATTTTGCGATATCGTTACGAGGAATAAATTTGATTCCGTATAAATTAGTAGCTAAAGCAAAAGCACCATCGCGAACATTGTTAATTTCGAAGTAAGGTTTTAATTCCTCTTCATCTAAATCGTATTTCGCCTTTTTTACTTTATCTGAATAATACCACCAATCCCAAGAAGCTAACTGGAATTTACCACCTTCTTGATCAATCACTTTTTGCATTTCAATAACTTCTTTTTTAGCATTTGGCAATGCTGCTGCCCAAAGTTGATTCAATAATTTAAATGCATTTTCAGGAGTTTTAGCCATGTTCTTATCAAGAACAAATTCTGCATGGTTATTGAATCCAAATAACTGAGCACGCTTAAGACGTAGATTTACAATTTTCTTTGCAATTTCTTTGTTATCGAATTCATTGTTATTGTTACCACGATTTATATATCCCATGTAAATTTTCTCTCTTAAATCGCGATTGTCAGCGTATTGCAAGAAAGGAAGCATGCTTGGACTTTGAGTAGTAAACAACCATTTACCTTCTTTACCAGCAGCTTTTGCTGTTTCAGCGGCACCAGCAATAACACCTGCAGGTAAACCAGCAAGATCTTTTTCGTTGTCGATTAGCAATTCGAAGCTATTTGTTTCGGCTAAAACATTATCTCCAAATTGTAGCGTTAAAGCTGAAAGTTCTGAATCGATCGCACGTAATTGGTCTTTCTCATCTGCAGCAAGATTTGCTCCGCTACGAACAAAACCACTGTAAATTTTATCTAACATGCTTAGTTCTTCAACAGAAAGAGTTAATTCATCTTTTTGCTCGTAAACCGATTTAATTCTTTTGAATAAGTTCTCATTCAAACTAATATCAGCACTGTACTTTGTCATTAAAGGAGACAATCTTTTTGCAAGAGCTGCAATAGAATCTGTGTTTTCAGATCCTTTAATATTATAGAATACATCGCTTACTTTATCAAGTAATGCACCAGACTTTTCGTAGGCAATAATTGTATTTTCGAAAGTTGGTGTCTCCTTGCTGTTAGCAATAGCATCAATTTCAAGTAATCCTTGTTTCATGCCTTCCATGAAAGCTGGCTCGAAGTGCTCAAATTTAATTAAGTCGAAAGGAACTGTTTGATGTGGAGTGTTGTAGTCTGCAAAAAACGGATTCTCAGTCTTTTGCTCACTTTTGTTACTATTGCAACCGGTTAAACCGATACCTGCAACAAGTACATAAAGAAAAGTCTTTTTCACGTTGTTAGGTTTAGTATTAGTACTTTTTGAATGTTTGCCTGCCAAATTAGTAAATTCTGACTGGTTTTCCTTATGATTTGTCTAGTTTTCGCTACAGACTTGTTGCAATTTAGAATCAAAATGTACGAAATGTGAAATGTGGAAGGGGAGGTGCTAATTTGGCTCAATTATTTTAAATAGTTGTTAGGGGTTTTTGTGTTTGGGAGGTAAATCAAACAATTATCTGTTTTTAAAGCAGTTTTTTTCTGCGAGTCTCGCCATTTGAATTCATTTTTTTCTTTCCAGAGTCTCTGTTTGCACTTTTGGGCGAAAAGCTTAAGTAAAATGCGATCCACAGTATGAATAACACAACCGAAATTGAAGCGAATTTGTTAAAATAGAATCCTTTTATTGAGAAAATGATTGCATCTTGAGGATCTTCCTTTGAGTGAAGAATCTGAAATTTTTTTCCAACAGGATATTCTACATTTTCAGGACCTCTTAGAACATATTGCTTTTGATTCGCTTCGTAGGCAATAATGGAATAAAAAGATGCTAACATGCCAGTGTTTTCAACAATAATCTTTACAACAACACCTTCTGTTTTTTCTCCATGCACAATCAGTTTCCAATTTCCATAAATGGGAATTAGTAATATCAATATCGTTATAATAAGAAACTTGGATCCTGAAATTTTCATTGAGTACAGTTATTTATCCGCAATAAATATAAGGAAATTTAAACATAAAAAGAGGCTGTATTCTAATATGAATAACAGCCTCTTTAAATTTTGTATTGTTTATTCCTTATTCAGGATAATTCAAATTTTCTTCAGTAAGATTTCCCAAAACCTCAGTTTTGAATTTGTTCGATTCCCATCTCGCCATTGGTAAATCGTGGCTCATGTAATTTCCACACTCAATTTTGTTCGTTCCTGGAATTTCGTCGGTGAAATTAGCCATGAAATTAAACATCTCCTGAGTTAATTTTACAATATCCTTTGATTCTAAATCACCATGAAAAATGGCGTAGAATCCAGTTCTACAACCCATTGGGCCAAAATAAATCGTGCGGTCAGCCCATTCCTTATGATTTCTCAAAAAGGTTGCTCCTAAATGCTCCATGGTATGCATTGCAGGAATATCCATGGCAGGTTCCATATTAGGTAATTTGGTGCGAATATCGAAACTGGTTAAGGTTTCTGCTCCAACTTTATCCTTACGGGATACATAAATCCCTCTCTTCAATTTATTGTGGTCGACTGTAAAGCTTGCTATTTTTTCCATTTTTCTATTTTTAATTCTGATTTCCCAACTCACGAACCATTTCAGTTACCATTTTGGCTGAATTGACTGCTGCTATCTCAACAAATTCCTGATATTCCATTGCATTCTCCTGTCCTGCAATATCCGAAATAGATCGGATAACTACAAATGGAATCTTGAATTGGTAACAGGTTTGTGCAATTGCAGCACCTTCCATTTCAACGGCTTCGGCCTTAGGGAATAGGGTTTTTATCTTACTTGTAGCTTCTGCATTATTCATGAACTGATCACCAGTAAGAATCGTTGCTTTTTTTGTCTGTAAATCAGTTAATAGATGAACTGACTTATCCGCCAAAGCAATTAGTTTCTCATCTGCGATAAAACTAGCAGGCATTCCAGGTACTTGGCCTATTTTATAACCGAAAACGGTACAATCCATATCATGATGAATGACTTCTTCGGATATTACGATATCGCCAACTTTTAAATTACCAGGAAAGCCACCTGCAGCACCCGTGTTAATCACATAGTCTGGCTGAAAGTTATCAATTAATAAAGCTGCACCAATGGCCGCATTTACTTTTCCAATACCCGATTGAAGCAAAACGATTTCAACATTGTTTAAATTCCCGGTATAGAAAACAAATGAGCCTTTTTTTTGTTCTTTTCTGTTGGACAATTGATCGCGAAGCTTCACAACTTCAACTTCCATTGCACCTATAATTCCTATTTTCATGCTGAATAAGATTTAAGATGAGAGATATAAGCTAGTAGACTTTTACTCGTCACCAACTCAATTTCCTTCATCAATTCTCAAGTTTGTTAATTTTTTTTGAATGCCAAAGGTACAAAACTATCTTGCTGTTCGTTCAGGCACGATTAACTTTATTATTCCCTTTTTTCTCTTATCTAAAATTTCAATTCTGAGATCTTTTAAAAGGAAATTTTATTAACTTCATGTTTCGGATAAGAAAAAGTTATTGGATGACCTTAAAACAATTAAAATATGCTTTGGCTTTAGGCCGAATCGGAAGTTATATCGGTGTAGCCAAGTCGATGGGAGTTTCGCAACCAGCTATTAGTTTGCAAATACAAGCTTTAGAGGA
>JAQBBZ010000208.1:0-2645 GCA_032125735.1 Labilibaculum sp.
GCTGGCCTCACTTTGAGTGAGAACAGCAAAACTACAGCTTTTTTTGTCACAACTCCTAATCTGAGTGGGCTTCAAGAAAAAGTGTTCGGGGTCAATATTTGTTTATTTTTGACCATTAGTAGATTCTCTGGCTAATTGATGGCAAAAGTCTTGCTTCTCATTTCCAGAATGTCCTTTTATCCATTTAAACTCCATCAATTTCCCTTCGCAAAGCCGATTCATTTTTTGCCAGTCTTTTACAAATTTCACTTCACAGCCATGGGCGGTTTGCCAATTGTTATGCTGCCAGAAGTGAATCCACTGAACAAGCCCTCGTATTACAAAACGACTATCAGTATTTACTTGTATCTTTTCAACAGATTCCAGATGCTCCAAGCCTTCCATTACAGCCAATAACTCCATCATATTGCTACTTCCCTGCTTAAAAGACTGCTGATAAATATGTTGTTCTCCATCAGGAGTTTCGGTAAAACCACCATAACCCGACTGATTCATTTCACAAGCATACGATCCGTCGGCATAAATTTTATGAATGCCTTTCATTTCCGTTTCACTTGTGGTAATCTTCAACTTTTCAGTCCTCCGATCAACCCTAATATAATGGTGAAAGTCAGCTTCTTTTACAAAATTGAAACCGTCAATAAATACACAGTTAATGGTTTGCCCCAGCCTTAAATTACCGCTAATAGCAGACCGCATCACTTTCTCGAATTGGAATTGAATTTTACGAACGACTTCTGCCAGATTGCAATCGTCTAAATAAACAACATTACTTTCGACAGGAAAATAAACTACGCGAATACTTTCCTTTTCATCCGAAAGTAAACAATCTATTTCCTGCTCTTTTATAGCCTGAATCTGAACCGTAATTTTTAGTGCTTCCAATTTGTTAATGTTTTACTACTGCAATTTACCTCTAATTCAGGTATTCGTACTGAGACATTCCTTGATTTTTTTAATCAGTTGGGTGAAAAAGACTTCTTAGGATTCTAAAACCTTATTTCGATCCAGTTCTTCAGCTAATGCCATCGCCTCTTGAATTACTTCATCCGGGTAACCGTTAATTTGAAGAATTCTGATGGCATTTCTATTTTTCAGCTTGCCTTCCTTCAATTTGTAGTCAAAATCAACCGATTTATCGCTTACAATTTCACTAAAGTGATACAATTCATATTCATCCTCCAACAAATCGGTTAATTCAATATCGTGGGTAGATACAAAAACAATATTTTCGTTTTTTGCCAATGAAGACAATACCGCCTTTCCTGCCGATATTCTTTCAACCGTATTCGTGCCTTTAAAAATCTCATCCAACAAAAACAAATTGGCTGTGCCATTGCCTGCATTATCAATCATATCCTTAATCGTAAGAACCTCTTCGAAGTAATAACTCTTGTCATTCATCAAATCATCACTAATACGAATGGCTGAATGGATACGAGCTCGCGGAATCACCATCGATTCAGCAAAACAAGTATTAATGCATAATCCTGTAATTGCATTAATTCCAATTGCCCGTATAAAAGTGGTCTTGCCAGACATATTTGAACCTGTAAGCAATATCGATTTGTCGTTTACTTTGATATTGTTCGCAACACAATCAATTAGTAAAGGATGATAGATCTCATTTGCTTCGATCAGACTGTTCGCCTCATCAATTTTAGGAATACACCAGGAACCCGTACCTTTTCGCAAGGATGCAATTGAAATCAGCGCATCTATTCGCCCAACAAACATATACACAGCCTCAATTTCTTTTCTTCTTGTATCCAAACGTTTTAACACCCCGAATAATAGTAATGGCTCTATCAGGAAAAGAATTTTAAGCAATTCTAAAATTGTCCAAAATATCACCTGCATATCTCCCTGAATATGCGATTCCAATTTAAAAATGAGCATTCGGTTTCTAAGCTGATCAATTATTTTAATCGATTCGTTCAAAGCTGGGCTGATCTTTTTCAAGCTTTCGTGTTGAAACAAATGGTTCGCAACACGCTTAAGGCTCAAGAGCTGGGGAATGGAACTGGAATAGGTCGACAAGTTTTTCTTGTTCCACAAATGAAAGCAGATGTTGATGATAAAAACACCTATTATAACGAAACCCAATTTATAATTAAAAGGCAAAAGAAGAAGAGATAAAATATTGGTAAAGGATAGCAATCGCATCACAAAAAACCATTTTGGCTGCTCCAAATGCGCTTCCTGAAACAAAGTGGAAATGTAGTAAGCCTCGCGCTGATTCAGTTTCGTTAGTTCGGCCTGAACCTCAAGTCGAAAATCAGAATTAGTAGCAAATTGAGTGATCAGCTCCTCATCTAATTCTAAATTTTTAGAATCAGAAGGAATCACTCTCAATTTGTTGTACAGGTATTGTTGTCCAACTTTTGAATTTGTACGATCCAAAAACATGAACAACTCATCAAAATCGAGATCGTTACAAGTTTTATCCGAAAGTTCCTGAAAAGATGCTGAATGATCTTTATTCCGAAAATACTTCTCAATCAAATCAAAATTGCAGGATGCCTCTTTCAGTTCCCCAAAAGAGGCTCGTAATTGTTCGGCTTGTTTTTTCTTAAAATTAAATATCATATTGTGTGCAAATTATATAATTCTGTTTTAAACCTGACAGCGTCCTTTGACCTGTC
>JAQBBZ010000209.1:0-13497 GCA_032125735.1 Labilibaculum sp.
TTCTCAACAGCTTGCTTGATGTCAGCTTTGATATCTTCGATGTGTTCGATACCTACCGAAATACGAAGCAAACCTGGCTCAACACCCGAAGCTTTTTGCTCTTCCAGACTCAACTGTTCGTGAGTGGTTGAACTTGGGTGAATAATCAATGATTTTGCATCTCCCAAATTGGCCACATGCGAAAGTAGTTCCACTCCATCAACCAATTTATCGGCAAGCTCTTTTCCACCTTTAACCTTGAAAGTTAAAACTGAACCGGCTCCTTTCTTGAAGTATTTTTGAGCTCTTTCGTAGTAAGGACTTGATGGTAAGCCCGGATAATTCACCTGCTCAACCCAATCTTGTTCTTCTAACCATTTAGCTAGAGCTATTGTATTTTCAACATGACGATCTAAACGCAACGAAAGTGTTTCCAATCCCTGTAATAACAGAAAAGAATTGAACGGACTCTGGCTACAACCATAATCCCGTAAACCTTCTACCCGGGCACGAATTGCAAAAGCAATGTTTCCAAAAGGTCCATCGGCACCGAAAACATCCCAGAATACCAATCCATGATATCCTTCTGAAGGCTCAGTAAACTGAGGGAATTTTCCATTTCCCCAATTGAAGTTTCCACCATCAACAATTACGCCACCCACAGCAGTACCATGTCCACAAATCCATTTGGTTGCCGACTCAACAACAACATTGGCTCCGTGCTCCAATGGACGGAATAAATATCCTCCTGCACCCAGAGTATTATCAACGATTAAAGGAATATCATATTTTTTAGCTATTGCAGATACCTTTTCAAAATCTGGTATTGAAAATTTAGGGTTTGGCAGTGCCTCTATATAAATTGCTTTGGTCTTTTCATCGATCAAAGGAATAATAGTATCCGGCTCATCGATATCGACAAAACGACACTCGATGCCCAACTTTTTAAACTGAACTTTAAACTGATTGTATGTTCCTCCGTAAATTTGAGAAGCGCTTACGAAATTATCGCCAACCTCCAAAATATTTGTTAATGCAAGGAACTGTGCCGCCTGGCCAGATGCTGTTGCAACTGCGGCAACTCCGCCTTCCAAAGCAGCGATTCTTTTCTCAAAAACATCATTGGTTGGATTCCCTAAACGGGTATAAATATTCCCAAATTCTTTTAATCCAAACAAATTTGCTGCATGTTCTGAACTGTTGAAAGTGTAGGCTGTGGTTTGATACAAAGGAACTGCTCTTGAATTGGTTGTTGCATCAACTACCTGACCAGCGTGTATCTGTAATGTTTCGTATCTTAAATTATTTGACATGGCGATTCTATTTTTCGAACAGGCTATTTGCTGTTAGCCATTTGCTTTTAGGCGTTTACATGACAACCATTTTTCTGATTTATCATCTAGCATAAAAGCCTATTCCTTGATTAAAAAAAATGATTATTTGGTTAGAAACCCTTGAGTTTCCGGATGTCGCAAATGCGTAAGTTCATACAGTGCAAACAATCTGATCTAAAATGTGGTTTCAGATTAAGTTGTACCTAATTCATGTTTCTGTACTTACAGAATCAATAATAAAATGAAATTTCGAATTTGAATTCCCGGGTTCGGTGTTATTTTATACGCACCAGTATCTAAAAAAAGGGAAAGATTTTAGAAAGAATGCGTTAAATCATACGCATCATTCGTTGCATTCGCATCATCAATGTAATTGATGATTGCAACCTAATGTTTTGCTCCGGATGAGCCTGCTGATTGTAATTAATTTGAGTCTTCTTCATAATCTGTTAATTTATATTCACCAATAATTTGGTCAGGATTTGACACCTTTCAGCTATGGAAGCCGCGGTTGTCAGAAGGTCAACGAGCCTGTTCTCTTACTTCTTCTGTATAAATTATAGATATTCTCCTGAGAGATTTACCTTATATAACGATGACAAAGATAGGGAAGTTTTTGAATCCACCAAATATTCCCGACTTCAATGTCTTTTATTATTTTCCAATATTTTTTACAACAACACAAATTGAGCGGTATCTCGACTTCTCTGCTCCAGCAGTATTTGTCGGCCTTTGGTCATTCTTTCAACAGCTTCAGAATTATGATGACGGATCGTAATTAATTCTAAATCTTCATTATATTTCACTTCAAAATTGATAGAAATTTCTTCAATTAAATGCTTTAATCTTCGATCTGATTTGTCAACACATACCGAAAAACTAATTGCAGAATTCTGAATTAAATTCACTTTCACCCTGTGTTTGGCGAAAATAGAAAAGAGAGAACCCAAATTTTCTTCCAGGATAAAAGAGAAATCACTTGGCCGTATCGAAATCAATACCTGATCCTTCTTCCGAATGTAAACAGGTATTAATTGATCTTGTTTCTTTGATGCCGTACTAATTAATGTTCCGGTTTCATTGATATCAAGAAAAGAACGTACTTGCAAGGGAATCTTCTTCTTTTTAATTGGCTGTATGGTTTTTGGATGAATCACCGTGGCGCCATAAAAAGCAAGCTCGATAGCTTCCTGATAAGAAATACGTTCTAATTTTTGTGCATCAGGCAACCACTTTGGATCCGCATTCATAATTCCGGGAACATCTTTCCAAATTGCTAATTTATCCACGTCCAAAATATAAGATAAAATTGCAGCTGTATAATCGGAACCTTCTCTTCCTAATGTTGTTGTCTGGTTTGTAGTTGTACCGCCCAAAAAACCTTGAGTAATGTATACGAAGGTATTCGTGAACCCAAAAATCTGCGGCACCAATTTCTGCGAAAGTTCCCAATCAACACGCCCTTCCTTATAGGTATCATCGGTTTTTAAGCAAGTTCGAATATCTACCCACTTATTTGGTGTTCCACTCAATCGTAAATACTCAGAAACAATTGTAGTCGAAATTAGCTCTCCAAAACACACAATTTGATCGTAATCGAACTCATAAGTTAAGGAAGGTGATTTTTGCAGATAAGCACGCAATTGCTCAAAAAGAGAATCTAATTTAAAAAATACAGCATCGTCCCTTTTCGGAAACAATTCATTTACAATATCTGTATGATAAGTTCGTAAAGAATCCACTTTAGATTCGATTCCATCCTTCTTAGATACAAAAGCATCAACGATCTCTTCTAAAGCATTGGTTGTTTTGCCCATTGCCGACAAAACAATAACCATTTCCTCTCTGTAGGACTGTACAATTTTCACAAAATTCCGTACTCCATCAGCACTATTTACCGAAGCCCCACCAAATTTAAATATGTTCATCAAAAAAGCCTTAAACAGTTGTTATTAAAACTTACTTCCAAAATAAAAAATGAAGTTACAAAATATTTTTTAGCATTATCACCCTTGTAATAATAATAGATCATTCTGTAATTCATTTCACACTTTTCAAGCCTAAAAAGAAATAAAAAAGCATTTCAAAAGCAAAATTCTATTCCAATAAGATTAAAAACAACAATTCACCTTTCCGATTTAGCACAACGAATACGACTAGGCTTTACGACTTAAAATTAATTGTCGTAAACGTTTGAAATAAGTGTTTCGGCGTTTCACAAAAAAGCATAACTTTATGCCACCAAATGAATGTAAACCAAAAAGCCTTAAAAAATGACTGAACACAACAATGTTCAAACTCTAAATCAATTCATCATCCAAAGACAATCCGATCATCCTGGAGCAAAGGGAGAATTATCCCGTTTACTTCATCATGTTGGAATTGCAGCTAAAATTGTAAACCGTGCCGTGAACAAAGCGGGCTTGGTTGATATTTTGGGCGAACATGGAGATCGGAATGTACAAGGAGAAGATCAGCAGAAGCTGGATGTTTTTGCAGACACACACTTTATTGATGCCCTTAAAGCCTGCGGAGAATGCTGTGCTGTTGCATCAGAAGAAAATGAAGACATCATTATTTTCGATGATGAAATGAGCAAGCATGGAAAATATGTTTTCGCAATGGATCCGCTCGATGGTTCGTCGAACATCGATGTAAATGTTTCCATCGGAACCATTTTCTCTATTTACGAACGCCTTTCGCCACGGGGCGAGATTGCGAAGATTGAAGATTTCCTTCAGGATGGAACCAAACAGGTTGCTGCCGGCTATATCATTTACGGTTCTTCAACCATGTTGGTATACACAACCGGAAAGGGAGTAAACGGATTTACTTTAGATCCTTCAATCGGTGAATTCTGTTTGTCGCATCCCAACATTAAAACACCAAAAACGGGAAGCATTTATTCCATTAACGAAGGGAATTACATCAATTTCCCAATGGGTGTGAAAAAGTACATTAAGTATTGTCAGGAATATGATGAGAAATCAAATCGCCCCTACACTTCGCGTTACATTGGATCACTTGTTGCTGATTTTCACAGAAATTTACTAAACGGCGGGATTTTCATTTATCCGCAAACCCGTAAAAATCCCAATGGAAAACTTCGTTTGATGTACGAATGCAATCCAATTGCTTTTATTGCCGAACAGGCAGGAGGCAAAGCAACTGATGGCACACAGCGAATTCTAACCATTCAACCAAGTTCTCTTCACGAACGTGTTCCGTTTTATACCGGATCGACCAATATGGTGAAGAAAACCGAAGAGTTTTTACACTTCTTCAACAACATCTGAAATAGAATTTTCAGAAGAAAAATTTAACACACTACTAAACAAAAGCCACTTTCCAATTGGGAAGTGGCTTGGTTTTATATTATTGGCTTATCGCTGCACCTTCAATTGCTGTTTGTAAACCTCACCATTTACAATAACATGAAGAAAATAAGTTCCTTCCTCCAAATTATTGGTTGGGATTTGCAATTTTTTGCTTTTCGATTTCATTTGTTTTACTAAACCTTTTCTTTCATTCCAAATTTGAATTTCGTATTCTCCAATTTCTTTGGTTACCCTATCAGTCGGTACACTTATCATGGTTTTTGAATCCTTTTGGTAAGTTGATAATTCATCGCCAGAATAAAAATTCAGTTCGGCATATTCATTAACCGGGTTTGGGAATACACTCATATACATGAAATCTTCCACTTCGTAGTAAATACGGTTTTCTTTTGATCCACAGGCATTGGTGGCTAGTGCATAAACAAATCCTTCTCCACCATAGTTTGCAGTTCTATAGTTTGCTTTATAAATACTTCCCGCAATACTAGCTATTGGACCTGTATATGACCAATCTACTTGATTTACTCCTTGACCAGATGGGATCTCTGTTATTGAATAATCGATTATAGTTGTGGTCAGAGAACGTGGGAATAGTGGATTAGGCTCTCCAATTAAACTAAACAATGGTAAGCCTACCCAAACATCCTTTCGAGGTAAAGTTACGTCCCCACAAGCACCATTAATTGTGGCCTCTATCCAACCAGTACCACTACTTGTTGAAGAATATGCTTTTGCCGTAACTGTTCCTCCGGTATTACCCGATGGAAAACTTATATTAGAACTGGAAGTCCAGGTTACAGAAGTTCCCGGAGATAAGTTACCTATGCTACATGTTGACCCGGAAGAACAAACTATGTCAGATCCTTCTATAAAAACACTCTGCAATGTATTCGTTGTCTGTGAACCTGTTCCACATGGATCAAGCCAATTGCTTAAACGTGATGCATCTGTATTGGCTCCATCCCATGATATAGATAATCTTCCATATTCAGCTCTTGGCTGATCACAATAAGAAAGTGAATTATTATAGTTTTGATTTCCATGCAATTGACCGATCACTCTTTTATTTTGATCTAATAAAGATGAGCCTGAAGATCCATGTTAAACAACTCCATCGTCAAAATTAACTAACCAATGATTATCTATACCACCCCAAGAACTAGTATCAAGTTCATCATCATCAAACGATATTTTCATTACATCACCCGCAGGATGATGAATACCCGTGCCAGAAGATGGGGTATTTTCTGTCCGATCCCATCCAAGCCAAGTAAAACGGGTATCTCCTAATGGTGTATTCTCCATTTCCATTAAGGCAAAGTCTGTATTGTTCCATGCAGCTCTAAAATCCGCTCGGTTAAATGTAACAGTATTTGTCAAAATACTGCTCTCGCAAGATAGTTTCCTGTATTGAAATCGGAACATCCAATTTTCTGCATTTGAAATTTCTTCCTCAGACAATGCATCATTATGATCTGAATCAATGCAATGAAAGGCAGTTAAAAAGAAAGGGCGAAAATTTTGTGCTGTATTATTTAGTAAAGAACCAGAGCACCATTCCTCACCATTTGATAATAGTACCAATGCTATAGCATCGGATTCCTGATCCCAATCAGGAAAACAATTCGCATCATTATTACATGATTCAGAGTCATTTAAGCCGCTATAATTAGTATCAGAAAACATATCACGATATCCATGTACAAACTTACTAATCCTTAATTTTGATTTTTTGTTTTTTGGCTCATATAAATGTAATACTACAGTTTCGCCTTTCACCAAGTCAGTAAGAAATGTCTCACCAGTAGATATGTTTTGATCTGAAGTGACAGGGCCGTAAACTATTGTCCCATCTTTATTGTAAATATATAATTCTGCTCCTTTTGCTAAAGATAGCTCATCAAAAATGAAATTAAGGGAATAAGCACCGTGCGATGTTACCAAAAGTCTCCATATCTTACCATCTGAGGTATTTTCCCAATCACCATCTTTCAATGTATAGGCTGTCTCAAATCCTTTTCCAAATCGATAAGGAATATCCATAGCCTTTACTAACTTGTCTTCTTCGAGCAAGGGTTTTACATCGAGGTAAGGGAAAGATTTTTTAGCTTTAGCACTCATTTTAGCTTTTAATTGTGCTGAAGTTTTAAACTTTTTATTTTGTTTAGATGATACTGTGGTTATTTGAGCCTTCACATTTTCGATATGTATGCTTAATACTAAACATATAAAAATTGTAATGAGTTTGTTCATAGTTCTTCTATTTGATTTCAAAATTGATTTTAAATGTTATATCCTTTTTAATAATTCTAGATTTTGATATAATATATCTACTGTCAATCGTAAATTCTGAGAAATACAAATCAATTGGTATGATTGAATTTTCTTGCGCAAAACAAAATGGGAAGTAACTGTTACTTGATTCTATCGGCACAATCCAAGGGGCGATTAATTCTAATGTTTCCATTGGTTCTAAGTTGAATTCTTGAGGACTGAGACTATACTCGCAAAACAAAGAAGTCCAGGGTTTTCCAATAGATTCATTTGAAGAGGCTTTTTTGACCATAAAAAAATTAGAATTGATTAATTTGCCATCAATAGTAATTTTACTTTCATTCTTATTCGTTATTGAAAAATAGAAAAAAATATTTTCGCCATGATTAAATACTACTTTTGATTTTTCTTCTTCATTCAATAAACAATATTTGAATTCGATCCCATTTATTATTTTTTTAATTTGAGTTTGATCACTTCCTGTTTTCAATTCTAAGAATATTTCATTCTCATCTTTATCACACCCTGCACCTAGTGATATGCTTATACATATAAGGATAAGTAGGTGTTTTAATCCAATTGTTTTCATGATTTCAATTTATTAGTTAATAATCCTTTAATCTACTGATGCTCAAACTTTAAAATGGTTGTCTTAATTTTACTAAAATCTCTCATTCAAGTACTTTTACCATTCTGATTGTAATAAATGTGCTCTGCAAGCTTACAAAGCACATTTTTGTTTTGTGAAGCTATGCATGTAAGCTTACAAAGCCTGTTTTTGTTTTGAAAAGTATGCTATGTTATCTTACATGCACTATTTTTCTTTTTGAAAGTATGCCATGTTATCTTACAAACACCATTTTCATTTTGGAAAGTATGCCATGCAATGTTACATGAGCCATTTTTATTTTGGAAAGTATGCCATGCAAGCTTGCAAGAGGCATTTTATTTTTGAAAAGTATGCCATGTCAACTTACACAGCATACTTTTCTTTTTTATGAGAGCTTATGCTTCAACAACTGCCACTTCTTCCTCAATTTTTTTCCTGGAAACTGTTTGCGGGAACAAGCGGTTGGCGAAATTTTTGCCAAACAACTTTACCGCATCCAGATAATTGAATTCGTATTGTTTGCGCAAGTTGGCCTGAGCCACTTCTTCGTTGGCAACAGCAGTTCTCAATTTGGTATTGGCTTGCTGCAATGCAGAGATAGAAGTACGCACTTTTGTTATGGCTTCGGTTAAAAGAGGTACTTGAGCGGCCAATGCATGTTCTTCTCCCAATGATTTGATGCGCTCTTTTATTTCTTCTGCGGTATCGGCCTTTTTCGTAAAAGAATAGCGAAGAATCGTGGAATATCCTCCGTTGGGAAATAGTAGTTTATGAACCGGACGACCCGGATTTTCCCTGTCGTGTTGCTTGGCTCTATCTGATATGGTTCTGATCCGATCATCCAATCCACCCGAGTTAAACACCAAATCGTCGTACGTGTTGTCGTGCGATAACTTTTCCTTTTTGGTTTCATTACTTTTTGTTTCCAAATCGGTGATAAAAGGATCAATTGCACCAGCCAATTCAGTGGCTCCTTTTGTTTGTTTGCATCTTCGGGAGTGACGAAGCGCACTATTAATATGCACTTCGGAGGACATCGCATCATTTAATTTTTTTGCCATTACTATTTGATTTAAATTATTAATAAAATCTCACCCATGTGAGTGATTTGTAATTCCAATCTTTAAAATCGATCATTCTCACGCCTCTTTCTCTTACCAATAACCTCTTGCCTCCTACTTACTCCCTTTTTATTTTTATGATCACGTATAAATTTATCGCATATTTATTTAACATGAAAATATAGAAATCAAATATTAACTACATATAATACACTTAAGGCATATTAAAGCCAGCTCGTCAGCAATTCAAATGCATTCAGCACAACAACATCCGGATAAACAAACTATCTATAACTATATAACAACAGAAAAGAGGATGTCCAAAAAGTAATTATTTCGTACTAAAATGAAATTCAGTTTTACCTCTTACTCTAAAGGGAGACTGAATTTCAACGACTTCCCTTTAGGGATTTTAAGGGTAAAAGTCGTTGAATAGCATAAAATTCTACTTTTTGGACATCCTCTTTTTTATTCTTATCTGTAGTTGAATTTATTTTTTCAATTTTCCTGAAACATAAACGAAAAACTCAACAGCAGCAATAAACAGCAAAGTATAACCAAATAATTCGCTTCCCCCTTCCTCTGCATTTTTCACCCATCGCTGCACTGGTTCAAGCTGTTCAACAAGCTATTGACACTCCATCATCTTTGTTGTAATTTTACACAAGCAGCACACATTGCTTACAAATCTCTTTTCACAGAAATGTGCATTCGTAATCCGATTTGTTAACAAATCAATACCAAAAGCAATGAAAAGTATAGTTTACAAACTCTTGATCAGCCTGTTTCTATTTGCTGTTCCCCTTATTGCTTTTAGTCAAAACGGAAAAGTGATTATCAACGATATCGAATTAAATGAAGCTCAACTTACCAATCTTGAAAATGAATATGGCGTAAAACCCAAAGCAGGAATTTATTGGTACGACAGCAAAAGTGGATTGTATGGAGTTGTTGGTTATGCTTCCTTCGGATTTATGCTGCCCGGGCACAATTTTGGGGAGCTAAAACAAGATGTTTCGTTAGGTAACACACGTGTAATCGTAAACGGCAGAGAATTACCCGAGAATGAATGGATTGTTTGGAGCTATGTATTGGGGTATTTTATTCAGCCAGGCTACTATTGGTTTGATGATCTAGGCAATGCTGGTTACGAGGGCAATCCAATTCCAACCGTCAATTTGTATTTGGCTGCTCAGCAAAACTATTACATGGGACAAGGCAGTGGCGGAGATAATTTCTGGACTTCCCGTTTTAGTGCCGGCAATTCCGACCCAGGCAATACCCGCGGCTATGTTAGCGTTCCCGGATACGGGCCGGTTGGCTATGGATTCTGAGAAAAAACGAAGAAGGAACAAGACCCAGGTAGGAAGTATCAAGTACAAAGGAGAATCAACAACTCTTAACCAAAGAGTCTTTCCATGTGAGAGAATCGAAGTAAAGCGGAGCTCGTGAACATTTTAACTCCAAAACTCATTGCAAATTCCAACTTGATACTTGGTTCTTGTTACTTGGTTCTTGATACTTCCTCCTTTATACTTGGGACTTGGGACTTCCTCCTTTATACTTGGTTCTTGATACTTCTTCCTTGATACTTGGTTCTTGTTACTTGGGACTTCATTCTTGGGACTTTGTACTTGGAACTTGAAACTTTTCCCTAAATTTGCCACTCAATAGTAAAATTGCATAAAATTGGAATTAAAGGAATTAATACAAATCTTTTCGGAGCATCCTGCCCGATACAGCATCGAAAAACATCTGGAACAGAAGTCAAAGTTTCAGCTTCACCTAAAAGGTTTGGTTGGCTCTTCGCTCCCACTCATCGTTTCCTCTCTTTCATCGAGTACTCGTCCGCACATCTTAATTTTTAACGATAAAGAAGAGGCCGCTTATTTTTACAACGATTTGTGCAGCCTGCTGGATGAAAAGACGGTTTTGTTTTTTCCATCTTCCTACCAACGCTCGGTTCAATACGAAAAAACAGACAGTTCGAACATTATTCTTCGTGCCGAATGCCTAAGCCGATTAAATTCCGACAAGCATCCCACTTTCATTATCACTTTTCCCGAAGCCATTATCGAAAAGGTAATTAGTAAAGGGCAATTGGAAGAAAACACTTTAACAATTAAGGTAGGAGAAAAACTATCCCCCGAATTTGTGGAGGAAGTTTTGGTGAATTATGACTTTGAACGTTCCGATTTTGTGGTTGAACCTGGTCAGTATTCTATCCGCGGAAGCATTATCGATATTTTCTCTTTCTCGGATGAGCATCCTTTCCGGATCGATTTTTTTGGCGAAGAAGTAGATTCCATCCGAATGTTTAATGTGGAAAATCAGCTATCGATAGAAAAACTGAACACCGTTGATATCATTCCAAACATCCAGGAAAATCTGCTGAAGGAATCAAGAATATCCTTTCTTTCCTTTGTACCCGGCAATACTGTTTTTTGGTGCAAAAATTTCCAGTTTTCCTGCGATCGAATTCAATCCATTTATGAAAGTACCATTGAAAAGGTTCCATTCATGCAAATGGGTGAAGATTCTGTATCTACTAAAGATTATTTGATTGATAGCAAGGAGTTTTTGAATAAGATCAGTGAATTCCCCACTTTGGAATTCGGACAAAAATTCTTTTTTGTAGCTCAGGAAGAAATTCAATTCAATCAGAGTCCGCAACCGGCTTTCAATAAAAATTTCGAGTTGCTGGGGCAGCATTTGCTAAACAACAATGCCAAAGCAGAAACCAATTATATTCTTTCCGACAATCCGAAACAGATTGAAAGAATCCACAATATTTTTGAAGATCAAGGGATTGAAGTTGAGTTTCAGGATGTAAGTCACACGCTTCACGAAGGATTTTCGGATAGAGACTTAAGAATTTCGATCTTCACCGATCATCAGATTTTCGATCGATACCACAAATTTCATCTGAAAAACTCGACGGTTCACAAAGCAAAGGAAGCAGTAAGTTTAAAAGAGATCAACCGACTTCATCCCGGCGATTACATTGTTCATTCCGATCATGGGATTGGCCGTTTTGGAGGTTTACAACGAATTGATATTAATGGCAAAACTCAAGAGGTAATCCGATTGTTTTATAAGGACAATGATATTTTGTATGTGAGTTTGCACTCGCTTCATAAAATTTCGAAATACAAAGGCAAAGACGGATCTTCGCCCAAAATATACAAACTAGGCAATGGCGCCTGGCAAAAACTAAAGGAAAAAACCAAGGGCAAGGTAAAAGACATTGCCAAAGATCTAATTGCACTTTACGCCAAGCGCAAATCAGAAAAAGGCTTTTCGTTTAGTCCCGATACCTATATGCAACAAGAATTGGAAGCTTCCTTCATTTACGAAGATACTCCCGATCAGGTGAAAGCAACAATAGCAACAAAAGAAGGAATGGAATCGCCTTACCCAATGGATAGATTGGTATGTGGTGATGTTGGTTTCGGAAAAACTGAAATTGCCATTAGAGCTGCATTTAAGGCTGTTGCCGATAACAAGCAGGTTGCCATTTTGGTTCCAACCACGATTCTGGCCTTTCAGCATTTCAAAACTTTTAATGATCGATTGATGAATTTCCCTTGCCGGGTAGACTACATCAGTCGAATGAGAAATTCGAAGGATCAGAAACAGATTCTGAAAGATTTAAAAGCCGGACAAATTGATATCCTTATCGGGACACACCGAATTATTGGAAAAGATGTTGAATTTAAAGATCTGGGCTTGCTGGTTATTGATGAAGAGCAAAAATTTGGTGTATCTGTAAAGGAAAAACTAAAACAATTTAAAGTTAATGTTGATACCTTAACATTAACGGCGACACCAATTCCAAGAACTCTTCAATTTTCGCTTTTGGGTGCAAGGGATATGTCTATCATTAACACACCGCCACCAAATCGCTACCCGATTGCAACCGAAATTCATAATTTTAACGAAGACATTATTCGTGAAGCAATTACTTACGAAGTAGAGCGAAACGGACAAGTTTTCTTTATTCACAACAGGGTTCAAAACATCAAAGATGTTGAAGTGATGATTCAAAGAATTGTTCCCGGAGTTTCAACGGTGGTTGCTCACGGACAAATGGACGGGCCTAAGTTGGAGAAAATCATGCTCGACTTTATCCGTGGCGATTTTGATGTTCTAATCGCTACGACCATCATTGAATCGGGATTAGACATTCCAAATGCCAACACCATCATCATTAATAATGGTCAGAATTTTGGCTTGAGCGAGCTGCATCAGTTAAGAGGCCGCGTTGGTCGATCCAATAAAAAAGCATTTTGTTACCTATTAACTCCTCCTCACGATTCCATGACTCAGGAAGCCAGACAAAGATTAACGGCCATCGAAAACTTCTCGGAATTGGGAAGTGGTTTTAACATTGCCATGCAAGATTTGGATATTCGCGGTGCGGGTAATTTACTGGGTGGCGAACAAAGTGGTTTTATTGCTGATATTGGATACGAAACCTATCACAAAATTCTGAACGAAGCACTTCTTGAATTGAAAGAGAATGAATTCAAAGATATTTTCGTAGATGAAAAGAAAGATGATGATAGGAATGTACTCCATTTCATTTCCGAATGCCAAATTGATACCGATTTAGAGATTCTTTTTCCAGAACAGTATATCGAAAGTATTTCGGAACGGGTTCGGTTGTATCGCGAACTAGATAATATTAAAACAGAAGAGGAAATTAAAAAGTTCGAATCTCAATTAAAAGATCGATTTGGAGAATTACCTGAGCCCTGTATCGAACTACTAAATGTAGTGCGTTTGCGTTGGATATCTTTGGATTTAGGAATCGAGAAACTAATTCTGAAAAACGGAAAACTAGTTCTTTATTTTATTTCTGATCAGGATTCGGCTTTCTATAAATCAGCACAGTTCAG
>JAQBBZ010000210.1:0-4808 GCA_032125735.1 Labilibaculum sp.
GGAGAGTTTTGCAATCTATCATGAACAACATAACAACAACAAAAATCGCATCAGATAATAATATAGAATGAAATCAAAAATATGGCTTTCCTCTCCTCATATGAGTGGAAGAGAGCAAATATATGTTCAAGAAGCTTTTGATACCAATTGGATTGCTCCTCTGGGGCATAATGTGAATGAGTTTGAGAAAGTATTGGCTGAGTATACGAATGCTGGTTACGCCTCGGCCTTGAGTGCAGGAACGGCATCCATCCATCTGGCATTAATTATTTTGAGGATTGAAGCTGGTGATGAGGTGATTGCTCAAAGTTTTACTTTTTCTGCAACGGTCAATCCCATTCGGTATTTGGGAGCAAAACCAGTGTTGGTGGATTCCGAGGATCAAACCTGGAACATGTGTCCCCGAGCTTTGAAAAATGCCATCGAAGATCGAATTAGCAAGGGAAAGAAGCCAAAGGCAATAATCCTGGTTCATCTTTATGGCATGCCCGCTAAAATGAAGGAGATTCGAGAGGTGGCACAAATGTATTCAATACCTATTGTTGAAGATGCAGCAGAGGCATTAGGATCTTCTCTATACGGCAGGAAAATGGGGTCCTGGGGTAAGTTTGGAGTTCTCTCATTTAATGGCAATAAAATTATTACGACTTCTGGTGGCGGAGCTTTACTTTCAAATGATAAAAAGTTGATCGAGATGTCTCGTTTTTTAGCCACACAGGCTAGGGATGAAGCTCCACATTATCAACACAGCCAAATTGGCTACAATTATCGAATGAGCAATATTATTGCCGGAATAGGTCGAGGCCAAATGGAAGTACTGGACAAGCGAGTTTCCAAGCGCAGAGAGATCAACGCCTGGTACAAAGCTTTATTAAAAGATCAGCCTGGGATTTGTTTTCATACCGAACCAACAGCCGATTATTATTCTAACTTTTGGTTGACTGCCATTTTGGTTGATCCTCAAAGAACAGGAGGTATCACGCGTGAGGATATTCGGATGGCTCTGGCGGTTGAAAATATTGAATCTCGACCCTTGTGGAAACCCATGCACCTTCAGCCGGTATTTGCCAGTTGTCCTTTCTACAGTACTGGCGTTTCTGAGCGTCTTTTTGAACAGGGCCTTTGTTTGCCATCTGGCAGTAATATGACAGAAGATGAAATGAAACGTATTGCCACAGCTTTGAACAAAATACTCAATTCGAAGGAAACTGATTAAAGTTTTAGTGTTTTTTTCATAGCGAGGAGGTACGACGTGGCTATCTCTTTATCACTTAATTTACTTTGTTAATCCTTCCAGAACCAGCAGCCTAGAAATTTCGGGAAGTTATCAGCTTCAATATTATTTAGACGTTTTTAGTATGCTTAATGATAAGCAAAGAGTGATTAACAATTAAAGGTAAATTAAAAGCTTTCGAGCATTTTAGCCTTTCCTACTTTATCCCTTTTTCTCTCCCGATTCTCGGGATCAGTAGTCCCGCATCATTCGCGAGGCTTTAACCTTTATCCTTTCACCTCCTGAAGGCTTTCGGGATTTACTTTCCCATGTCAAAAATACAGGCTTGACTCTTCCACCTTATTAATATATTTCACCATGAAAACCAAATTATTTTCACTATTCAATCAACGGATATTTTCTCCCTGGTGGATCTTTACAATTGATCTGTTCCTGAGCTCATTTGCCTTTCTATTGGCTTATGTTATTCGTATGAATTTTCAACTGCCAAGTGTAAGTCTTATGACCTTTCTTGCTACTGGAGCTTTGAGTGTAGTTGCTTATGCTGTGAGTTTTTTATGCACAAGATCATATAGAGGTGTTATTCGACATACAGAACTAGGTGAATTGATGCGCGTCCTCCATGCACTTCTTTTTGCGGGTACCTCGCTCTTTTTAGTAGACTATGTTGTTTATCATTATATGGGAGGTAAGTTAAATATGCCGGATATGGTGATTGTACTGCAATTTATTTTAAGCTTCTTTTTTCTTATCGGATTTCGTTTACTTATAAGAGAGGCCTACTCTTTTCTTTCCTGTGTAAAGCCACCGAAACGTACATTGATTTATGGAGCTGGAGAATTAGGTCTGATCGCTCTCGATGTATTAAGTAAAGTACGTGATGATAATTATCAGGTGGTTGGATTTATTGATGACGACAAAAGAAAATGGGCAACTCAATTAAGAGATATTCCTGTTCAAAGTTTATCTAAAGCTTTCGATTCAGGAGTAAAAAGGGGTGTATCTATTCTAGTACTTGCTATTGCTAATTTGGAACGAGAAAAAATACAAAAGATTACAGAGCGTTGTTTAGATAATAATTGGGAAATTAAAATATTGCCTGCCATAGATGGATGGATGGATGGTAAAGTGGCAGGGAAGTCAGTTCGGGACATAAGGATTGAAGATCTGTTAGGGCGTGATCAAATTCAATTGGACTTGAATGGTATTCGTGAAACTTTAGTGAGTAAGACTATTTTGGTATCAGGAGCGGCAGGTTCAATTGGGGCCGAAATTGTTCGTCAGTTACTGCGGTTTCCAACAGGTAAATTGGTGCTTTTGGATCAGGCAGAATCGGCCTTGTATGATTTGCAGCAAGAAATAGGAACAAAATATGGAGCAGATGATTTTGAATTGGTAATTGCTGATATCTCTAATGCTGCACGAATGAGGTGGGTATTTGAGAATTATAATCCGCATGTCGTTTTTAATGCTGCGGCTTATAAACATGTGCCTATGATGGAAGCAAACCCATACGAAGCTTTGAATGTTAATGTAGGTGGAACCCGAAATTTAGCGGATTTGTCTGTGGAGTTTGGAGTCGAAAAGTTTGTTATGATTTCTACCGATAAGGCGGTGAATCCAACCAATATCATGGGAGCCTCAAAACGCATTTGTGAAATTTACATACAATCTTTAGCTCAGCGTGAAGACATTCAAACATCATTCATTACCACTCGCTTTGGAAATGTTCTGGGCTCAAATGGATCTGTAGTTCCTTTGTTTAAAAAGCAAATAGAACAGGGAGGGCCTGTGAAAATTACTCATCCTGAAATAACCCGTTATTTTATGACCATTCCTGAAGCTTGTCAATTAGTACTCGAGGCCGGAGCAATGGGGCATGGAGGCGAAATATTTGTTTTTGATATGGGGGAGTCTGTGAAAATTGTAGATTTGGCTAAAAAAATGATTCGCTTATCTGGATTAAGACTCGATGATGATATTCAGATTGAATATACTGGGCTGCGTCCTGGAGAAAAACTTTATGAAGAATTGCTGGCAACAAGCGAGAATACTTTACCTACTTATAATGAAAAAATAATGATAGGAAAGGTTCGTCCGTATAATTACGATAAGGTAAATTCAGCGATTAATCTTCTCCTTTCTTCACTTGATTTTGAAGATAATGAAATGATGGTATTGCGAATGAAGGATTTAGTACCTGAGTTTATTTCTGAAAACTCTATTTATGAATCTTTGGATTACTCTATGCAAGATTCGGAATGGAAATTGATGAAGTTCAGAAATAAAGGGGAGAAAGATGGTCATAAACAAGCTCATAATTTTCCCATTAAGAATATTGACATTGAAAGAACAAGAATGGTGTTCCAAAAACGAAAAAGCGAAAAAATAAAAACGGTAAAAGAAACATCAGGAAATTGAATTGATCACCAATTTATTGAATAAGATTGGTGATATTGAAAAGATCAATTTATTTTTGATACATACTTGTTTTATACTGGATGGAAGTAATACCGATTCTTATTTTATTCGTGAAAGCTTTCGGGAAATATCTATCAATGAGGCTGTTCAGAAAGGAAGTTTCAATATTTAGATGTCGTGTTGATCCCGATAGCCATCGGGATCGCTCAGAATGACAATTGTCCGGTCTTTTAGACTGCCCAATTGATTGTCGATTCCAATACATTGGGACATAATTATACTGACTTGTTTTGATTTCAAAACGGTATAAAATCAATATGGAAACTGATTTTAACGAACCGTTACTGTGTAAAGAAACTTATGCTGCAATTAATTAAATTTGATGCGAATATTAGAGGCTAAAGAGAAGACTGATTATGAGGAATGGCTTAGTATCTGGAACAACTGGACAGGTAAGGAGATTTTTGCACATCCGGGGTATTTGTTACTTTATAAGGAATGGTCAGAAGTTTTTTGCGCTGTATATTCCAGAGGTGGTAAAACCATATTATTTCCTTTTTGTTTACGGGAAATTTCAATAGATATTGAAAACGGTCCTTACTATGATATTATCACTCCTTATGGCTATTCAGATATTTATCTTTTAGAGCAGGGTGATTTTTTTCAATTAAAGTTGGACTTTTACGAGGAGTTTGAACTTTGGTGTACAGAAAAGAAAATCGTGAGTGAGTTCATACGATTCGATCTTTTCAGTCCTAATATCAAAAGTTATGATGGTCATGTTGTTTACAATAACGATAATATTGTCTGTGATTTGGCTTTAGGATCAACTGAAATTTGGAATCAATTTAAACCGAAGGTTAGAAGAAATATTAAAAAAGCACGCAGTTACCAACTTAATGTGGAAATTGATGATGATGGTGAAAGGCTGGACTCATTTCTAAATTTGTATTATCAAACCATGACAAGAAGAGAAGCTCATGAAAAGTACTTTTTGAAAAATGAGTTTTTTGAAGAAATGCACAATAAATTAAAAGGATACTTTAAGTATTTCTTTGTGACTCACGAGGGAGTTGATGTGTCTGCAGAACTTGTTTTGATATCAGATGATAAGATCTATTTCTTTTTGGGAGGGACAAAAGAAGATGCTTTC
>JAQBBZ010000211.1:0-11635 GCA_032125735.1 Labilibaculum sp.
TTACATACATACAATCACAATTACTACGTTTTATCGCAACCAAGCATCAGCGATTACGACTTTGATATGCTCTTGAATGAGCTAATTACTCTGGAAAAGCAATTTCCAGAGTTTAACGATCCCAACTCACCAAGCCAACGTGTGGGTAGCGATATCAATCTGGAATTTAAGCAGGTAGAACATAAATACCCAATGCTTTCGCTGGGCAACACTTATTCGGAAGAAGAAATACGCGATTTCGAGAACCGGATTAAAAAATTGATTGATGGTGATGTAGAATATGTTTGTGAGATGAAATATGACGGCACATCTATTTCCTTAACCTATAAAAACGGGAAATTGGTTCAGGCGGTTACCCGTGGTGATGGTGTAAAAGGCGATGATGTAACGGCAAATGTAAAAACCATAGGATCGGTACCATTGCAATTAAGCGGAGAAGGATATCCTGAAGAATTCGAGATACGAGGCGAAATATTAATGCCTTTTGCTGTTTTCAATAGCTTGAACGAGGAACGTGAAGAAATTGGAGAAGCTCCTTTTGCTAATCCTCGTAATGCGGCTTCGGGTACACTTAAAATGCAAAACTCATCTATAGTTGCTAAACGCAAGTTAGATTGCTACTTGTATTATTTGCTGGGCAAGGAAATTCCAAGCCGAAATCATTACAACAATTTGTTAGCAGCAAAAGATTGGGGCTTTAAAATACCTGCAAACACAGCTATCTGCAAAAATATCGACGAAGTAATCACTTTTATTAAGGAATGGGACGAAAAACGCGACAGTTTGCCAGTACCCATTGATGGAATTGTAATTAAAGTTAATTCGTTGGATTTGCAGGAGGAATTAGGCTTTACGGCGAAATCGCCTCGCTGGGCAATCTCCTATAAATACAAAGCGGAAAGAGTATCCACAAAATTAGAAAAAGTAACTTATCAAGTAGGTCGCACCGGGTCGATTACACCTGTTGCCAATTTAACCGCGGTGCAACTGGCCGGCACCACTGTGAAAAGAGCCTCTTTGCATAATGCAGATATTATTCAAAATTTAGATTTGCACGAAAATGATACTGTTTATGTAGAAAAAGGCGGTGAAATTATCCCAAAAATTGTTGGAGTGGAAATCTCTGAAAGATCTGCGGAGGCACAGGCAATAAAATACATTGAAGAATGTCCGGAATGCGGCACCAGATTGGTTCGTAAAGAAGGTGAAGCAAATCATTATTGTCCGAATGACATGGGCTGTCCTCCTCAGATAAAAGGAAAGATAGAACATTTCATCAGCAGACGTGCCATGGATTTAGACGGATTGGGTGAAGAAACGATTGACCTGCTTTTTCAGAAGAAATTAATTAGTAACATTTCTGATTTGTACCGATTGACTAAAGAGGATATTATTCCTTTGGAGCGCATGGGTGATAAATCTGCAGAAAGGATACTGACTAGCATTGAAAATTCGAAACAAGTTCCTTACGAAAGAGTTTTATATGCTTTGGGAATTAGATATGTTGGAATTACTGTTGCAAAAAAATTAGCCAAAGCGATTCCTTCTATCGAAAAATTAGCAACATCTACTCTCGAAGAATTAATTCAGGTAGATGAAATTGGAGTAAAAATTGCCGAAAGTATCGTAGAATACTTCGCGAATGAATACCATCAAAATTTAATTGCCCAATTAAAAGAATTTGGCTTGCAATTGGAGAAAGAAATTGTGGACAATGAGAATGCAAGCAATGCCCTTGAAGGTTTATCTATTGTTATATCAGGTAGCTTTTCGAAATTCAGTCGAGACGAACTTAAGGAAATGATAGAACTTCACGGCGGCAAAAATGTGAGTTCTATATCAAAAAAAACAAGTTTTCTTTTGGCTGGTGAGAAAGTTGGTCCAAGCAAATTAGAAAAAGTCGAAAAATTAGGCCTCGGAATAAAAACAGAAGATGAATTTTTAGAGATGATTGGACTGAACAGTTAGCAGTTAGCAGTTAGCAGTTAGCAGTTAGCAGTTAGGCAAAGTTCTTATTTTATAATTACTCAGAGATACTATTTCCTGTTTGGTTTTATAATTTTTGAGCCTTGCTCCTTTTACCTTAAACCTTTTATTATTTAGACATTAAATAAATGAATTTTACCGCAATAGATTTTGAAACAGCAAACGGACAACGCAATTCTGCTTGTTCACTTGGTTTGGTTCGTGTTGAGAATGGCGTAATTGTTGAAAGTAAAGATTGGTTAATATCTCCACCCGAAATGTATTTTCACCCAATGAATGTTAGTATTCATGGAATTACAGAAGAAGATGTAAGGAACAAACCTAGCTTCAATTACATTTGGGAAGAGGTAGAAAACTATTTGCAAGGAGAAATGGTAATTGCTCACAATGCTAGCTTTGATGTATCTGTGCTTCGTGCCTGTCTGGAGACTTATGGAATTCGTTTCCCGGATTTTGATTACCTATGCACTGTTCAAATTAGTCGTAACATTTGGCCTAATATGCCAAATCACAAGCTAAATACGATGGCACACTTGTTCAATATTCCACTTAGGCACCATGATGCTTTAGAAGACACCTTGGCTTGTGCTAAAATTGCCATAAAGGCATGTCAGGTAATGAATGTACAAAGTCTTACCGATCTGGCTAAAGAAATATGCATTGCTCCAGGAAAACTGAATACTAATGGTTATAAGGCCCCAAAAAAAATTAAATAAGCTTAATTTATAATTCACAAAATGAAAATTTTCATAACTTGTCATTTTCAATTTAATTACCTGTTCAACTACTAATTACCAGCCTTCAACTTAACTATCGAATATAAAATGAGTTTTTTTCAAAATATTATAAATCACCTTGCCGGGTTAAAAATCAAAAGCAAGCAAACGAAAAATCCGCGTAAGAAAGAATTTCACAATTTAGAAAGCGCTAAAAATATAGGTATTCTATTTGATACTCTTCAGGAAAAAAATCACTCTATCGTTAAAAAATTCGCTGATGATTTACAGCAAAAAGGCTATAAAGTACAAACTGTTGGTTGGATAAATGCTAAAACATTGCCTGACCTATGTGTTGCTCAAAAAATATTATTCTATACCAATAAAGATATTAAATGGAGTGGTGAGCCAATAAGTCCTGAAATAATCGAATTTACTAACAACAAGTTCGATTTACTCTTTGTTCTGACAAGATCGGAGCATGTTTCAATTCAATATATAGCAAAAGTCTCATTGGCTGCGTGTAAAGTTGGTTCGTTGGTTGATAATTGCGAACACCTGGATTTGATGATTGATCAAGGGAATAACAATTCAATGGAAAATCTAATCAGCGAAAGCCTAAAATTTCTTACACAAATTAAAAAGCAGTAAGTATGATTAGTGATAAATTTACAGGAACAGGTATCGCCATTGTAACACCATTCAAATATAATGGAAGTGTCGATTATGATGCTCTGAGCGCAATAGTCAATTTTCAAATTGAAAATGGTGTAGATTATTTGGTTGCCTTGGGAACTACGGGTGAAGTTCCGACACTTTCGTGTGATGAAAAAATTTCCGTAATCAATCACATTATTGAGGTAAATGCGAAACGCGTTCCTTTAGTGGTTGGTTTTGGAGGAAACAGTACTCAAGCTGCTATTCAACAAATACAGGAGTTCGCTGAATTTGACGAAATTGATGCGATCCTATCGGTTGCTCCCTATTATAATAAACCCAGCCAGAGAGGTCTGTTTCTACATTATGAAGCCATTGCTAATGCCAGTCCGGTTCCTGTAATTCTTTATAATGTTCCTGCCCGATCAAGCGTAAATATCGATGCTGAGACCTGTTTACAACTTGCTTGGGAAATTAAAAATATAATTGGTGTAAAAGAGGCTTCCGGAAATATGGTACAGCTCATGAACATCATTAAGAACAAACCTGATGACTTTTTGGTGATATCAGGTGATGATGCAATCGCCTTTCCTCTTATTTTATTAGGAGGTAGTGGTGTTATTTCTGTGCTGGGAAATGCTTTTCCATACGAATGGAGTCGCATGATAAAATTAGCACTCGAAGGAAAAATCATAGAGGCTCGTGAGATCCATTACAAGATGTTCGAAGTCATCCAAAATATTTTCACGGAAGGTAATCCCGCTGGAATTAAAGCGGTTCTTAACATGAAAAAACTGTGTGAAAACTATTTACGTTTACCTCTCACGCCAATTAGTGAATCACATTACCTAAAACTATCAAAAATAGTAGAGGAATTATGATTCTATTGGCATAGAAATTGTTCTTAACAAAGAGAATTTCCTTCAATAATTTAGAATATTATTTAAACAAAAAAATGAAAATATTATGAAATACTCATTTCGCTTATTTGTTTTCGCACTAGCTATATTAGCTGGCGTTTCTTGCTCAAGACAAGTTACCAGAGTATCGCCTGATCAGCAAATTGATTTAAGCGGACGATGGAACGATACTGATTCAAAAATGACTGCTGAGGCTTTAATTGAACAATTATTGACTCAAAGCTGGATTGAAAACTACCAACAGGAATTTAATCGTAAACCTGTTGTTATTGTTGGTTTAATTACGAACAAAAGTTCTGAACACATCGATTCGGATACTTATATTAAAGACATCGAAAAAGCCATTTTAAATGATGCAAGAGTACGTTTGGTTCAAGCGGGTGCTAAAAGAGAAGATCTTCGTCAAGAACGTGCAGACCAACAAGATTTTGCATCGAAAGCGACAATAAAAAAATGGGGACAGGAATTAGGTGCTGATTTTATATTGCAAGGCGATGTAACATCAATTATTGATAGTTATAAAAAAGAAAACCTTAGATACTATCAGTTAAATATGGAACTAACTAATCTTGAGACCAGCGAACTGGTTTGGATGGGCGATAAAAAAATTAAAAAGTACATTAACAAATAAATTGGTACTAAAAGGAAGTCATTTGTTGGCTTCCTAAATTCCTTTATCGATGAATCAAAACTTATCCTTACATCTCTCAAGTAAAATACTTCCTGTATTTTTATTTGGTATTCTTCTTCTATTATCTGGTTGTGCTACCTATTACATGCAAAATGAAGCTTTTAACAGCTATTTTCTGCAAGGAGACATTGCTAGTGCTGAAAAAGTATTGGATAAGGATAAAAAGAGTAATCGAAATAAAAATAAGGCTTTGTTTTTATTGAATAAAGGAACATTATCGTGGATGCAACAAGATTACGTTTCCGCTACGAACTATTTTAATGAAGCGGATCTTTATATTGAAGATCAACGAAAAAACATTGGTTCGGAAGCATTGGCAATGCTCACCAACCCAATGACCCGACCTTATGTTCCTGAAGATTTTGAAAATGTAATGCTAAATTTCTATAAAGCTTTAAGCTATTTGGAAATGGGCAAAACTCAGGAAGCTTTGGTTGAATGTCGAAGGGTAAATGAAAAGCTGTATGCCCTGAACGAAAAGTATCCTAAAAATTATCAGAACCGATATAGTGATGATGCCTTTGCTCATACATTGATGGGATTGATTTACGATTCGTCTGGAGACTCGAATAATGCGTTTATCGCCTACCGAAATGCCTTCAATATTTATGAGGATAACTACCTGAAAAACTTTAATACTCCAGCCCCTCAGCAATTAAAAGAAGACCTTCTTAGAACTGCCTACGAAACAGGTTTGAATCAGGATTATGAGTATTTCAAGAATAAATTTGGCTTTGATTTTCAAAAGACAGACAAAAGTGAAGGTGATGTAATTATTATATGGCTAACGGGACTTGGTCCGGTAAAAGCAGAATGGAGTATAAATTTTAGTGCAGTTACTGGTCGCGATGGTTACCTGACCATGGTTAATAATGACGAAAATGTGACCTTGCCTTTTTTTGTAGGCAATATGGATAGCAGAACTCAAAATTCATTCAGCAATTTGGATTTTGTTCGGGTTGCCTTTCCAAAATATCAGGAACGAGTTCCTGACTACACAAATGCGGACATTATTATAAATGATTCAACTAAATATCATTTGGATAAGGCCCAAGACATCAACGCCATTGCATTTAAAACATTAAAGGACCGAATGGTTCGTGAAATGGCAAATTCATTACTAAGACTTGCCACCAAACAAGCTATAGAAAGTTTTACCAGAAGTAAAGATGAAAATTTAGGAGCTCTTATTAGCATTTTTAATGCTGTTACGGAAAAAGCCGACACAAGAAATTGGCAAACCTTACCAAGCTCTATTCATTACACTAGAATTCGATTGAAAGAAGGAAAACATACTGTAAGTCTCAAGGTAAATTCGCCAAACGGGGAAAGTAAAAATCAACAAGTAGATCTTGAGGTTAAAGCAGGAAGAACCAAGTATTTTACCTTTCACAATATGGAATCAAACTAAGACCTGATTTTTTGAAAGAGTGAAGCAAACTAATTTGCTTTTCTCAGAAATAAACTCAGTATTTAAAGTCAGTTCCTCATTAAAGAACCTTTGGCAACCCATAAATAATCCAATTGCTAAATGAATCAGTAATTTTTCAGTTTGATAACTCATCTGAAAAGTTGAATCATTAATTTTTATCGCTCTAAAGCGGGGAATTTCTATAGTAGTAAAGCTTTCTTGGATTTTTTCATGTATAAAATGATCTATTTGATCGAGGAAATCAAAAATACTACTATTGCCTGCAAAACTGGGTCTAAATAATATAACTAAACGAGAAAAAAGATAATCTCCAAAATTTTTAGCGAGATCAACGACAGAACTTCCCACTTCGGAACTTAACAATTCGCATAATTCAACAAATTGATCATACGGATAATCTGCTGTGGCTTCGTAAACCCCATTATTACCAACTCCTAAATCAGAAATGATTTTTTCGGTGAGAATTATCCCATACTCCTTCTCTACCATTTCCAAAAATTCCGTGAAAAATATTCCCTTCATTGTTCTTCCACTTTACGATCCACCGAAACAATTTTATTGCATCAATAAAAATACACATCACTATTGTATAGTGTGTAACGAGTTAGAATAAAAGTAATTGTGTAAGGACTAAAAAAAAAATCACGATAATTAAAGTACCCAATCGTAAAAAACAAATCCTGCTTTACATTATAGATTCATGTTGGTTTGAGTTTTATTTTCCAGCTCATTTAGTAATTTCTGAATTGCTAGAAATTTATTCTCATAATCCCATCGGCCTTTGTCTTTGTTATGTGCGAGTTCATAAAATTTAACTGCTTCCTGAAGTTGATTAACATTTTCGTAAATTTCACCAACATAATAGAATGATTCTGCCCTTTCCGGATAATTTGTAATTGAATATTTTAGAAAAGCCATTGCTTCATCATAACGTTCAGTATCCTTAAGTTGAACACATACACTCTCCAAAAGCGGAAAAGGAAGTTTTTCGTTTCTGCCATAACTTAAGAATACTTGTCTCTGATAAGTTTGAGCTACCTCAATCCCCTTTTCAACTAAAACTTGCACATCAGGATATTTGTATTCGGCGAATATCGTTTCCATTCCCTGCATTAAACTTTTACGATACAAGGTGTAATGACTTTGGTCGGGCATCCATCCATAATTCCATTTCAGATCAGCTGGTGCTTTTGTCTCTAAAGATGAAATTAAAGATTTGCAGGATATTAACATCTCGGTCGCTTCTTCAGCAAATGAAATGAATAACCATTTTCTGATGGATGAATTATTGCTTAAGAATTGATCAACGTCGTTAACGATCGCCTTATTATTCCACCAAAGAATTGGGCTAAATGCTAAGAACTTATCAAATAAATCAGGTCGTGTGGAAAATGCATACACAACAAAGAGACCACTGTAACTATGCCCCATCACCAGCCTTTGTGTGCTCACTCTAAAATTTCCAGCTATAAATGGAAATATATCCAACTCAAGGGTTTTGATAAAATTATCGGCTCCGCCTCGGGTTCTATATATATTTTTATTCATGATTGAATCGACAGGAGTCATATCGCGAAAGCGATCGGTATTAGGAAGCCCAACAACAATGTGCGGAGGAATAAAATGATTATCCATGAGAAAACTTAGAACCTCAATTCCCATATCGAAATTCGTCTCGGCATCTAATAAATAAATTGTTGGATACTTGTAGTGAGTGTCGTCGTATTCGTTAGGAAGCAAAACTTTTACATCGCGATATTCCTTAAGAACTGTAGAATAAACGCGAGAATTACGTAATTGTTTTACATTTACTTCGGCATATGAACTCGGACGAATCAGTAAAGCAAATAAAGTCGCAAACAAAATTCGCATCATAATGGGCTGGTTTAGATTTAAAGCTTGAAACAAATTACGATTATTTACAATAGAATCAAAAACTTGCACCTAGTTTCCTAGACAATTCATCTATTGTTCATAGTAAAGAGTCAAGCATGAAAAAAAGCCAGAATATTCTTATTCTGGCTTCGTGTTCTATCATGCAATAAATTATACCGATTAGTATTTGAAGGAATCCCGATCTGCACAATCACGACAACAATCAGTATAATATTGATTTTCGGATATTTATTGGCATACTACCAAGCTGTTTTAATTTTAAATGATATTACTCCAAATATAAATCTAAATTTAGTTCAAAGTCATCGTAAATAGTCTTGTCGCCTAAATTATCGAAGAATGAACCCGATCCGTAACGCACATTATACTTAGTTCTATCGATAGTCATTTTTCCACTAACATGAACGGTTGCATCATGTTTGTGTAAGCTCACCATAAATTCAATAGATTCAGTAATTCCTTTAATGGTTAGGTTTCCCCTAATTTTGTAATTACCATCGGCCATTTTATCGGCTGTTGTAATTTCGAATTTGGATTCAGGAAACTTCTCAACACCAAAAAAGTCATCAGATTTTAAATGACCTTCCAATTTTGCTTTACTGTCTTCTTTTAAGTCAGTACAAAGGATACTAGTCATATCGACAACAAAACGACCCTCTACAATTTCTCCATCGCTTAGAACTAAGCTTCCTGTGTTCACTTTAATAGTTCCGGAATGCTCGCCAGTTACTTTCTTACCCAACCATTCAACTTTACTATTTTCGGTGTTCAATTTCAAATTATCCTTTTGTGCAAAAGCTGTGCCTGGAGTTAAAATAGCACTCGCAACAAGTACCGCTATCATTAATAAACCTACTCTTTTCATAACTTCAAATATTAATTAATTCTTTTATTCAATTTTTAAATCTCTGTAAAAACTTTACAATTACAAATTTATAGGATGATCCTATTAGAGTAAATGGACAATTTCCCCATATTGATGGACTATTTTCGAATAAGACTCCGATAATCACTCAATGTTTGATTTGTATATTTTTTAAAGAAGCGACTAAAGTAAGCCGGATCCTGAAATCCCAGTTCATAAGCTATCTCCTTCGTATTTAAATCGGAGCCATAAAGCATTTTCTTAGCTTCTTTTATCACTCGGTTTCTAATTAGTTCTCCTGCCGTTATTCCAGTCGTTTTCTTTGTAATTTCATTTAAACATGTTGCTCTCAAATTTAGCCTATCAGCGTAGGAAGAAACATTTTTTTGTCCTTTGTAATTCTCATCAATCAGCTGTTTAAATTTAATGATGACCGAACCGGGATGATCCTCGTCGAGCTTAAGATCTAAATCGTGTTGATCTTCGTATATCCTTCTGGATTCTAATAAAAACAGCTTTAATTGCTGCAATAACATCTCGTGACGGTATCGATCTTCATTCAAGAATTCCTTTTCCATTAATTCGGTAATTCCTTTAAAAACGACTTGTTGCTTTTCATCCAACTGAATAATTGACCGAAAATCAGGATTACTAAACAAAGTTGAATCGGAAACAGAATTCTCTCCACCTTCTTTAACCGCAAAAAATGTTTCATTAAAGCTTATGGAATAGCCTGTGCAATGTGCATTAATAATAAAACGATGCAGTAAGCCTGGTGGAACAAACAGAATCGAATTTTCGCGCAAGGTATACTCAACATATTTGGTGGCATGTATGGCCTGACCTTCCTTAATCCATGTTATGGTGTAAAAATTATGCATATGATCGTCCCCATTCTGCTTTCTAACTTCATTACACACGTTCTGAAGTTTATGAATGTGGAAAAGGGCTTTGGATTCTTCAACTTCCTGAAATAATTCTGAAGGTTCTTTGTTCATCTGTTTTTTTTCGTGTTCAAGTAAATTTATGGAAATAAATCCAGACCTAGCTGTCTTATTCTTGTTAATCGAATGTTAAAAACTCTAGAATTCCTTTATTTTAAGCAATACTTCCTTTTTATGAGCCAATATTACTGAGGTTTTGAAGAAATTATTCAATTGTAAAATCCTACCTCTAAAGTTCTTAGCAAAATCAATCATTTTTATCATTAAAAAAATGCCAAAACATTTGGACAAATCAGCCTAAAACCCCTATATTTGCAGGAGAATTAAGAGAAAAATGGACGCGTAGCATAACTGGATAGTGCACTACGTTACGGCCGTAGAGGTTGGGGGTTCGAATCCCTCCGTGTTCACAAAAAAAATCTTACTTAGACCAAGGGGCTTCCACCCTCTAAGCTAGAGAATCGCTACCATTTATTTGGTGGCGATTTTTTGGTTTTAACTACTTGCCTGACAATAAAAATACCACCCAAAAAATCAAGTGGCATTTCATTATTATTTCGGATTGTAAATCCTATTGCTCAGAACCCCTGATTACAAATCATCAGCTATGATGTGAGTTTACACGTAACTGCCCGCAGTACATCTCATAAAATGGCTGAGCTACTGGCCTTATCGAATGGTTCGAAGGACGAATAGAGTGCAAACAAGTTGTTGCGCGACAAGGCATATACTTTGCTAATTGAAAAAATGAGTACCATACGCGAATATGGCCGTTATATTTTCTGGAAAGATGAAAATCGCCGGGAAAAATATTTTGTAAAGTAAAAAGGGTGATAAAGGCTCATATTTACTGGTCCCGGGGCAGGTACCACCCTCCCCGCGGGACTTTTTTGCATCCAATTGGCAAAAGTACCCCTCCAATTGGACACAATACCCCTCCAATCGGCAAAATAATGCTTCCAATCGGACCCAACACCCCTCCAATTGGCCTTGATGACCCTCCCATTGGCAATTTAGTGCCAGTAATTGGGGAATTGATGGCTTCCCCAGGCAAAAAGAGATGGGAAATGAAAACCTGAGCGATTGGCTCAACCTATTATCTTTCCTATTTTATTACAGTTCTATATTCAGAATTTCAAACAAACGATAAATTTCTGCTTTTGCTTGCTGTGGATTTTCAGGATCGTATTGCCCTAAAGCTTTTGCTCTTTGAAATGCCACATTCAGGCTTGGCTTCAATCTAGTATAAATATCTGTTCCAGATTTATAATACTTCTCCTTTTTCTTATAATATGCAATTGGTTCTGCACGTAATTCCTCAAACATTTCATTATATGAAGCAAAAAAACTATTTGTTTCCTTAATATGTAATAAATACCAATACTCTAAACAAGGCGTATTTACCAAAACTTCAACATTTTGCATAGCGTTCAATTCTTTATAATAACTATTGAACTCATGAAGTGGGGAACTACCTCCTTCTTTTTTCTCAGATTCCTCTTTCAGAACCACATCTAGGTCGACAACC
>JAQBBZ010000212.1:0-8518 GCA_032125735.1 Labilibaculum sp.
GGGACGTTATCGCTTTCCCTAAAAACAATTCGGGTCGTGATGTAATGATTGATTCTCCATCGCCTATTGCCGAAGCACAAATGATTGAATTGGGTCTTGACTACAGAAAGAAGTCGAAGTAAAGACCAAACAGATATAAAAAATGCCTCGATCAATATCGAGGCATTTTTATTTTAATACCGATTAGTATTTAAAATTACTCACTAATTTCTCCCGATAAATCGGGATTCTCATTGAGTTTTAAATATCTATCGGCATTATACCAGTAAGTAAATTTATCTGTAAAATGGTATAATCCTTTTCGGGTTTATTCCTTTTTCTTCTTTCTCTTAATTTCCTTTACTTTTTTACCATCCTTGTCATCCACCACTACTTCTACCTTAACATCAACATCATTGTCCTTTTCCGTCCAAACTTTATTATCACCAGAAGTTTTAATCTTGATAATTTTATAACCATCCTCTTCAGTTACTTCAACATCTTCAGAATCGTTGATAATAAAAACTTTCTCTCCTTTTTTACCGTGAGATTCTATCAAGTGCATTTTATGATCGCCACCGTGTAACATTTCAATACGGATATCCTTTTCAATACACGAATCTCCTGAATGAATAATCACATTTCCATCCTCATCCGAAAATTTAAATTTTCTGGTTATCTCCATCTCGATATCCTCATCGATTTCGTGATCACCATCAGCAGTAACATGAATTTTCTTGATAATCCTTTTGTGTGTGCCATGAGGTTCCCCTTCCTCATCAGAAATCCAAATATGATGCTTTTTCATCAGGGAATCAGACATTCCCTTCAATTCCATCATTTCAATCATTTTACCGTGACCATCAGCATCATAAAATACAGTATCGATAACAGTTTCTTTCCCATCTTCAATAACTTTTACCTTTACATGCACTTCATGTTTTTCATCTTTCTCTTTTTTCGCTTGAGCACAAGAAGTCTGAGTCGCAAATACTGTAAAACAAACCAGCAATAAGTAAAGTGATAATCGTTTCATAACCTATCTTTTAAGTTGGATTAATAATTTCTACAATCAAAATTACGATACTACGTAAACAAAGGCAGTTAAGCTTTAGCTAAAAAGAGTTAAGGAAAGGTTAAAAATAGGACGCAGATTACTTATGAAAAAAATGATTTACGCAGATTTTAAACTAAAAAAAAGCTGTTCGAAATAATCGAACAGCTTCTACTATAATATTTAAAATGAGTGAGAATGACCATGAAGATTGGAGGAGTTTCGCAACTCATAACTCATAACTCATAATTATTTAGTCCAGTTTTAACACAGCAAGGAAAGCTTTTTGAGGAACCTCCACATTACCGATCTGTTTCATCTTTTTCTTTCCCTTCTTTTGCTTCTCTAAAAGCTTACGCTTACGCGAGATATCGCCACCGTAACATTTAGCCGTAACATCTTTACGAACCGCTTTTACTGTTTCTCGGGAAATAATTTTGGCTCCAATGGCTCCCTGAATGGCAATATCAAATTGCTGACGAGGAATTAATTCTTTCAATTTCTCACACATGCGTCGGCCAAACGACTGAGCATTATCCGCGTGAATTAAAGTGGATAAAGCATCTACTCCATCTCCATTCAAAAGAATATCCAACTTCACCAATTTAGCGGGTCGAACACCAATTAAAAAATAATCGAAAGAAGCGTATCCTTTTGAAATACTTTTTAGTTTATCGTAAAAATCGAATACAATCTCTCCCAATGGCATTTCGTAGGTTAACTCCACACGATCACTGGTCAGGTATTGCTGATTGGTCATCATTCCTCGTTTGCTCATGCAAAGATTCATAATTGACCCGGTATATTCCGACTTGGTAATAATTTGTGCTTTAATATATGGCTCCTCGATAAAATCCAATGAATTGGGATCTGGCATTTCCGACGGATTGTGCATTTCGAATTTATCGCCTTTCTTGGTGTGAGCAATGTACGAAACGTTGGGTACCGTAGTAATTACGTTCATATCGAATTCACGATCCAAGCGTTCCTGAACAATTTCCATGTGCAGCATGCCCAAAAATCCGCAACGAAAACCAAAACCAAGCGCCATTGATGATTCCGGCTCAAAAGTAAGAGAAGCATCGTTCAATCTCAATTTTTCCATCGACGCACGCAAATCCTCATAATCTTCAGAATCGATAGGATAAACCCCGGCAAAAACCATTGGCTTTACTTCAGCAAAACCATCGATTCCCTCTTTACACGGATTTTCTTTGTGTGTTATGGTATCTCCAACTTTTACTTCAGTTGAGGTTTTAATACCCGATATAATATATCCAACATCTCCTGTTTTAAGAGATGGTCTTGGTTCTTGTGTTAATCTCAAAACACCAATTTCATCAGCCTGGTATTCTTTTCCTGTGTTTAGGAATTTAACGTTATCTCCTTTTTTAATTTCCCCGTTCATCACACGGATATAGGCAATAATTCCTCTAAACGAGTTGAATTCTGAATCGAAAATAAGAGCCTGCAAAGGAGCTTCCGGATCTCCTTTAGGAGCAGGAACACGTGCTACAATAGCCTCCAGAATTTCAGGGACACCTTCACCGGTTTTCCCACTAGCCGAAAGAATATCATCTATATCACAACCTAACAATTCCACAATCTGCTCTTTTACATCTTCAGGATTTGCGTTGGGTAAATCAATTTTATTTAAAATAGGAATAATCTCCAAATTATTCTCGATAGCCAAATACAAGTTGGAAATGGTTTGAGCCTGAATTCCCTGAGTTGCATCAACAATCAACAAGGCACCTTCGCAGGCAGCAATCGATCGTGAAACTTCGTACGAAAAATCAACGTGACCAGGAGTGTCAATTAAATTTAATACATACTTCTCACCATCCTGCTCGTAATCCATCTGGATTGCATGACTCTTAATAGTTATTCCACGTTCACGTTCTAAATCCATATCATCCAATACCTGAGCTTGTTTCTCACGATCGGTAATGGTGTGGGTAACATCCAGCAAGCGGTCGGCCAGGGTACTTTTCCCATGATCAATATGGGCTATGATACAAAAATTACGTATGTTCTTCATCTTATCAATAACGAATTAAGAATTATTAATTACGAATTGTAAATTACAAATTACGAAAGCTTTTTTATCTATCCGTAATCCTCAATTATAAATTCCTAATTGAATCCGCAAAGATATTCAAATCCTTGGAATAACAAGAATTTGGGTTTAATGAATAATCATCAACTATTTTAACCAATAACAACAATACAAAAGCCTATTTAGACACAATTCCAATGGCCCTTGTAAACAACATCAACAAAAACTTTTACTGATAATGAAAAAATATTTTCTTGCAAGTAGGGTAACTTTCCAATTTATCGGTTCAGAAGTAAGCGAGCTCATAAAACTTAAATGTAAAATCATAAAAAAATTTAGAATCATGAAAAAGTTTTCTTTTTTACTAGTAGTAAGTTTAGCAGTTATATTTTTCTCTTGTGATAAAAGCGAAGATGTAATTGATGTATTGAACGAAGATCAGGTTGAATTGAACAACACGGTTAAGACTGTTGTTGCATCGGAAGAGGCAACTGAAAATGTTATGGAAGCCATTGATTATGAAGCTGATTTATTCTCATTTGCTCAGGCTGATTTTGACGAAGCTACAAGCTCTACCAAATGTGCAGTTGCTGACCGTTACTGTCAATTCCTTCAACTTTGGAAGCGATACAAAACCGATCAACTGCCTGATGTATCCATCGAATTTGGTGAACTAAGCCGTTTCCCAATGACTATTACTATTAATTACGGCGATTCTACTGTTCTTAACAACGGTCGTGTTATTAGTGGTACCATTGTTATTGTGCTAACAGCAGCTCCTTGTACAGATGGTGCCGTTCGTGAAATTACTCTCGACTTAGTAATTGATGGTATTGCTATTGATGGATGGAAACGTATTGAATATACCGGAGAAAAAGGGATCTCAAAAATGTTTGCCTATACCAGTGAATTAACCTTCACCTTCCCTGATGAAACTACTCTTTTCCGTTCGGAAGATAGAACCAAAGAATGGGTATCAGGATTGGATACAAAATGGGATGTTAGCGATGATAGAATTGAAATCAGAGGTTCTGTTACTTGCGTAGATTCTGAGCAAAATGAATACTCGAAAACAATTGATGCTGATAACCCATTGGTAAGAATTGGAACCTGTCGTGTAATTGTAAGTGGATTGGTAATCTTTACTCAAAACCAAATTGAATTCGCAAGACTTGATTATGGTGACGGAGAATGTGATAACATTGCAACTTACACATATAGTAATGATGCCGGCGAAACGGTAACAGAAGAAATAGAGATCGGAATACACCTAAGACTTAGGGACAAATAGTAGATTTGAATCAACAAAAACTGAAACTGGTGCAGAGTATCGCAATAATCCTCTGCACCAAATTCACTGAAAAAGTTTATTTTTACCTTAAACCAATCCCCTAGCCTTGACACAGGAAGAATTTAAACTATTGTTTGACAAGCATTTCGATTCAATCAGGAACTATATTTACTATCGTTCCCGGGATGAAGAACTGGCCACTGATATTGCGCAGGATAGTTTTATGAAATTGTGGGAGAAAAATTTAGATTTCGACGAGAAACCTTTACGATCCTTACTCTACAAAATTGCAAGCGATCTTTTTATCAGTAAATACAGAAGAGAAAAAGTAGCCCAAAAATACTTAGTAAAATTAGAACCTGCTATTGACAATCACTCACCTGAAGATCAATTAGCTTATAAAGAACTAACAACAAAATATAAAACGGCACTTGAAGAACTCTCAGAAAAACAACGAACCGTTTTTTTAATGAGCAGAATGGAAGGCTTAAAATACCACGAAATTGCCGATCGATTAGAACTCAGTGTAAAAGCTGTTGAAAAAAGAATGTCATACGCACTTTCGTATTTAAGAAATGCATTAGGAAGATAAATGAAAACAGACAACCAACATAACAAACTTAACCCGGATATGGATTTTCTAAATTCGCTACCGAAAATCGAAGTCACCTATTCAAAATCCAAAGAGGATGTATGGAAAGAGCTTTCGAAGAAAACATCCGCTCCAGTTGCACCGACTAAGCTGTTAAGATTGCAATGGGTAAAATATGCTGCGGCTGCTTGTATTCTAATACTCTTGGGATTCACAGGTTTTATCAATCTTTACACAAAAACGATTCATTGTCCAAAGGGAGAACATATAAGCGTAAACCTACCCGATCAATCAAAAGTTGATTTAAACGCTAACTCAAACATATCCTACAAACCATACTGGTGGCAATTTTCGAGAAAAGTAGAATTTGAAGGAGAAGCATTCTTTACAATTACAAAAGGAAGTAAATTCGAAATTGCCTCGAAATATGGGAAAACTTATATTTTAGGAACAAGCTTCAACATTTATGCAAGAGGGAATCAATACAAGGTAACCTGTTACACCGGAAAAGTTAAAGTTGTTTCTACCTTAACATCAGACAAAATTCTTTTACTACCAAACGATCATGCTTTTGTTACCAAAAATGGAAAATTAGAGCTTGAAAAATGCAAAAATGCTGAGGATAAGATATCCTGGCGCAATAATTTATTTCTATTTACCAAAACCCCATTACAACTGGTTTTTGATGAAATAGAGCTACAATACAATATTAATATTGTAGAAAAGGGGAAATTTGATTTAATTTATACTGGAAAGTTCGGGAAAGAAAAATCTGTAGAGGTGGCATTACATACAGTTTGCATGCCACTTGGATTAAAATTTGTGAAAGCACCCAATAACAATTACATCATAACCCCTAATGCCCAATAAGTGAAACGACTCATAATCTTACTACTATTAGGATTGGTTTTTTCAAATATTTCTGCTCAAAAAATTAAAGTTAGTGCACAAAAAAAGGCTTTGAGCGAAGTATTGATTGATCTAAGGGATAACTATGATTTTCAACTTTCTTTTAACAATGATTTACTTGCCAACTATACAGTAAGTATAGACAAGTCTTTTTCTTCGAAAGATAAAACAATGGACTTTCTTCTGCGAAAGCTTCCTCTTAATTACCAAAAATCGAATGAGGTGTTTTTAATTTTCCCTGAAGTGAAAATTACTCAATATCGTATTTTCGGACAAATTCTTGATAAAGAAACATTAGAATCTCTCCCTTTTTCTCATCTAACCATTAACGATTCTCCAATGGCAACCGATGAACGGGGAAATTTTTCATTTACTTCGGAAACAGACAGTACTTTTCGAATTTTAGCCTCCCATTTAGGATACTTCATACACGACACCCTTGTGAATCAAGGTGCAAATCAAAATATTTTACTAACTGCTGCAAGTACTGATTTACCTGAAATTACGGTTACCGATAACATTGTTCAGACATTTATTAAAATGGGGAATCAAGCAGGAAACATAAAATTAAACCATAAAATAGCAGGTTTTCTTCCAACCAATAACGACAATTCTGTTTTTGAATTGCTTCGATTACAACCAGGTATCCTAGCTGCCGGGGAGCAAAACAATGACCTAATCATTTGGGGATCTTACGAAGGTGAAAGTCAAGTACTATTCGACAACATTACCCTTTGGGGATTAAAGAATTTCTACGATGATATTGGTGCTGTTAATCCATTAGTTGTTAAAAATATTGAAGTTTTTAAAGGTGGTTTCGATGCCAGATATGGCGATCGGGTTGGTGGAATTGTGCACATTACCGGAAAAAGCGGAAGTCGACTTAAACCCACATTAAATCTAACACTAAATAACATTACAGCAAGTGGTTCCTACGAACAACCTATCGGAAAACGATCATCACTCCTATTAGCTTTTCGGCAAACCTATTACAATCTATTTAAAGATGAGCAGATTAAATATGCATCATCAAATATGAATCCTTCCGGACAAGGCTTGGGACAAGGCATTAACGCTTCTTCTTTGGTTGATTTGGATGTAGCTCCCGATTACAAATTTCATGATCTCAACTTCAAATTCACGACCAATTGGGAGAACGGAGATAATTTCTCGGTAAGTATGATGACTGGAGAAGATCGGTATTCATATGATATTATCACTGAATCGTATACCAATGCGAAGAAACACAAATTCGAAGGCAACAATCAATTTGGAGGTGCTATTAATTATGGAAAAGTATGGCAAAATGGAAATACAAGTTCACTATCTGTTTCCAGATCGGAACTGGAAACCAAAACCAGCGATGTAGTATCCATCACAAGAATACGTACCAATGAAGAATTTTTCAGAAGAGATGACCAATCAAAAAATAACATTTTAGAATACCGAGCAACACTAAAAAATTCATTTGTTTTTGCTGAAGATCAGAATTTCGAAACTGGAATTAATTACATCAACAATGAGGTTAACTTAAAGGAAGACTCTCTAGATATCAACATATTACACATAAAATCAAGAGCCGACAGAATTGGTTACTATTTTCAAAACAATCTAAATATAAGCAGCGGTGTTTCGATAAAAGCCGGATTCCTTGCCAATTATCCAATTAATATAAATAAAGTTTACTGGGAACCACGAATTTCTCTTAGCCTGAAACTTTCTGAATATATTTCCATAAATGGCGCTTGGGGTTTATACAAACAGTTTATTACGAAAAGTTCTGTTGTTAGCGAAAATGGTGATTTTCGGTACATCTGGGTAGCTGCCGATGAAAAAGACATTCCGGTTTTGGAATCGGTTCATCATGTTGCCGGCGGATCCTACAACAACAATGGATTCACTTTAAGTGTTGAAGGTTATTACAAAAAAACCGACGGGCACACACGATATTATAAATATCGACAAGAAGGGAATATATCTTTGGGAAAAAGTAAAAGTTATGGATTAGATCTTTTCGCAAAAAAAGACATTGGCGATCATACTTTATGGGTTTCATATACCCTCAGCAAAACACTCGAAAATTTCGATTATTTCAAGACTAACGAATATCGAAGAGCATTGCACGATCAGCGTCATGAAATAAAAACTGCGGGATTATTATCTCTTAAGCCATTTTATATCTCTGCTAATTATATATATGGTTCAGGCTTTCCAATTTATTCAACCCAAAACAAAATTGTAGCAGAACCAGATTATACAAGACTCGATGCGGCTCTTATCTACAAGTTCAATCCTAAAAAAACAAAATGTGAAGTGGGTGTACTATTCCATAATATTCTTGATCGCAATAACATCACTTACGAATCTTACGAAAAAATACCTTTAGATCAAATCAATTCGATCAGTATTTATACCGAAACAGTGCCTACTTCGGTACGTTTGTATTTTAAAATCACACTTTAACAGGAAGCAATTTCTCCAAACATCCCATAAAAAAAAACCGGACAAGAAGAAACTTGTCCGGTTATCACAACTAAATATTAAAACATAATCAAAAAGATGGTCTAAATAATAACAAGAAGAATCTAAGAGATCCGATTAAGCATGGAATGTTTCTCAAAAAAAGTATAATCA
>JAQBBZ010000213.1:0-25231 GCA_032125735.1 Labilibaculum sp.
TTAGTCTAAACACCTCAGCACTGAACAATCTACTCTCCTTCTGACTGGATTCCAATTCCGAGGTCACACTTTCTAATTTCACCTTCCACTCACTGACCAACACCAAAGTTGAAGCGGGCTACAACCCCTGGATATACAACAGTACCGCTTATTTTTCATATACATTATTAGCTTTTGTTATTATTCTCATCCAGCTTATTTAATCCCTGTAATATTCGTAATTGTATAAAAATAATCTGTTCAGTAATCATGTAAAATGACTTCAAATCATGGGGATGATATAATTCTTCTCCTTTTTTAAATTCAAACGAATAATTTAAACTAGTCTGTGGAGCTGAAAATTCTATATCCTTTATTGCTAAAAAATTATTATGCATTGAATTACGTATATCCCAAGCAAATTCTAATATTTTATAATCCAATGGGTCGATAATCGAGTTAGTCTTCAATGTATCTCGGATGAATTTCATTTCACGTCTCTTATTATTATTAAACGTTGATATGAGACTTTTCTTCAAATCCCTAGATTTACTATTGACTTCAAATTTCCAACTATTCTCTATTATTGATATTTTTTTCTCAATTCTTTTATTTAGCAAGTCATTAATTGCCTTGCTTGTATCAATCAATTTATTTGTGCTTAATTCAAATGCATTTATTATGTCGAGGAATGTTTGAATTGCAATCTTTCCAATGTAATAGCTTATCTGTTCTTCAGAATGTTTCTTGTAATCATCTAGTTGTTTAATCAGGTTTTGAATCAGAAATGTTCCATAATTGCAAACTGAATTTACAGAAGAAAACCATTCTCTTTCATTTTCAGGACGTATGTTTTTCTTCATAAATTCCTTACTAAAAAGAACCTCTTTATGAAGTTGATTCCCTAATTCAGTTAAATTATTTTTTCTTGTTTGAATGAATTCTTCTGATAACATAATTTGTTTGGTTCTTTCTTAATAAAAGCTAACGTAAAAGTGTTTTATCCTTTCGTTTTTTAAAATTAACAAAACATTATTTAGAACATTGATTTTTTACCTCTCAGAATAGTTCCAAATTAAGGATAAAATAGAATTGGACAATGCCGACCGAACTATGGGCATTATGTGTACCTATTCACAAACCCAAATCTACAAAATTATAATCAATACTTCGGCGCTGTTTATAAAGTTTAGGACAGCAACAAAGTATTGAATCAACCTTGAAGAGATCACTCTTCATGATTCAAGCGTAAACAAATTCAAACAAGTAATTTTTCTTCGGAACTGTGCTTTTTAGGACGAACGCAAGTAACTCTTCTTCGGAATTGCGCATTTCAGTACCAATGCAAGTGATTCCTCTTCGGCATTGAACAATTGAAGGACAAATTGGCAGATTTCCGATCAGAAATGAACTCGTTACAACAAATTTGAACGTTTTCTCTTCGGCAATGAGCGATTTGAATGTAATTGTGAGCAATTCTGATGTGAAATGGGCGATTTGAATGTAATTGTTATCAAATTCTCTTCGGCGGTCGTCGTTTTAATGCAAATTCGGATATTTCCTCATAATTAAGAGCTTAGTAGCATGCCAAACTGTCCATTTTCTCTTCGGCAATGCAAATATGAGTTCATTTTTGCCTTTTTCTCTTGAGTAAAGGCTGCAAGCAATGTGAAAATCGATCATTTCTAATGAAGTGACGGGTAATTCGGCACAAAAACCGACTTTGCATGTGAGTCGGGACTGAAATTGGAGGCACTGTCTTTCATTTAGGTGAGTTACGCCATACAATGCAACAGCAAATGTGACTATTCGACTTTCAAAGCACCCCTCTCCCTGTCGGGATCTCCCCTCAAGATGGGAGAACTATTAAACAGGCTTATTTTAGACTTTTCAAGACACAGCAACAGCTAAAGCAGTTGGCAGACAATCAGCACTGCTGTTTTTTTTACGTTTCGACTTTTGGACTCTTTGACTTTTCAAGACTATTCGACTTTTCAAGACTCTTCAAGACTTTTCAGCTTTCAAAGCACCCCTCTCCCTGTCGGAATCTCCCCTCAAGATGGGAGAACTATTACAACAAGCCTACGTTGTACTTTTCAACTTTCCAAGCACCGTAATGGATAAAAACCGTTGACGGGCTTTTTCCATGAAACTTTCTCCTTTCTCCTTGGAACTTATTTCCCCTCCCACTCCTGATAAAATTCATCAAGATAGATCTGCATAAAAGCATGACGTTTTTCGGCCATTGCTTTCCCGGTATTGGTGTTCATCCTATCTTTCAGCAAGAGTAATTTTTCGTAGAAGTGATTGATGGTTGGAGCATCGCTGTTCTTGTACTCCTCTTTGCTCATGTTCAGGTTTGGAGGTATGGTTGGATTGTATATTTCGCGGTTTTTGTGTCCGCCATAATTAAAGGTTCGGGCAATGCCAATGGCACCGATTGCATCCATTCGGTCGGCATCCTGCACAACATCCAACTCCAGCGATTTAAATTTCTGTGCTTCTTTGCCTCCTTTAAAAGAGATGTTATTAATGATGTTCTCAACATGAATAATGCTTTGCTCATCCACCGAAAGGGAAGAAAGAAATTCTCTGGCCAAACGAGGTCCAATTTCCTCATCTCCATTGTGAAATTTAGAATCAGCAATGTCGTGAAGTAATGCACCCAGCTCTACCACAAACAGATCTACTTTCTCGTTTTGAGCCAGTTCTTTAGCCGATTTCCACACCCGGTAAATGTGCCACCAATCGTGCCCCCCTTCGGCATCGGCAAGTGTTTGCTTTACAAATTCAACTGTTTGCGCAATTATGCTTTCCTTGTTCATCTTAAAAATTGGTTTTATTGGCTTCAACCTGTTCTTCAATTATCTTTCGACATAAGTTATTGGCAAATTCCTCATCCTGATACAATTCATGTTCCTGATCATCAATTAAATTAAGATCCAACTCCAAATTCCGAAACCATTCAACCTCTGGTTTGTATCGATCGTTAGCACCGAAATAAAGGGTACACCTGCAATCTGGCTTCTCCTTTTCATATCTTAATCGAGTTGATGATATGGCATATAAGGTGGAAATCCGAAGGCCTTTTAAGCCAGCTTTCCAGGCAATTACTCCTCCTATACTAAAAGCAAGAACAACAATGCTCTGTTTCTCCTGCAATCCCAGTTTGTACACTCCTCTATCTATTCCTCCATTCACAAACCTGGAATGAAGCCTGCCTTCGGAATTATCCGACAAATCAAGATCTACCAATTTACGGGAATCGAAGAATTCAATTTTGAAGTATGGATTCAATATCTTTAGATAACAATCCATCCACTCAGCTTCTTCAAGTCCCCACAAATCTGATAATATGACAAGTCGTTTCTTCATGTTGCGGTTGATTTTTGCAGTAGCGGAAGATAGGGAAAATTGATATAAAATACCTCATCCCTCAGCCCCTTCTCCTAAAGGTGAAAAGGAGTTTTTAATATGCTCTAATTTGGAGATGTGTTCTCGTCTCTACATTGAACTTAGGAGCTTGCTGTATTTTTTTGTAACAGCCCGCCCGAAATAAAAATAGAATGAGGTTATTCATAAAAAATCATCAACTTTGCCTTTCTTAAACCAGCTTGATGAGTGAGAAAAAACTACAACCCGCAAACAATTCGGCACCTGAACAATTTTTATTAAAGGCTCAAATTGAAGCTTTACGAGAAGAATTGGAATTCATCGAGCAAAAAACAAATGCTTTTGAAACCATACTTCGCACTAGCTTGGCTGATGAATTGATTGAGGAACAAGAACTACGGATTATCTACAAGCAACTGCAGCAAGCCAAAAAGGAAAAGAGACTGGAACAAAAAAAACGAGGCAAAAATTACAAAGAACCGATTGGAATTAAACCGATCGGCAAAGTAAAAGTAAACCCATCAGACAAGGAAGAACAAAAAGAAAAAAAGCGATTGTATCGGGAAGCCATGCTTCATGTTCATCCCGATAAATTTTCGATGAACGAAGAGAAAATTGATCTCGCTACAGAAGTAACCAGTAAGCTGATTGATATTTACAGGGCTGGCAACTTACAAGAACTTCAAATGTACCATGCACATATCTTTAGTGGCAATGCGCTAAATCAGGTATTTGATGTTTATCCTGAGGGAACAAAAAAAATCGCTCAGGATTCTTATCTGAAAAAAGAGAAAGAACGCTTGGAAGACTTGTTGCTTAGAGCCAAAAACAGACATACCTATAAAGTACTGACTGAATATGCTGATCCTCTCCTTTTTGTTGAAGAATTAAGGGATTACTACGCCGATAAAATTACCAAATTGAGGAAACGGACAAGGAAGGCTTTTTAAACCACAATATATTCCGTCGCAAAAAACAACAGTTCGACAATCGAAGTAATCCGTGCGACGGTATTTCTGAATACAATCAACCCGGGGTTGCGTTGTTTCACAACATTACCCCGGGCTAATTATGTTTGCGCCCTTTGGGCTCTATTCATTTTGAAACTAGCATTCAAAGTTACCAGTTTTTAATTCTGCAAATTATCCTAAATCTTTTCATCTTTTTGACCTTTCGGCTTTAATAGCCGATTCCTGCAGCCATAATGTTGTTAGGATCGAAAGCATGGCAAGGTGTTACACCGTGCACCATGTCACATTTAGGACAATGTCCTTCAAACTCTTCCATCAAGAATGTTTCTTTGCAACCATGGCATTCAATATCCAATGGCATTGGCATTAATTGCTGAGCAAAACCCATCATTCTTACTTTGTCAACTACTTGTTGTCCGTTCTCGAAACTTCCTGCGCATCCGTCATGCATAATTTTATCCTCCTGTTTTAGTCTTTAGTAACTGGTCATTAGTAGTTAGCCATTACCAAACGACATGATATTTTAATATTATTTAATTTCTATATTCAATGCTTGCTTTGCTCAACTACGAGCACTTATAATAAGCTCACCCCTCTGGCTATCGCCATCTCCCCTCAAAAAGGGAGAACTGTTATACTATGATTCGGCTTCTTGAATACGTTTCCAAAGCCATGATGATTTTTAATTAATAATTCATCATTCGTAATTAGAATCCTATGTCTTCTTTTTTGATGATTTCTCCATTACGAAGTCGTGTTCTCATGTTTTGAACCACAGAATCCATACGTTCCAAATCAACCAATAGTTTTCTCTCTTCATCGCTGGTCACAATCACTTTGTGAATTCCACCATTTTTGATCACGATTCGCTTATCGCCCATTAAAGCCAACATCGGATCGTGAGTTGCCATCAAAACAATTTTCTCTTCACCAATCAACAAATCAAGCGCTTTTTTACGGTCGATACCGGCATTCTCAATCTCATCAATCAAAATAATTGGCGACTTACTTAAAATCGCGGTATCTGCAATCATTAATGCTCTCGATTGTCCTCCACTCAAACTTGTAATGGGAGTCGTTAATTCAAACTTTTCTCCGGCAAGCTTATTGGCTTCTTCAATTATCTTCGCAATTACTCCTTCAACATCCTCAACCAATCTACTTTGTGCATGTAATTCCAGAAACTCATAAACAGTTAGATCCATTACAAAGTTCATATTCTGCGATAGCTGTGCAACCAATTTATGTCCAGAACTTACCCTCCATTTCTTGTCTCCCATTTCTTCATTCACCAAAACGGTTCGTGAAGTTGGAGTGTCGTTTTGCGCTACCCACTCAATATCGCCAAGCAGTCTACTTTTACCCGATCCGGTTGGTCCAACAATACAAACGATTTCGCTTTTGCTGATTTTTAATTCTCCAAACTGTTCTGCTTCTCCAGATTTATTGGTTCCGGGAAGAATGGTAATGCTATGAACTCCGTTATCTACATCTTCACCCAAAAACGCAAGCATTTGGGAAATATAAATACTCATCGAATTCAAAAGCTGATCTTTATCAATGGCTCTGTTCTCGGCTTCTTCCTCATCATCTAAAAACTTCAGATAATCGATTAATTTCTCGTCGATCTGTCCATTAACCTGCAATGTGTTCTCTTCAAAAAATCCAGGAAGGAAAGGATATTGCTCGAATAATTCGGCAATTGTTTTTTGTTGTATATCTTGAATTGTGATCATGTTGTGTTTGTTTTTAGCTTATTAATAAGCACCAGCTAAAGCAGGTGGCAAATAATAATTAGACTCTTGAACTTTTTCCCTTGAGACTTTCACCTTTCTACTTTTCGTCCTTTTTGTCGCTCATATCAATCTTTCTCACATTACCCATTTGGTAACTTTCACCAATTCGAGTTTCGCCCAAACAGTATGAACAAAGTGCTGATGGCATTGAAAAACGTAATTTTTCGCCCACCAAAGTCTTTATTTCAACTTTTTCATCGTAAAGCAATGTGCTTAACTCGTATGCTCCCTGACCGGTTAATCCATTTATATGCATAATGCTTGCTCCTGGATTTACAGAGTTTACTCTTGAAGCAAACACTTCTCTTTCAGCCTGCGATACGATATCACCCTTTGTAATAATCACGATATCGGCACTCTTTAACATCGGGCCGATTTTCTTCGGAGTATTAATTCCACTTAAGTTATCGATAACACAAACAGCTGTAATACTTTTCACATAGGGAGAACAACGGTTACACAATCCTGCACTTTCCGTGATCAGTAAATCAAGCCCTTCCTTAATTCCCCACTGAGTTACCTCTTCAATATTACTTACAAAATAATGATCCGGACAAAGTGAACCTGATAAACCTTTTTTCACCTTCACGCCTGCCTTTTCATACAAAATATCATCATCGGTATAAAGGCAATCAAATTTCACCACACCAACTTCTAATCCTCGCTTCTTTAACGAATCAATGGTCTTTAAAATCACCGCTGTTTTTCCTGATGAAGGAGGTCCTGAAACTGTAACTAAGTTCATATCTGGTTATTTTATAATCTGTAATTTAAACAATCTTACTTCTGAGGTACATAGTTCAATGGTCCCAAATTTGCAAACGATTCATCCTGTATTGATTTATTAAAAATTCGTTCACATTTCTTTATTAAACCCCCAATATCGTTACTATTAATGTAATCCCAACCCAGCCACATAAATTTATTCTCTATAGGTAATCGGTTGTCTACCTCAGGGTTGATACTTGGAAACAATCCTTGATGCGAAAGAATTTCACCGACTGCTTTCGATGCAAAGAAATCGATAACAGGTTGTGTCTTCTCCAATTTATCCTTCTTGGTTAGCATGAAAATCGGACTGATAATCGCTCCGTCTTCCGGCCAAACAGCAAGCATTGGACCGCCTACTTTCACCATTTTGGTAAAGAAATAAGGCATGATTGTAATTGCTGGTCGTACGTTCTTTTTGGTATGAGATTTCACCATTTGTGCCGGATGCATACTTTCCAATAAACAAGCGCCCAAACCTCTTACTCCTTCTTCACCGTATGCCTTGTAAATGTGCAACAACATCGAATTGAACAAATCAAAATCGCTGATTGGCAAACTTACACTGCGCTTAAATTCCGGTTTAAAAATATCAGCCCATGTGCGTGGAATCGGACGATCTCCTAATTCGGCTGTATTTACCAAAAAAACAGCAGGCACAACACCAATCATAGAATAATGTCCTTCCGGATCTTTCAAACAAATCTCATCGTTATCAAAATCTTTGTTTAAACGCTCAAAACCAGTACTGTCTTTAAAAATACCCTGCTTCTTAAATTTACCCATCAATTTATCATCGAAAAATAAATCAAAACCTGCTGAAATAAATATATCTGCTAAATTATCTGTGTTTTCCTGATTGATTACATCATCGATTAACCAATCCAATCCCATCGAAGCGGCTTTCAAATCATAAACAATCTCATTTTCATGATTCTTTTCATATTCTTTAATAAAAGCATCAATACCTTCAACCAAAGGAATACGAACCGGACAAGGTAACAAACCCTGTACATGTATCGAGTCTGATTTTTGTACTTTACTATTTTGATTCAAGTCGCCATCCACCTGATTTCTATTTCCATCAATTCCGTCTATTAATAATGCAGAAAAAGTATCCACATTTAATTTTTTCATCTTCAAAGCCAATTCCAAAGAAAGAGATTTACCAAAGATTGCTCTCTTCGCCTCATCCTCTAATTGCTTGAATCCATTTGAAACAAAAATTTTAATCGTCTCTGGATATTTAGTACAAATATCAAGCAAACTATCCGTGGTCTTAAAATATTGATTCTCCATTTTGAAATAGATTTTTAATGATTTTCTAATACAAATGTACTCCTGATCGATTCAGAAAACTGTAACCGATGTTACACATCTAAAAAATAGATGCAGGAATGATGAACAAAAAATGGTGTAAACCCGTAAAATACCTGACGAAACGTTTTTGATTTGTGGTGAAAAACGCTTTTTTAATGATTAGAGTCCGTCACATACAAAATTTGCACTATCTTTAAATCAGTAAAAATTGATTCTTTTTAGTTCAAATTACATTAATTCAAGAAGATCATGACCAGATACAAAGCCAAACTAAAGCATCGATTAGTAAAAACAAGCCTTGTTTTACTAATGATGTTCGTAACTGTTTCAGGTTTTTCACAAAACGATACCGTTCGTATCAATCCCGATTATCAGATTATGTATTGCTCAGCAACAAACGGCACTGTACTACCTATGCAGGAGATACAACTTCTGCTCGAAGGACCAAAAGATAAAAAGTGGTATGTGAGCTTTTCTGTAAACAACAGTCCTGCAATGATTCTTGATGGTGATGCAGGAATTAATTTCTCAGAATACAATATGTCCTTGTTTTTTAAAAATACATCAGGGCACATAAAAAACTATACCATAGAATTAAAGGAAGCATGGCTGGAGGATTTATCGCCTGTCGTTATTCCAGAAGAATCTAAATCTGCAACGATTCAAGTTATGCCATTGGCAGATCCTGAGATTGAGGATTATCACCCAAAAGCCAAAATCAATACTTCACAAAATTATTCTGCGAAAGTTGGTAAAAATTCAAGCTACTCCGTTTGGGTACCAGAGGGAGCAAGTTTGCTCGAAAACAGAAGTGAAATAGAGAACAACAAACAAGAAATTAAATTGAAAATTAAGTGGCCAAACCAAGAAGATACAAAGTATTTTAAATTGATAGAGACAGATGCATTTGGCTGTAATAGTGATACCATTTTTGCTGGTATGGAAGTGGTTAAAAGTTTTCAGGTGACTTTCGATGATCATACGACTCTTTGTAAAGGAGAGAGCATTATCTTATCTCCAATTACAGATTTACCATCTGATTATTCCTATTTATGGAGTACTGGAGAAACAACAAAAAACATTAGTGTAAACAAAAAAGGAACCTATAACCTGACAGTAACCGATTTAAAAGATAATCAAGTTGTAAAATCGAAGGTGGAGGTGATCGCTCAAGAATCCCCTTCTATAAACATCGAAGATCATGTGGTTCTGGATGACGAAAATCCGATTATTGATATTTTCGAAAAAGGATTTACTTATTTATGGTCAGATGAATCAACAGATTCAGAACTTAACATTTTGGAATCAGGCACATATTCTGTCACTGTTACATCGAAGAATGGTTGTTCTACTACAAAATCATTTTCTGCTAAAATGAAATCTGAACTTTTTGAAATAAATCTGCCGGAAGTAGTTCAAATGTGCGCAAATCAAAAAATGAGTTTAGAGCCCTGTTTGTCAATGGATCAGACATACCGGTTTTTATGGAATAATGGCTCTTCCGATCCATCAATTACCATCAATCAAGCTGGAGATTATTGGGTTAAAATTACCGATCCTGATGGTTTCGAAAAAACAGCATATACAAAAGTAATCTATCATCCGAACCCAATTATTGATTTAGGAACAGATATCACTTTATGGGATGGAGAAACCGCAATTTTAGATGCTGACAATGAGGGGGCTGATTTTATTTGGAATACGGGTGACAATACCCAAAGAATAACTGTAAATAGTGGCGGTGTTTTTGTTGTTGAAGTATCGGATGAATACAATTGTACAAATAAAGACACCCTATATGTTCATCACCGAAAAGGCGAAAAATTCGGATTGTTTTTGGGTGAAAATCACTCGATTTGTTCCGGTGATTCAATTCATATTAATCCAATTATAGAAGGAAATCCATCTTATCCATTGCAATACAACTGGCTCGGGATTGGGAAAAAAACTTCTGATATATATTTAAAAGAAAACGGTCACTATTGTCTGGAGGTGACAGATGCAAATGGCAATACAGAATCTGATTGTCTGGAGATTATTTTATTACCTACTCCTAAGATTGATTTAGGACAGGACTTAGAGAGTTATGCCGATAAAAAAATTGTATTGGATGCAGGAACTCCAAACTGCTTTTACAAATGGGTGACAGGTGATATTACTCAAAAAATCACGGTTAAAACCGAAGGTAAATATTGGGTGGAAGTTACCACTGATTCCAATTGTACGGCAAGCGATACAATAGATGTAGGCTTTTTAGAGAACTATCCATATGTTGGTTTGCCTAAAGCTTTCTCTCCCAATGGAGATGGTCGTAACGACAAACTATTTATTAGAGGTGATGATGTAAAAGAAGTAAGCCTAATTATTTACAACCGATTAGGACATAAACTTTTCGAAACAACGAATGTAAATACCGGATGGGATGGCTTTTTCAAGGGGCAGCTACAAGACATTGATGTTTATGTTTATGTTCTTGAAGTAACATTTTTGGATGGTAAAAAAGTCATGAAAAAAGGAAATGTTGCACTTCTCCGATAACTTACAATAAAAACACATTTCTATTTGTCATATAAGTTGTGTAGATTTAAAGTTGTTACAAACTAAAACAACTCATCGCATGCTTGTTGCAAAAAACCTAAGTAAATCCTATAAAGAAGTTAAGGCTCTTAACAATGTTTCTCTATCCATTAAGGAAGGTGAATTATACGGCCTGTTAGGGCCAAATGGAGCAGGAAAAACCACAACAATCAGCATTTTAAGCTCTCTGCTAAAACCAGATAGCGGAGAAATTCTTTATCAGGGAAAATCTCTTTACGAAAACCTCTCTGAATCTAAACGAATGATTGGCGCTGTTCCGCAAGAAATAGCTCTCTATGAAGACCTTACAGCCATTGAGAATTTAAAATTCTGGGGAACCTTGTACGGCATAAAAGGCAAAAAACTGCAATCAAAAATAGAAGAACTCCTAGAATTTCTGGGCTTATCAGATCGAAAAAATCACAAAATAAAAACCTATTCAGGAGGGATGAAAAGAAGGATTAATATTGCAGCCGCGCTTCTTCATAATCCCAAGATTGTTTTTATGGATGAGCCTACTGTAGGTATCGATCCGCAAAGTAGAAATCTTATTTTTGAAGTCATACAAGAATTACATTCCCGAGGACTGACAATGATTTACACCACTCATTACATGGAAGAAGCAGAGCGTCTTTGCGACAGAATCGGCATTATTGATCAAGGGGAAATTATTGCAGAAGGGAATCTCGAAGAGCTAAAAACATCATCAAAAATTAAAGAGGAAATTCATGTAAAGTTTACGAATACTCTTAAAACAGACCTCTCAAATTTCACCAATCATTTTAATGGCCAACTTATCATTCAGGAGAATCAGATGGTGCTCTCAACTTCACAGGCCAATAACGATTTACCAAGCTTAATTCAAATGTGCACCAATGCGAATTTACACTTAGAGAATCTTCAGGTAAGAAGTTTAAGTCTCGAGAGTATCTTTCTGGAACTAACAGGAAAATCCTTGCGTGATTAAACAGCACATATCCCACATATTTTACAATTTACCATTCGATTTTAAACCCCGAAAAGCATGTTCACAATAGCATTTAAAGGTATTCGACAATATTTTAAAGACCGTACAGCAGTTTTATTATCACTATTGCTGCCAATCGTATTAATTACAATTTTTGCCTTGATGTATGGTGGAATAGGGAAAAAAGAAAAATCTCGTCCCCTCTCACTTCTTTTTACTGATCAAGACAATACAGAACTATCTAAAGAAGTATTTACAAGCTTGAACAATCAGGATGGAATTCAACTTTTCACAAAAAGTTATGACGAAGCTGCCGACTTAATTAAAAAAGGAAAAAACTCAGCAGTATTGGTTCTTTATAAAGGATTTCAAGATTCGGTTGAGGCAGGAAATAAAGCTCCTATGGAATTATTTTACGATGAAGCCAAAGAAATTGAAATGGGTTTACTGCAACAGGCATTGTGGTCTAATTTGTTTGGCATCACCATGAAAAAAGGAATTAAAGGAAAAGTCAATACTTGGATCAAAGAAAAAAATCCAAATCTGGCAGATGCTGAACTTCTGGATATTCAGGCTCAGGTTGAAGAGCAGTTTAGCGATTTTGAACAATCGGAAGATTCCGAAAACTTGGAAGAAAACTCGAACCTACCCATGACAGCAATTGTAAGTGAAGACAAAAATGGTAATCTGGGGCTGATTCAAGCTATCGCCGGAGTCGCAATCATGATGCTTTTGTTTAGCGTATCGGGGAGCGGTGCTTCTTTACTAAAGGAAAAAGAAGACGGAACATTTCGCCGACTATTGGTCTCTCCCATCTCCCCATCCAGTATCCTTTATGGCAAAATGCTCTCAACACTTTTTATGGCAGTATTGCAACTCACGGTTATGTTTCTGTATTCATGGCTTGTATTAGGCTTAGATATATTTATTAACCTTCCCGCTTTAATTCTTATGATTTTATCGGCAGCAATTGCCTGTACCAGCTTTGGAATCTTCATGGCTTCTATTTGTAAGAGCAGAAAACAGGTTGAGAGCTTATCCACCTTGGTAATACTTGTTATTTCAGCTCTTGGAGGCAGCATGATGCCACTTATTTTCATGCCTGAAATTATGCACAAACTAGCAGTTGTTTCTGTTAACTATTGGGCAATAGAAGGCTTTTTTGATATCTTCTGGAGACAACTTCCGTTATCCGAAATTTATCCAAAAATGTTAGTTTTGCTAGGAATTGGTGCCATTCTAACTATCTTTTCCGTAATTAGTTTCAAAAGAAATCTTCTTAAATTAGTCTAGAAACGATTCTAAAATTGGAATAAGTATTACAATGCCGAGAATTTAAGACAAATTCATCCCTTATTCTTTGCAAACTGCCAAGAAACTTCTAATATTGGAGAAATATTAACCGAACATTAGAAAATGCTATATCAACAACTTTCACAATCACCTGTTTTCAGAGGAATTTCTCCTGACGAAATGGAAAATTTGCTGATCGACTCACAGTACCAGATAAAGAAATTTTCAAAAGGTGACATGCTTGCCTTTCGGGAAGATAAATGCGAGAATCTAATGATTGTTTTAAAAGGTAGTGTGAAAGGTGAAATGCTCGATCCATCAGGAAAAAGTATTAAGATTGAAGATATAATGGCTCCCTACCCCATTGCATCAGCATTTTTATTCGGACAGAGAAATCAATTTCCGGTAAATGTTACTGCGAATGATGAAGTGGAAGTCTTTTATCTGACAAAAAATTCGGTGATTGAACTCTTTCAAAAAAACAAAGTATTCTTAACCAACTATTTAAATTCCATATCAAACAGAAGTCAGTTTTTAGCCAATAAATTGATGTTCTTAAACTTTAAAACGATAAAGGGAAAGTTGGCCAATTATCTATTAAAACTTTCGGCTCCCGATAAAACTGAAATTACCTTACCCAAATCACAAGCCGAAATGGCTCAGTTTTTTGGTGTTACCCGTCCTTCTTTTGCCCGAAGCTTAAAAGAAATGGAACAGGAAGGATTAATTAAAACCAACAGAAGGGAAATAAAAATCCTAAATAAGCAACAACTCATCAGACTTTTACAGCAATAAGTAAGAATTTTTAAAGAAGATGTTGTAGAAGCATTTCGAAAATAAAAATATTCTTAATTTTGTGGGCTGTAAACAAAGTGTTCCGATTTCTTGTTATAAATCAGAGCACATAAGATCTTAAACTTATTTTCTATGCTAAAGTAGCTGCAACAATGAGATAGAAAGGTCTGAATATGCAAAATCGCCAAAATCATAAAGAATGCACAATAGAAACAACATTACTGACAAAATTTTCTGGGTAGGAACAAATGATCGAAGTACTCATTTATTTGAAAACTACTGGCCACTACCAAAGGGTGTAGCTTACAACTCCTATGTTATCGTTGATGAAAAAGTAGCCATTGTAGATACTGTTGAAAAAGGTACTATGGATGAGTATTTGGATAACATCGCAGCAGTTTTGGATGGTCGAAAAGCTGATTATCTGATCATTAACCACATGGAACCAGATCATTCTGGATCTATTCGTTCTTTGGTTGAACGATATCCGGATATGAAAATTGTAGGAAACAAGAAAACTTTTCCTATGCTGGAGCGTTTCTATGGCATCAAAGAAAATCTTCTTGAGGTTAAAGAAGGTGAGCTTATTGATTTAGGAGCACACAAATTGAATTTCTATATGGTACCAATGTTACACTGGCCAGAAACCATGGTTACATTTGAAACTACGCAAGGGATTTTATTCTCGGGAGATGCATTTGGCGCTTTTGGAACCTTAGATGGTGGAATTTTCGATGATGAATTGGATTTGGACTACCTTGACGAAGAAATCAGCCGTTACTATTCTAACATTGTTGGAAAGTACGGTCGCCCAACTCAAAATGCGCTAAAAAAACTAAGTGGCTTGGAGATCAAAATGATTTGTGCAACTCACGGCCCAATCTGGAGAAGTCATGTGGCTGATATCATTGCCAAATACGATAAGTGGAGTCAATTTAAAACCGATGAAGGTTGTGTTATTGTATATTCTTCGATGTATGGAAATACAGAAAAAATGGCCGACAATATTGCCCGTCAGTTGGTGAAAAAAGGAATTAAGAAAGTTCGTATTCACGATTCTTCAAAAACACATCCATCGTATATCATCAATGATATTTTTAAATATCGTGGTGTTATTTTAGGTAGCTGTGCATACAATGGTGATGTTTTCCCAACCATGGAAACTCTGATTAATGAATTGGAACACATGGCCATTAAAGATCACGTTTTAGGCATATTCGGTTCCAAATCTTGGGGCGGTGGCGGATTGAAACGCTTGAGCAAATTTGCCGAAGAAATTCAATGGGAAACTATTGAAGCTACACCAGAAGCTCTTTGTGCACCAAATTCAGAAGATTTCGATCTGTGCGAAGCTTTGGCTGAGGGAATGGCAAGTCGCTTAAAGGAACTTTACAAATAGAAAATCATTACTTGATATAATGAACTCCTCCACGATTGGGGGAGTTTTTTTATACCCTAAAAAACAATTCCCACTTGTAAGCGAATAAAATCATAATTACGCGAAAAGTTTGCACTAAAACCAATATTACCACTGATGTCCGGCCCCATTTCCCATCTAATCCCAACCGAAGGAACCAGCCATGCATTGTAATCTCTATAATTATTATCATCGCAAGATTCTGAATAATAGCAATCATCCTCATCTTCCGGATCAATAATTCCCAAGGCTATTGTAATTAAATCGGTTCCCAAACCGAAATATGGTTTCACTTTCCCATCACCCAAAAAAACTTTGGCATGAATCAGCCATAAAAAATTAGTTTCTTCAAAGTTTATTTCATCAGCATAGCCAGTATCATTGTAATCCTGCCAGGAAGTGAGCGTAAATTCAGTTCCAAAATAAAAATTTCCTGAATTCGCACCTAAATCCAAACTAAAAGCACTTCCATATTTTGCATACTCTCTCACATCCCCACTCGTCCATGCCAAACCATAATGGAAACCGACTTCAAATTTTGACTCTCTATCAATATCCACCGAAGAATGCTCTACGGGTTTTTGATAGGTATACTGAGCAAAAGAATGGTTTGAGAGCAAGCCAATGGCGAATAATAAAAAGAGTTTAGTTTTCATGATGTCCTTTTAGAATTAATCCTTTTCATCAATAAGACAAACAACTACACCTCTTCACTTACTCTAAATAGTATCTTATAACAAAAAATGGCTGTCTCATTTGCATGAAACAGCCATTTAATTATATAATTTGATAGATTACTTCAGTTTCTCTACCGATGCTTTGATTCTACGAATAGCTTCTGCCATTATCTCTTCGCTGGTAGCATAAGACAAACGCAAACATTCCGGAGATCCAAAAGCTTCACCAGTAACAGTTGCTACATTAGCATCTTCCAACAAAAATAAACTTAAATCTGTAGAGTTGTTAATGATATAACTTCCACTTGATTTTCCAAATAGATCAGAAACTTTAGGAAATAAATAGAATGCACCATTTGGCTCACGAGTTTCGAAACCTGGAACTTTTCTTATTTGCTCCAAAGCCAAATCTCTTCTTTTGTGAAAAGCTTCTCTCATGGCAACGGTGGTAGACTGATCTCCATCTAAAGCAGCTACAGAAGCTATTTGGGCAACAGAACATGCTCCAGATGTCATTTGCCCTTGAATCTTGTCACAAGCTTTAGCAACCCACATAGGAGCAGCAATATAGCCAATTCTCCATCCAGTCATGGCATAACCTTTAGAAACACCGTTGATCACTACCACGCGGTCAAAAATATCAGCAAATTGAGCAATGCTTTCGTGAGCACCAACATAATTGATATGCTCATATATTTCATCCGAAAGGATAGTAATATCAGGATATTTTACAAAAACATCAGCCAATGCTCTTAACTCCTCTTTAGAATATAAACTTCCTGTAGGGTTGCTTGGAGAACTGAATAAAAAGGCTTTTGTTTTCGGAGTAATCGCAGCTTCCAATTGTTCAGGAGTAATTTTAAAGTCCTGTTCGATTGGTGCATATACAAAAACATTAATTCCTTCGGCCAGTTTTACAATCTCGCTGTAACTAACCCAGTAAGGAGAAGGAATAATTACTTCATCTCCCGGATTAACGATACTTAAAATAACATTGGTAATAGATTGCTTTGCTCCATTTGAAACAACGATTTGATTAACGGTATACTCCAGATTATTTTCACGTTTCAGCTTATTTACCACTGCCTGACGTAATTCCACATAACCAGGAACAGGCGAATAATGAGAATAATTATCATCAATAGCCTTTTGTGCTGCCTTTTTTATGTGATCAGGAGTATTAAAATCTGGTTCACCTACGCTCAGATTGATAACATCAATCCCCTGAGCTTTCATTTCTCTACTTTTTTGAGACATAGCAAGAGTTGGAGATACTTCCATTCCTGCAATTCGATCCGAAACTTTCAACATTCTTAATTAATTTAGGGATTTAGTAAATTGCTTAATACTTTTGTGTTTGTTGTTTTCCCCCTGATAAACAAAATAAACGGTGTGATTAGTCTATCTTAGATTTATCATTTCAGTGCATAAATATACAGTTTTTAAACACATAGGGAGTCTATAACTATCGAAAAATCTAAAGAAACTATAAAAATGAAAGACATTATTGAAATTAGTAAGTACATTCTTCCATCACTGGTTGTTTTCGCCACTGCTTATCTGCTAATAAAGCAATTTTTAAAGCATGAAGAACGTAAAATCAAACATCAGATTTTGTTGAAAAACCAAAAACAAGCAACTCCAATACGACTTCAGGCCTGTGAGCGATTAATTATCTTTCTGGAACGTATCCATCCCGAATCGTTAATTATTAGAGAAAACACAAGTGGTTTAACAAACTTACAATTGCAGCAGAAATTGATTATTGCCATTCGTACAGAATACGAGCACAACCTTGCTCAGCAACTATATGTTACCGATAAATCGTGGGTGCAATTGAAAAATGCAAAAGACAGTATGATTCGATTAATTAATACCGAAGCGGCGCAGATCGCTCCAGAAGATTCTTCTATTGTTTTATGCAAAGCTATTATTGAATCGCACATGCAGCAACAAAAACCCGCTGTTGCAACAGCAATTTCAGCCATAAAAAACGAAATTCAACAAATTTGGAACTAATTTATTGCATTCAATAGTCATACAAATAAGGATGATAAACGATGAAAGGACGCTAATGTCGGTTTATTTGTCTATTTTTGCACAAATTTTCAAATACCATAGGAATGATTTCATTTGACGACATCAAAATAAGCAAACAGATTAGAATGGCGCTTGACGAGGCGGGATTCGAGAAACCAACAGAAATACAAGAGAAAGTATTTTCCCCTGTTCGTGCAGGTAAAGATGTAATTGGAATTGCTCAAACAGGAACAGGTAAAACCCTGGCCTATTTGATGCCGATTTTAATGAAATTAAACTACGCACAAGGATTTGATCCAAGAGTATTGATCGTTGTTCCAACCCGTGAATTGGTTTTACAGGTAATTGAAACAATCGAATTACTAACTCCTTATATCAATCTTCGCGCTGTTGGTGTATACGGTGGAGTTAACATCAATACTCAAAAGCAAAAATTATACGCAGGTATTGATATCATTGTAGCGACCCCTGGTCGTTTAATGGATATCTACATGACCAGAATCCTGAAATTCACCTTGATAAAAACCCTTGTGGTTGATGAAGCTGATAAATTGATGGATCTGGGTTTCATGCCTCAGTTAAAAGCAATTTTCGAAATTATTCCAGAAGTTCATCAGAACTTATTGTTCTCGGCAACATTCTCGGATACAGTTGCTCAATTAGCTGATGATTTTCTTGTTAATCCAGAACGAATAGAAATTGCTCCACAGGCTTCAACAGTAGAAAACATTCATCAAATTCAATATCAGGCACCTAATATTCTTAGTAAAATTGCTATGCTTAAGCACCTTTTGCAAGACAAAGAGGTGTTTAGAAAGGTGATGATATTTACCGAAACCAAGAAAAATGCCGATAGAATTGTTAATCGACTAGAGGAGTTTTTAGGCGAAGACTTGAGTGTAATTCACTCGAACAAAGCTCAGAATACAAGGATTAAAGCTCTAAACGACTTTAAAGACGGAACATCAAGAGTGTTAGTTGCTTCTGATGTAGCTGCCCGTGGTATCGATATTGAGAATATTAGCCACGTAATTAACTTTGATATTCCAACCAACTACGTTGACTATGTTCACCGTGTAGGTCGTACTGGTCGTGCCGAAAGAGAAGGTACTGCTATTAGCTTTGTAAATAAAGCCGAAGAGGAACTAATGATAAAGGTAGAAGCTTTAATCCAAAAGCCTATCGAAATTGGAGTCGTTCCAATCGAAGTGGTATTTACAAGCCAACTACTTGAAGATGAGAAAATACAAACTCGAAATATTAAAATTAAAAATACCATACGTTTGGATTTAGCGAGTGGTGCCTTTCATAAGAAATCGGCTAAAAATTCAAAAACTCCATCGGGTTCGAAAGGTCGCCAAAAGGCCATTGAGAATAAGAAACGGAACCGTAAGAAGAAAACTAAGAAATAGACTAAATAATGAAAAGCCCTTTTAGGGCTTTTTTTTTTTTTACTTAATAGAGAGAATCTCGTTCTGATAAGTTCACGCAAATTTCCGTATGGTTTTAACAAAAAAATCATGATCAAATTAAAGCTCCTTCCGGCTTCAATGGACAATAAAAACAATTGAAATTTTGGAAATAAAACAAGATAAATAAACAATTCTATAAACCCGACCACCTGAATGAATAATAGAACTTATTTTATTAGTTCTACAAAGTAATATCAACTCCCCTTTATAAGAACCAAGCATCTCTCCCTCTGTTAATTATATAGGATTTTGTAAATAATAATTGTATATTTATTGGTGTACTTATCAAAATACTTCCAATTATACAAATGAATAATTTAGTAAAGTTACGCCAGTGGATTAATACTTTAAAGATTAAATCAAAACTTGTTATTTTGTTTGTGATCATTAAAGCAATCCCAGTACTCATTATTACTATCATTGCGTTTCGAGGTGCCATATTATTGGAAAGTAAATTAATCCCCCAAACAGAACAATCGTATAAAGAAAATCAGGAAACATTCCAAAAAGTCTCTTCCCAATCCATTACGGAAAGTATTATGGCTTTGGATTCTCAATACCAAAAAAACATTGAACAGCAAGGAACTCAAATAGGAAAACAAATTGCCAATTTCCTGTATCAGAGAGATCAAGATCTTCTCCTATTAGCTTCCATGCCCATCTCCTATAAAACATTTCAACAATTTGCGAAAATAAAAACGGCACCAGTCATTATACCAGGTGACTATTACTATGATGAAATATCCGGAATGTGGATACAAAAAAATCCTGTCAAATTTCCTATTGATACTACCAAAGCACGTTTGGAACAAAACAACAATTTTTTTAGCCACAAACTTTCGTCTAATCGAAAACATCAAAAAATACCCATCTATCAGGAAATTACCTATTTTGATCTTACAGGGAACGAATTAATAAAATACAGCAATTTAAACCCTAAGCTTCTAAACATTAAGTACAAAAAGAACACCTATGTCAACTCAGAAAATTATTATAACGAAATTCACAAGCTTAAAAAAGGAGAAATTTATGTAAGTCAAATGGTCGGGGCCTATGTTGGATCACGAATACGAGGCATATATAACAAGAAAAACGCAGAATCTGCAGAAGGACAATTTCGTCCGGAAAGTTCCGCGTTTGCAGGCATTGAAAACCCACTGGGGAAAAGATTTAAAGGTATTATTCGCTTCATCACTCCCTACTATCAAAATGATAAAAAAACTGGATATATCTCACTGGCGATGAACCATAGACACATTCAGGAATTTACTGACTATGAATCTCCCATTCCAACTGAAGATCGTGACCTGCCTGACTCCAACTCGCCAAACTATTGCTACTTATGGAGTGCTGATGGCTTAGTAATTGCTCATCCAAAAAACTACTACATTATGGGCTACAAACCCTCAACGGGTAAAATGGCCGCTCCCTGGTTACATCAGGAATTATATCAGAAATGGAAGGAATCGGGGCTTTCCGACGCCTATACTTTTCTACAATCAATCCCTCAATGGGATCATCCAGAGGAATTTAAGGCACCTTCAATCGAACAGGCATTAGATTCAGGATATATGGGACTTGACATTCGTTATTCTCGCGAGCCAATGTGGACTGGATTTGGCCTGTTTCAACTTACCGAAGATTCCGGTTCCGGATCTTATCAATATTTTTGGGATGGAAAATGGAAACTGATGACAGCCTCACCTATCCCCTATTATAGTGGCAGATATAAAAGCTCACCAAGAGGTTTTGGGATTGTTTGCCTGGGAGCTGATGTTAACGAATTTCATAAAGCAGCTGAAATTACGCAAAAAAAACTCCAAGCTATAATTGAAAAAGGCAATGTAATGATGCATTCAAACCTAAAAGAAAGTCAATCTTACCTGCATACCTTTTCCAAGAATATTATAGGGAAACTTACATTAGTTTCTCTTCTGATGATTACTATTATTATTATAATTGCCATTTGGCTGTCTAACTACCTTACCTCAAAGTTAAATAAGCTTTTAATAGGTACCCAGGAATTTGGAAAGAAAAACTTTAGTTACAGAATTCCATTAAGTTCAAAGGATGAAATTGGTATTCTCGAAGAAGCCTTTAATCAAATGGCCATACGATTGGAAAAAATAATTTCTCAATATGAAGAAGCTAAAAAAGAACTCACGCTGAACAATATTGAGCTTAAAACAATAACCAGCTTTCTAAACTGCATCCAAGATTATTCTCCGGATGCTATTTTAGTTCATATGCCAACAGGCAAAATACATTCGGTTAACCAAACATGTGAACAATTATTCGGATATACCCGTGATGAAATCATTGGCCTCACTGTTGCTGACATCAGTGGTTCGTTACATTCTCAGGATGAGGCGGTGGAAAAGATACAACAGGCCTGGGAAAATGGGGGAATCGATTTTGAATGGATTTCAAAAAATAAATCAGGGAAACAATTTCCAAGCTCGGTTCGTCTTCGTAGAATAAAGGTTAATAATGAGGAGTTTATACTTTCTTTCGTAACAGACATTACTAAAAGAGAAAAAGCAGAAAAAGAATTGATTCGAACTAATCGTCAGTTAAGTGATATTATTGAGTTTCTTCCTGACGCCACATTCGTTATCGACAAGAATAAAATAGTAATTGCATGGAATCGAGCACTGGAAGAAATGACTCAGATTAATAAATCTGAAATTATTGGTAAAGGTGATTATGAATACTCCATTCCTTTTTATGGTGAGCGACGTCCTATATTAATTGATTTAATCACTAATGATGATCCTGAAATCAGAAATAAATACAATAACATCACTCGGCAAGGAAATTATTTAATGGGAGAAGTGTATGTCCCATCATTTTATGGAGGTAAAGGTGCCACTGTTAGGGTTACTGCCTCCCCCCTTATCGGTGAGAATGGAAATATTTATGGAGCAATTGAGTCGGTAAGGGACATATCTCATTTAAAGAAAGCTGAAGATGCGCTAAAACAATCAGAAGAAAAATACAGAACGATATTCGATCATGGAGTATTGGGTATTTTCCAGTCAACACTGCAAGGTAGATTTATCAGCATAAATATGGCTTTCGCAAAAATGTTGGGATTCAATTCTCCTGAAGAAGCTATTAATAGCATTCACAACATATCAGAGCAATTTTATCATGATCAATCACGCAGAAAACTGATTTTAGAAGAACTTATTACTAGTAATAAAATTAAAACTTACGCCGAAAAATTCAAAAGCCGTTCTGGTAAAATCTGGGTGGGAAACCTAAATGTCCGATTAGTAAGAGATTCACAAAATAATCCTAAGTATCTGGAAGGTTTTATTGAAGACATTACCGAAAACAAAGAATATGAACAAAAATTAATTGAAGCAAAAGAGAAGGCAGAAGAGAGTGAGCGTTTAAAATCTGCATTCCTTGCAAACATGAGTCATGAGATTCGGACTCCTCTAAACGGTATATTAGGGTTTGTCAGCCTACTTCAACAGGATGATATCGAAACATCAAAGAAAATTAAATTCATAAATATCATCAATACAAATAGCCGGCAACTGCTGCAAATTATTAATGATATCCTCGACTTTTCCAAAATAGAAGTCGGGCAGCTGGTCATTGTCGAATCTGGCGTTTTACTCGAAGATCTTATTCGAGAATTACATGCTCTTTTTTCAGAACAAATAGAAAATGAAGGCAAACTTCAATTAAACTTTCAACTTGAGGGAGAAGCTGAACTTTCTAACTTAAAAGTTTTAACTGATGGTGGACGTCTAAAACAGATTCTTTACAACCTATTGAGTAATGCTATCAAATTCACAAATAAAGGAAATATCACCCTAGGATTTCAAAAGCCCGATGATTCCAACATTTTATTCTATGTAAAAGACACTGGCATTGGTATTCCTAAAGAAATGCACCAACAAATCTTCGATCGGTTTAGACAAGTAGATGATGCACATACCCGGCAATTTGGGGGTACTGGTTTAGGATTAGCGATCTCAAAAGAGCTAATTAAATTGATGAAAGGAGAAATTTGGTTGGAATCAGAGCTGGGCAAAGGTACCGTGTTCTATATTAAGATTCCCTACAAACCGATCATTGAGAGTTGAAATGAAGTTCAATTTTTTAAAAGAAAAAAAATGGACGAATGCAGGGATACTAACTAAAAACGGCCGGACTATACTAGTCCGGCCGCCATATATCAGTGAATTATCAATTACTTGATCATATCAACACTTCGTTTTACGAATTTTGCTAACTCCTCGCCCTTCAACATGTTGTTGGCAAGCAATGCAAGGTCGATTAATTGTTTCACCAATTGATTGTCCTTACCATATCCTTTTAGCAATGTTTCTTTTTCAGCATTCACCTCAGAAATATGTTTCTGAACTTCAGCCATTTTATCTTTTTCCTCCTGAGGAACTTCGTCTGCTTTCTTGTCCTTTTTCAAAGCATCCAATTGTTCTCTTTCTTTGAACAATGGGGTCAGTTTTGCCGAAACCTCAGCAAGTTTTTCGCCCATTTTAGCATCCTTATCATTTAGGATAGTCTCAATTAATGCATGATCAGAATTTACCACCAGGTTAAAAGAATCAGGCATTTCACCGTAGAAACCCATTCCTGCATTCATAGCAGCCATATCTTTCATACGACGCATAAATTCCGATTGAGTAATCAGTAATGGCTGAGCTTCCTCTCCTAACGATTCAAACGCTACGATATAGTTTACTTTCCCAGATGGCAAATGAGAATTGAATACTGGAATCAAATCATTTCTTTGCTCTTGAGTAAACTTAGATGATTTTACCTCTTCCTTTTGAATCAATTTGCTGATGATATCAGAATCAACACGAACATATTTTGTTGTCGGTGTTTTTTGCTCCATGTGGTTAATCAAATGATTATCCAACTGACTGTCCATTACCAAAACATCATATCCTTTTGCTTTTGCGGCCTCAATATAAGTGTACTGTGCATCTACATCAGTAGAATATAAAGTAATGATGTTGTCATCTTTGTCAGTCTGATTTTCCTTAATAATTGCCTCATATTCTTCAATTGTAAAATACTTTCCATCAGTATTTTTGAACAACATGAATTTTTTAGAACGATCATAGAATTTCTCTTCAGTCAACATTCCATACTGAACGAATATGCGTAAATCATCCCATTTTTTCTCAAAATCCGAACGGTCAGCCTTGAAAATATCATTCAAGCTATCAGCAACTTTCTTAGAGATATGGTTGGCAATTTTCTTCACATTTCCATCACTTTGCAAGTAAGAACGCGACACGTTCAATGGAATATCCGGAGAATCAAGCACACCATGCAGCATGGTTAAGAATTCAGGAACAATTCCTTCTACCGAATCGGTAACGAATACCTGGTTGCAGTACAATTGAATTTTGTTCTTCTGAATTTCAACGCTGTTCTTAATTTTTGGAAAATAAAGTACCCCAGTTAGGTTAAAAGGATAATCAACATTCAGGTGAATGTGAAACAAAGGATCCTCACCCATTGGATACAACTGACGATAAAAATCATTGTAATCTTCGTCCTTCAAATCAGCAGGCTTCTTAGTCCATGCAGGATTTGTATCGTTAATAATATTGTCTTCGTCGGTATCTACATTAGCACCATCTTTCCACTCCTTTTTCTTTCCAAAAATTACGGGAACAGGTAAAAATGTACAATACTTATCGAGTATTCCCCTTATTTTAGATTTATCCAAAAATCCTTTTTCTTCCTCGCTGATGTACATTACAATTTCGG
>JAQBBZ010000214.1:0-5907 GCA_032125735.1 Labilibaculum sp.
AAAATTTGTTGGCAAACTGCCATCCTGCAAGTTGGAAACAGGTATTTCCGTTGGCAAAATGCTTTTAGTGGAAAAACATGGACAAAACCACGCGGCAAAATGCTCTCGACGAACGGAGTTGGGAAAAACCACGCGGCAAAATGCTCTCGACAAGCGGAGTTGGGGAAAACCACGCGGCAAATCGCTCTCGACGATCAGCAGATAAACTTTTCCCTTGGCAAAATGCTCTCGACAATCGGAGTTGAGGAAAACCACGCGGCAAAATGCTCTCGACGAACGGAGTTGGGAAAAACCACGCGGCAAATACTTTAAACTGAACGCCAATCACCCCAAACCCCTAAAGGGGCTTATCGGCAGGAGTTTAGGAAGAAGTCTCCTTCTTGGGGATTAGAGGCAGCTGTTTTTTTGAAGTCCCCTTTAGGGGATTTAGGGGAAGAAGAGAATCAAAGTGCTGAATGCTAATTACCCCAAGCCCCTTTAGGTATTTGTGGTTCGTACATGAACACTGGTCATGCTCTGACTTTAGCTAAGCTGTAAATCTTTTTAAGTCCCTTCAGAGGTTTAGGGTTTATCCTCCTGCTTATCGAAATTCATGCAGGAGAGTAGGTCACTTAAATTTATCGTTGCAATACCCGATGATATATCAGACATGGCATAAGGGATAATTAATTGATCATTGCGTAATAAGCCTCCACACGAATAGATAACATTCGGGACATAACCTTCACGTTCCTCCTCGTTGGGTGTGAGTAATGGTTCATCAAGTTGTGCAATTATTTTTGTAGGATCATCCTTATCGAGCAGAATAGCACCTATGGAATATTGACGCATAGGTCCTACGCCATGAGTAAGCACAAGCCAGCCTTCATCAATTTCAATGGGCGATCCACAATTTCCTATTTGTATAAACTCCCATGGTTTTGTGGGTTTTTGTATAATTTTTGATTCATGCCAAAAATGCAGATGATCTGAAAACATGATGTGGTTGTTTTCTCCGTCTTGCCGCGATAGCATTACATATTTCCCTTTTATTTTACGGGGAAATAATGCCATTCCTTTGTTTTGCACAGCCTTGCCATTTAAAGTAATAACATTAAAATTGAGAAAATCGCTTGTCTCTATCAGCTGCGGAAGAATACTAACCCCATTGTAAGCCGTGTAGGTGGCATAGTAAATGGGTTCGTCTGTATCATTATAAAATTGAACAAACCGGGCATCCTCAATACCTCTGTTTTCATTTTCCGAATAGGGAAATATTACACGCTCCGAAATCCCGCAGCTTTCATTAAACTGTATGTTGTAGTTCGAATTTGCCAGCCAGAATAAAATTCGGATTGTTTCATCGTTACAGCTAAAATCCGGATCCATGTGAAGTACACCAATACTTACTTTTAACTCCTGAAAAGTAAACCGGTCGGGGATTTGCTCCATTACCCGGCTGCTTGTTTCGTCCCATGCATTTAAATCTTCTAATTTAAGTCGAAACAGGTGGCTGTCATAAAAGGGGTTGTGGCGCATTTTCGATGTCTCAACAAACTCGCTGATCGGATCGAAAAGAATTGAATCGTCTTTATTAATTACACCACTGCGAAAAACGATTGATGAAATATGACCTTCGCCTGTTGCGCGCAGACTCATGATAAAGCGGAGACTGCCTTTGGGTAAATTACTTTGATCTGGGTGAGGAATCATCGAAGGATTGAAAAGAGCAGCCGATTCAATGGAATACTCCATGGTGAAATAGGCTCCAATCAGAACTTTTTTCACTTTACTGATGGTGATGTTGTGCGGTAAAAATCCCGAAACACTATGAAAGTGTTCCGTTATCTGCCGCTCTATATCTTTGTGTCTGTCCTTGAATTTACCACAAATAGTATGCATTAATTTCTCGGCTTCATCTTCGCTAAGCTTCAAAACCCGATCAATGATATGATCGATACGCGATAGGTTATCTGGCATATGGGCACGGGTAATTACCCGTGAAGAATCACGTGTTAATTTTATTGTTTTCCGATTAATAAATTTGCTGATATCCACTGTCTTTTCCATCTGTTTATTCCCTTATTGGTTCGTGTTGTTTCCTAAAATGTGACTACTTCTCTAAAATTTTCCGATAAACATCTAAATAGCCTTCTATCATTTTTTCCTGAGTGAATTTCGATGCTGCCCATTCCCTGCAATACGCCCTGCTTACTAGTTTAATCGAATCAAGAGCAAGCACAGCTTCATCAACTGTATTCACCAAAAAGCCCGATTTGCTGTCATTTATTAATTCCGGCATCGATCCTCTGTTAAATGCGATTACCGGTGTTCCACACAACATCGATTCGGCAACGCTTAATCCGAATGGTTCGTTAAAGCTTATAGGATGCAGCAGTGCAAAAGCTTCCCCCAAAAGTTGATTTCTCTCTTTCGGATTTGAATTGCCTACATACACAACAGCATCATCATCAATAAAGGGTTTTACCTTATCGTTAAAATAGTCCTGGTCTTGTATTAAACCCGATATAATCAGCTTTCTTCCCGCTTTCTTAGCTATTTGTATGGATTCATAAGTGCCTTTTTCAGGATGTATTCTGCCAAAAAACAGTAAATATTCCTTCGGATTAGGATTGAAAGTAAAATCAGATGATTTTATTCCGTTGTAAACAGTCGCGATGTAATCAAGCTCGGAACTGCGGTCGGAATTACTAATAGAGACGTAAAAATTATTCTTGTTGTATTTCTTATAGACCGGGATAATTTTCGGTGACGAAAACCCATGAATCGTTGTCAGCATGGGTGTTTTAATTAGTTTGGAATAAGTAAGGGGCAAAAAATCATAGTTGTTGTGTATCAGGTCAAACCGATCTGCCTGCTCCATCAAATTGCTAATGTGCAGGCATTCCCAAACTTTTGGTTCAATCGTGCTGTTTTCGGCATAAGCAGTCTCCGATATGAATTCCAATTTGCCTTTTGTGCTCGAGTTTCCTGTTGCAAATAGCGTCACATCAATTCCTTTTTCAATAAGCCCTTCGGCGATATTGGAAGCAACTTGTTCCCACGGACCATATTTTGTGGGCGGCGTTCTCCAAGCAATAGGAGATAATACAGCTATTTTCATGAGCTTATAAGGGTTTGCGTGGATTGTTTAAACAATGAGCCACTAGTTCGTCTAAAACAGCAGTACCTACACACATTACTTTATCGGCACCACCCCAATATATTTTTACCGTACCATCATCTTCAGCAACAGCACCGCAACAAAAAACTACATTATGCACGTAACCGGTAATTTCATATACTTCTTCGGGTTGTAAAATCCACTCATCGCCTACAGCTATAATTTTAGAAGGATCTGTAAGCTCGTGCAATGCCACCCCCAAACGATAAACACAACCATCCATGGTAGGAAATACTCCGTGATAAATATTTAACCAGCCGCTGGATGTTTTAATGGGAGGTGCTCCCGGGCCAATTTTCATCTCATCCCAGTGATATTGCATCGGTTTCATAATTAGTTTCGACTCGCCCCAATACTTAAGGTCGGGCGAATAAGATATCCAAACAGACCAAGGCGAAATTTCAGAATGAGGACGATCTAAGCGGGCGTAAAGTCCATTAAATTTCTCAGGAAATATGACCACGTTACGGTAATCAGCTTCGGTAATCAGCGAAAATCGTTCAACTGATTTAAAATCCTTGGTTTTTGCAAGTCCTATTCGAACTCCATGTCGGGAATATGCACTGTAGGTGATCAGGAATTCGCCATCGAGAAAAATAATACGAGGGTCTTCAATTCCATATTCTTCATATTCTTTAAAGGGTTCCTTGCTGGCAGGAGTCATAAACGGATTCTTATTAACCGTAAAGTGAAATCCATCGGTGCTCTCAGCAAGCCCCAATATACTTCTCCCATTTAGCTTGTGCGATCTAAAGAGCATGATGTACTTGTTGTTGAATTTCACCACCCCAGCATTGTGCACGGTAGCAACCGGATAGGGGACATCGTCTTTTTCTAAGATTGGATTGTTTTTATATCTTTCTACTAACATGATTCTATCATTTTAATTATGAAACCATATAAAACTTTTTTTTTCTGATTTAATGATAAGGAGTAATGTCTCGGAGATTAAATTGGAAGCTCAGAAAGATCCTTGCTAGTGCAGGAATGCCTTATTGTCTTTTCGAATCAATGCGATCTTCAATTAATTAAATTCTGTGACATTTTTTTTGCATGATCTTTTCTGTGCGAATAGTTCCCTGTTGAAATCTTTATGGACTTGCAGAACAGTTAGGTGTGAAATTAGATAAGCCAGTGTGCTTTCTGCACCTTGATTGCGGTTAACACCATAACTTTCCAATCCATCGCAGCAACCATTTGTTTCAGAATCATACAAACTTATTCGCAAATCATTTTCACCCAGAAACCACATGTATGATGTGAATAATTTATTTAGATATTCTATATTTTTGGTCAATTTAAAAGCTTGCTGAAAGAGTAATATCATTGCCATAACATCAATAGGTTGTTGAGCAAAAATGGCTCGTTCCCCATCTTTTTCGTACCAGCCATCACTTCCAATGATCGATAAATATCCATTGCTAAATGTTTTACTGATTAGAAATTCCATGGAACGGAAAGCTGTTTCGCGAATTTTATCGTCGTTATGTATTTCAGTAGAATGCAATAGCGCAAGTGGCAACATGGCATTATCGTAAGTTAAGAATGGTTCAAACCATTTCCAGTTATCCGAATTGTTTGTTTCATAACTTTTAACCAGTTTGCCTGATAAACGGCTTAGTCGTTCAGTCATTGAATCATCGGCAGGATTTCTTTGCAGGTAGTAGCTGATTCCAACTATTGTATTGGCAATGCTTCTTATTGATTTTAGTTTTTCGAAAACAGGAACAGCTTTTAAAAAGATAGATCGGCCTGATTGATAATATGAATAATTTGGAGCATTGGCAAGTAAGTACCCAAGAGCCCAAATGGTTCTGCCAAAAGAATCTTCCGATCCTACTTCATCAAGAAAACAACGATTGAAGTTGAGGAAATTCCTAAATGTTCCATTTTCGTTTTGCATATATTGGATATAGCTCAAATAAATCGGGCACAATTCGAGAGCTTTATCATTATTTTTTTCGGTATAGGCCATTAAAGCCATTAGTAAGGCTCTGGCGTTATCATCTAAACAGTAACCATCTTTTAAATTAGGGATACTAAATTTGGCATGTTGCATAATTCCAGTATCATCAGTTAATCGGTGTATGTGTTTGAGCGAAAATGGGGGCATAATCAAAATATCAAAATATTGCCTTTTTTTTTCTATATCGTCTTGTACTGTGTTAAATACCTGCTTATTATATTTAGCTCCTATTTCAGGCCATGTTAGTTTTCTTCCATACTCGTATGCCTTTTCCCGTAGAGCATTTAAAGTATCCGGTTTGTCCAGTAACTCAATTAAAATATCTGCAAGTTGGTTCGAGTTGTGGAAATCAAATAATCGGCCCACTCCGTTGGCTAATAATTCCGTTGCATGCCAGTATGGGGTCGAGATAACAGCAGAACCTGCACCCACTGCATACGACAAGGTGCCACTTGTAATTTGAGCTTCGTTATTGTAGGGGCTTATATAAATATCCGAAGCATATAAGTATTTAAATAAATCTTCCTGAGGAACATACTCGTTTGGTATGATTACGTGATCTTCAAGGCTGAGATTTTTAACAAGTTGCCTTAGATATAGTAAATACTCATCACCCGAAGAGCGCAGAACATTTGGATGAATTTTCCCCAATACCAGATAGATAAGGTCTGGATGCTTTTTAACGAGCTTTGGCAATGCTTTTATGGCTACCTCAATGCCTTTATTTCTACTCAAAAAACCAAATGTGAGTATGATTTTTTTCTTTTCGAGTTTAAAC
>JAQBBZ010000215.1:0-5712 GCA_032125735.1 Labilibaculum sp.
AGGATTGGGAATTAGTGGACTGCTGCTTTTCAGAATGCATTCCAGATCTTTAGGCGATATTTTGCACCCACATCCTGCTCCAGGACTAAATTGGGTTAATTTTTTTGTTTCCATATTGTTTTCGAATCGATTAAAACGCTGCAAAGATATTACTTTTTATCCTTTCGTCATTGTGATAGACTTGCTTTATTGTTAAAATTGAAATATTGATTCGTCGAGAATCCTAGTGCTTTTTTTAAGCTTTTAGATCTATCAGCAGCGAGTTTGAAATTAAATTTAGACCACAGAGGGCACTGAGGTTCACAGAGTTTTCTTGTTGGTTTTTTTTTTCTCTGTGTCACTTTGTGTTCTCTGTAGTATTCTTTTTGAAATGCTGTATTCGTGTTTCGATGAGGTATTCGTGAGTGGAAAGCAAAAAAATATAACCACTGAGTACACTGAGGTTCACAGAGTTTTCTTGCTTATTTTTTTCTCGGTGTCACTTTGTTTTATTTTGAAATGGCATCTTCTTATATCAACTAATAATTGTTAATTTTGGTTTTGTCTCAATATAAAATCAGAAACTTGACAGCGATTAAAAATAGTATAAAAGCATTTCCAATAGTCGTTCTGGGATTTTTCCTTTTGGGATGTTCTGCTCAAAGTAATTTACTGAAGGAGAAAAAGTCGCTTGAACAGATTTCTAAAACTAGTTGTGATGCTTTTACTTGCGTTTCGGAGGTGGATTCAACTCTTCAGGCTGACCTGCAGAGGCAAGGGAAACGGATGCTTCAAATCTATTTGATTCGTCATGCAAAACCCAATGTGAAAAAGAATTGGTTTTATTCGGCTGATGAGGCTCGGCAATATGTATCTGATTACAATTCGGCACCAATTATTCCTTTCGATTCGTCACTTGTCTTTGTTCGTTTAAGATCAGATCATACAATTTATTGCTCCACTTTACCTCGTTCCCAAGAAACAGCTTTGGATATTTTTGGAGATAATTACACCCTTGTTTCTGATTCTGTTTTTCGGGAATTCGAAATCAGAATGATATCGGCGAATAGCTTCTTTAAATTGCCACTGGTAATTTGGCAGGCTTTTAGTCGGGGCAGTTGGATGCTGGGATTTAATCATCGGGGAATCGAAAGTCATCAAGAAGCAAAGCTTCGGGCCCGGCAAGCATCTGAAAACTTAATTAAAGTTGCCCATGATGAAGAAACAGCTGTTTTAGTTGCCCATGGCATGCTGAATGGTGTAATCGCCAAAGAATTGGAAAAGAAAGGATGGAAGATGATTCAAAAGCAAGGGCATGTTAACCTAGGTGCCACCATCCTCGTTAAGATTGTTGATAGTAATGATTAATGGGGTTTGAGTAAATCTGCCTGCCCTGATTACTGATCACTGTTTACTGAATTACTTTTTTCGGATCATCATTAATCCGTGGCGTATGGGAAGAATTAGATTTTCGACTCTGGAATCTTCTTGAATAAAATGATTGAAATTCAGTATTCCCTGAGTTTGTTTATCGTTATTTTCAACATCTTCTACTACTTTCCCATCCCACAATACATCATCGGCCAAAACAAATCCACCTTTTTTTAGTTTGGGAAATATAGCTTCAAAATATTCGATGTATTGGCGCTTGTCCGCATCAATAAATACCAAATCGAAGCATTCGTTCAGTTGTGGAATAATTTCCAGCGCATCTCCAATGTGAAATTGAATCCGATCCTCGAATCCCGATCGCTTAATGTATTTGCGTGTAAATTGTTCCAGTTCGTCGTTGCAATCAATGGTATGAATAATACAATCCTCACTCGTTCCCATAGCCATGCTTATGGCTGAATATCCAGTATAAGTACCAATCTCTAGAATGCGCAACGGACGAATCATTTGGCAGGTCATTTTCAGGAATTTTCCTTGCAAATGACCAGACAACATTCTTGGGCGAAGCATTTTTACGTGAGTTTCACGTGTTAAATCTTTCAACACCGAATCCTCCGATTCGGTGTGATTTAGGATGTAATCCTCAAGTTCCTTATTAACTTCTATCATGCTTACTTGTACATCAAAGTGGTTAAAAGATCTTTATTTAGAATTTCGTTGGCAACTTCGAGCAATTCTTCCGCCGTTATGCTCTCCACTTTTTGGTACAATTCCTCCAAAGAGTCAATTCGATTGTACAGCAAAAAGCTTTTACCAATGCTGAGCATTAAATTTTCATTGTTTTCCGTAGAAATGGCGATCTGACCAATCATCTGATTCTTTGCTCTTGTTAGCTGTCCCGGCCCTAGTTTTTTTGTGCAGAGTAAATCCATCTCTTTATTGATTAAACTAAGGCACTTGTCTAAATTGCCTTTGTCTGTACCAAAATAGATGCTAAAAACACCAGTGTCGGCATAAGGAGTGTAGTTTGCCTCAATATTATAAGCCAATCCGTGTCGTTCACGCAGCGTTAAATTTAAACGTGAATTCATTCCCGGTCCACCCAATATATTTGTGAGCAGCGACAATGGAATTCGTCTTTCATCATCTAAATCGTAGGCTATATTCCCCATTACACAATGTCTCTGATAAGTCTTTTTTATCATGGTTTGTGTGCGGGCTTCGTATGAATTTGGCTTGTTTCTCTTGGTCGTGCGAATACTTTCTGGAATTTCCCCAAAGTACTTTTCTACTATTTTAACCAATCTGCTGAATTTAATATTTCCAACCGAACTGATAACCATTTGATCTGTATGGTAGTTGTTCTTAATGAAATTCAAAATGTCATCACGTTTGAACGCTTTCACATGTTTTGGAGTTCCTAAAATATTTCGTCCAATCGGATCGCCTTTGAAAATTAATTCCTCAAAATCATCAAATATCAATTCTGATGGAGAATCTTTATAGGAATTAATCTCATCAAGAATCACTTCCTTTTCTTTTTCCAGTTCCTTTTCAGGAAAAATGGAATTGAAAGTAATATCGCTAATGAGCTCTATTGCTCTTGTGTAGTCTTTATCTAAAAATGTAGTGTAAATACAGGTCTCCTCTTTAGTTGTGTAAGCATTTAATTCTCCACCTACATCTTCCATTCTACTAAGAATATGATATGCCTTACGTTTTGTGGTTCCTTTAAACACAACATGCTCTATGTAGTGAGCAATTCCCCATTCTTCTTCTTTTTCATCACGCGAACCGGTATTTAAAATAATTCCGCAATGCGCAACATTTGCATTCACAGAATGGTGAATTAACCGGATACCATTTGATAATGTGTGAGTTTCGAATACCATATATTAATTTATTAGGTCGCAAAGGTAGTAAGAAGTTTAGACTCCAATAAAATTACTTTCTAATTTTACAGATTTTATTTGGTGATTTTGTTTTTTTGCGTACTTTTGCATCGCTCAAGTAAAGAGGGTACCATAGCTCAGTTGGTAGAGCAATGGACTGAAAATCCATGTGTCCCCGGTTCGATTCCAGGTGGTACCACATCCTTTTTCTTTGAGTAACAACACCAATAGGGTACCATAGCTCAGTTGGTAGAGCAATGGACTGAAAATCCATGTGTCCCCGGTTCGATTCCAGGTGGTACCACAAAAAGAGAGAAAAGCGCAATGTTTTTCTCTCTTTTTTGTTTTTCACATTCTGAAAATAATAATAATTGAAAAAAGTCAATAAGTATTTTTAGTTATTGACTTCGGGTCTTTTATTCTTTTTAAGACTCTTCGATACTTTAAAAAGCATCAATCAGTTCTTCCAATCCTTTCTTTTTGAATTCACGTTCGGTTGTTGAGAAAGCTTTTGTAGCTGTTACAACAGGGAATTGTTCATTCTTAATATATTCCAGAGCAGCTTGGAGATTTGATTCTTCAATATCCCCAAAGTCATGACTTAAATCGTCAGATATTTCATAATTAACAGGAATGCCATCAAAATATCCACCCTCGTCGTTTGCATTGGTAATGGAAAAACTAATTGGCACAATTGCCAAATTCAAAGCTTTCTCCTCAAATACGTACATGCCAACTGGTTTCCCGTGAGTTTTACTTCCTATTAGAATCACATTTTCTTCGCCCATGTATGGTTTTAATCCATTAATAACCATTTCACTTGCCGAAGCAGTTCCAGACGTGGTAATTACGAAGACTCTTTCGAAACTATAGGCAGAAGCTTGTGACTCAAATGCTTCTGTGAAATTCTCACTTGTTTTTGAATTGTTGTGTGATACTTTCGAGTAAACTTCACCCGCATAAGCATTGCCTGTAATTAATGAAGCTAGCTGATTTGATATGTAGGTGCTACCACCGCCATTGTAGCGCAGGTCTAAAACCAATTCTGTGGCATTTTGTCCTTTAAAATAGGTGAAGGCTTCGTTTAATTCATCTTCAGATTTGTTCAAAAAGCTGTCGAATGCGAGATAGGCAACTGTAGTTCCTTCAATCATCGTTCTTTTTAATACTGTGTTTTGATTCAGTACCTTCTGAGAAACGGTAATTTCTTTTTGTTCTCCTGCATTGTTTTCGAAAATGAAGTCTCCGCTCGATTTGTCAAGCTCATTAAAGATTTGCTCTTCAGTTAAACTTGAAATTGCCAATTGGTTAATGTTTACCAGCTTCCATCCACGAGTAATTCCCGATGAGAACAACGGGGAATCTTCAAAAATGAGTTTCACTCTTAAATCATTTTTGCTGTCAAATTTAAATCCAAGACCATAACCCGTGTAGGTGCCATTCTCGAAATAGGCCAATAACTCATCGAGGTTGGCGATATAACTCCAACGATCATTTGTTGCGAGTAAAGCATCAAAATAGTTGTTTGCCGAAGAATAATTACTCGAATTTATATATGGTAAATTATCATTCCATAAATACCACTCCTGCATTGTTTTATTAATGATTTCGTAGGCCGTTTTATTATTGTCAGATCTTGGCAAATCATTGTTGTCATTGTTACAAGAAAAAAAGAATAAGGCGAAAATTACTAAAAGAGAATATTTATTTAGAATTGAGAATTTCATATTCTTAGAATTAATGAGTTCGATGTAATGATTTATCTTTTAAAAAGATATTTTTAGGATTAGCAAAAATCATACCTAATTGCCAATGTAACGAGTGAATTTTTCATCTATTGTTTATTTTTCCTTAAAATCGCCCTTAGATTCAATCTAAATAGCGTTATGAAAAAATTGATACTTAATTACATTGACTTTATCTATCGGTTATTTATACTTGTTGTGGCTGATTTTGTTTTGCGAAATACAAATTTTCTTTACATTTGTAGCACCAAAATAAAGGGTACCATAGCTCAGTTGGTAGAGCAATGGACTGAAAATCCATGTGTCCTTGGTTCGACTCCGAGTGGCACCACATCCTGAAAAGGTAACTCCCGCAAGATCAACGTCTTGCGGGAGTTTTATTTTTAGAGGGAGACGTCCTTGTTGACGGATTTGATGATAAGAAAAACGGTTTTGCGATTTTTAAGTCAGCTCAACCTCCACTTGAAATAGACTGATTAAAGTATGACCACCTTTGGAGTACAATGACCTTTGAACATGACTCCTTATGATTTGTAAGCCACAAAGCTCTAACTATTGAGATTAGATGCTACAGAATCGAGGATTGAGTTCTTATTTTAATCCAGGATTTTAATCAGTCCCATCGTAAGGTATACTTTTAAATATCTGCCTGATAAATATTCACTTGTACCACGTAACATAAGGCCCACGTTTGCTAGACAGTC
>JAQBBZ010000216.1:0-12621 GCA_032125735.1 Labilibaculum sp.
GGGAGCACATGCTGTTCCTGCTGAATACAAAGGCCGACAAGGAGAATATGTTGACTTGGTGATTAATGAAATGATACCAATTGTTGCTGCTGAAGATTTAGCCGATTATATTGATGTGTTTTGCGACAAGGGATTTTTTACTGTTGAAGAGACCGATCGGATTTTATTGGCAGGCATGAAACACGGCATGCGGGCTAAAATTCATGCTAATGAATTGGATTATTCAGGGGGAATTCAGGTAGGAGTAAAGTACAATGCGCTTTCGGTGGATCATTTGGAGTTTGTTGGCGATGCTGAAATTGAAGCTTTAAAAGGATCGGAAACCATGCCAACGGTATTGCCCGGAGCTGCTTTTTTCCTAAACATGGTGTGTTCTCCGGTTCGTAAAATGATGGATGCAGGATTACCGGTTGCTTTGGCATCCGATTTTAATCCAGGATCGTCGCCATCGGGTAACATGAAATTTATTATGTCGCTGGCCTGTATCAATTATAAAATGACGCCACAGGAGGCGATTAATGCCACCACCCTAAATTCGGCTTATGCCATGGGTGTTGAGGATGAATTGGGAAGTATTGCCAAAGGGAAAATAGCGAATGTTTACATCACCAAAGAAATTCCTTCGGTAGAGTACATGCCCTATGCCTACGGAAGCAACTTGATTGATGTGGTGATTTTACGTGGGAAGGTGTTGTAAGATAGATTATGAGATATTAGATTTGAGACATGAGATTTGAGAGCAGAGTTGCATTTTAAAGTTCTCCCTTTATAAGGGGAGATGTCCGAAGGACAGAGGGGTGATTATTATTATTTATAACGAATAAAGCACCCTTTTCCCGAATGTCGGGATCGGCACTTTCCCTTACCAGGGAAAGATTCATGAGATTTAGGAGTCTGGGATTTTTAAATTCCTTTTCAATAGAATACAAATAAAAACGTTGGGTGCTTCGTGAAGTACTTTGTGCTCTTAGTGGTTAAATAAAATACAAACAAATACTTAAAATACGATCAAGTAGTTTACTACTCGATTTAACAATCACACAACAATGAAAAAATTAATCGAATGTGTTCCTAATTTTTCTGAAGGGAACGACATGAACATCATTAAACAGATTACCAACGAAATTGAATCTGTAGAAGGCGTACGTTTAATCGACGTTGATCCGGGAAAAGCAACCAACCGTACCGTAGTTACCATGGTGGGTACGCCCGATGAGGTTTGCGAAGCAGCATTTCGTGCTGTAAAAAAAGCAGCCGAGTTAATCGACATGAGTAAGCACTCGGGTGCTCATCCACGTTTTGGAGCTACCGATGTTTGTCCGTTGGTGCCGGTTGCCAACATTACTATGGAAGAGACTGTAGAGTATGCACGCAAATTGGCGAAACGCATTGGCGAAGAAGCAGGTATTCCTGTTTATTGCTACGAAAATGCAGCACAAACACCAGAGCGTAAAAATCTGGCCGTTTGTCGTGCCGGCGAGTACGAAGCCGTTAAAGATAGAATTAGCACTGAACAGTGGAAACCCGATTTCGGACCTGCAGAATTTACACCTGCCGTTGCAAAAAGTGGGGTGACTGCTGTTGGAGCACGTAATTTCTTAATTGCCTACAACTTCAATTTAAATACCACATCAACCCGTCGTGCCAATGCCATCGCATTCGATGTGCGCGAGCGTGGCCGTACCGTACGCGAAGGAAATCCGGTAACGGGTAATATCGTAACCGACGAAAAAGGAAATCCGGTAATGATTCCCGGAACTTTGAAAGCTACCAAGGCAATCGGATGGTTTATTGAAGAATTTGGCGTTGCCCAGATTTCCATGAACATGACCGATCTTACGGTAACCTCTATTCATAAGGCCTTCGACGAGGTTTGTGCCAAGGCTCAGGAACGTGGTATTCGTGTTACTGGATCGGAGTTGGTAGGTGTTGTGCCATTAAAAGCCATGTTGGATGCCGGTAAACATTACCTTCGTCTGCAGGAACGTTCAACCGGTATTGCCGATCGCGAAATCATAAAAATCGCAGTTAAATCGCTCGGGTTGGATGAGTTGTATCCGTTCGATGCCGACAAAAAAATTATCGAGTACATCCTCGAAGATAAAGATCAGAAGAAACTGGTTGACCTGAACCTGACTCAGTTTGTTGAGGAAACAGCTTCAGAATCGATGGCTCCGGGTGGAGGATCAATTTCTGCATACATGGGTGCTATGGGTGCCGCTTTGGGTTCAATGGTTGCCAACCTGTCGGCTCACAAGCCAGGATGGGATGAGCGTTGGGAAGAGTTCTCCGATTGGGCTGAAATGGGCAAATCGTACCACAGCAAACTGGTTCATTTGGTGGATGAGGATACCAATGCCTTCAATAAAATTATGGATGCAATTCGTTTGCCAAAAGGCACCGATACTGAGAAAACGGCCCGCGCCGAGGCTATGGAAGAAGCCACCAAATTTGCAACCATGGTTCCTTTTCAAACTATGGAATTGTGCTTGGGATCGATGGATGTTGCCAAAGCGATGGCCGAGGTTGGTAACCCTAACTCGGTAACCGATGCCGGTGTTGGTGCATTGGCTGCCCGTTCGGGCGTGCTGGGTGCTTTCATGAATGTGAAGATCAACGCGAAGGATTTGCAGGACAAAGCATGGGCTGCCGACATTATCGCCAAAGGACAGGCAATTGTTGACAAGGCCATTGCTCTCGAAAACGAGATTGTAGCCATGGTTAACGCTAAAATCTAATTCGTATCAATGATATTTTATATTGACCTGTCAGGTTTCCAAAACCTGACAGGTCTTTTTAATTGTAGAAATCGGTCGGCGGTTTTTAATCCCCGTCGGCGTTTTGTTTGATGTATTTTTTCATGCGTGATTTTCGGTCACGCCATGGCATGACCCTACCTGTTTCATTATACCTTATTAATTCCCAATTATTTTCCGTCGTATTTTCGGTTTCGGTATTGCATTTTCAGGGGATTTCGGTCACGCCATTACCCATTATTAATTCCCAATTATTAATTATTTTGGGGTTCCCCTTTGGGTCAGGTATTTTCCCGGTCACGCCATGGCATGACCCTACCTGTTTCATTACCAATTATTAATTCCCCATTATTAATTATTTGGGGGTTCCCCTTCAGGTCAGGCTTTCCGCTGCAACTCCTCGGCCTGCCTTCGTACCTCAGGCAAACCTGCGGGGTTTTCACTGCAATCCTTAACCCGCCGATGCGGGTATGGGGGCATTAATCAACCAATATTCATCATGTCGCTAATTTCTCGGGGCGTTGCCCCAAGCTCCGATGTGTCAGGCCTTCAGCCTGAAAACAATAAAGGCCCGCAACTATTTCTGCGCGGTCATGCTCTGACTAGTCGTATGTTATTTACTGATTCTGAGAAACGGAATGAAAAAAGTGAGACCCTTAGAATCAGATGGTGTCAATCCCATCGGGATTGTATGTTTATAGACAAACACCCTATTAATAAGAGTTCGACTCCGAAGGAGTCGTATTCATTTGCAGAATATATATCTATAAACATTAGAATCCGATGGATTCAAAAAGACTTGGATCAACAAGTTCATGCTAAGGTTATGACTGATATTGTATTGATCCCGGATAATCCGGGAACAAAAAGTGAGACCCTCAAAATACAAAGATGTTAATCCCATCGGGATTGGATGTTTATAGACAAACACCCTATTAATAAGAGTTCGACTCCGAAGGAGTCGTATTCATTTGCAGAATATATATCTATAAACATTAGAATCCTATGGATTCAAAAAGACTTGGATCAACAAGTTCATGCTAAGGTTATGACTGATATTGTATTGATCCCGGATAATCGGGAACAAAAAGTGAGACCATCAAGGCAAAGCTACTTTTTAGATATAGCCTTGTCTTTGCGAAGGAGCTCCAGCGACTGACGCAATCTCTCAATAGAAGCGAATCTGCGATACTGCATGTTCCGTCCATTTATCATGAGATTGCCACGTCCTCATTCTTCGTCCTCGGTTTTTATAAAAAGCTGCTGTGGTTTTACTCGAAACCTGCTGTGCTTTTGGTCAAAACCTGCTGTGGTTTTACTCAAAACCACACGTGCTTTTGGTTGAAACCACACGTGGTTTGCATCGAAACCACACGTGGTTTTCTGAAAATATCAAATTTTGTTAAATCCAGCGTCTTTTATTGCTTTTATAATGCGACTGCCAGCGCGGTAATTAGCACCTGCTTTTTTAATTGAAACCGAGTTTCTTTTTGCAGCTTCCGGCCTCCTCTTCCAGTTGCCTCGCTAAAGTCGTCCGGTTGATGACCAGCCGATGATAAAAGCAGGAGAGTAGGTCGTTTTTTAATTGATCTGGTTCCTGTGGGTTCGGGAGATTAATTTGACTGTAAGATTGTATTACAAGAGTCGATTCAAACGAATCGGCTCTTGTTTTTTCCACGACCGTTGTAGTCGTAGTACCACGACTGTTGTGGTCGTAGTAGCACGACCGTTGTGGTCGTAGTAGCACGACTGTTGTAGTCGTGGATATGGATAAGGAAATATTGGTTTTTGATCCTGAACAAATTGACGAATCGGTTCTCTGTTTCGATGTCATGTTGAGTGGGTCGAAACATCTCCTTATTAATCAAACGGATTCTTCGGCTTTGCTCAGAATGTTGGCAACAATGTTTGTATTGTACAACCCATTTCCCGTTATTGCCAAATGGAAAACCCGATTAGAAAAACTGAACTAAAATATGACTGCAAAGCACAAGATACTTTCGAAAGATATTACACCCGAACAAAGAGAAATCATAAAGGAACAATTTCCAGATGCTTTTAATAATGGTATCGATCCCAGTAAATTCAATTTGGAATTTGAAACAATTAGTAGTACTGATGTTCCTGATATTCCTGATATTCTTTATCACTATACCACTATGGGCACTTTGCAATCCATATTGAATAATGTGAAAGAAAAAGGGACTTTAATTTTAAGAGGAACCCATGTAGAGTATTTGAATGATGAAAAGGAGTTTAAATTAGCATGTGAGGTGATGTCAGAAGTGATTGTAGATTACGAAAAACATCTTCCTGAAATTGATAAGAGAGATATTGCAAAGTATTTTACGCCTGAAAAGTGGGAACAGTTAGCACAAACATTCAGATTTGGAGATATTCCATTTATTACATCTCTTTCTGAAGAACCTGATAGTCTATCTATGTGGAATACATATGGTGATGATGGTGTAGGGGTGGCTATTGGGATCAGTAAGAGATATATTAAAAATTCGTATGAAATAACGAAATGTATCTATGATCGCGAAAGGTTTAAACAGGATATGATGAAGTACCTTGTTGATGATGTCTATAAAAGCTATTTTGTAAAGGATGAGGTTTTTAGATATAGTCCTGATGGTATAAAAATTGATATGCTAAAAGCTTTTAGTATATATAAACATCATGCTTATGAATATGAAAAAGAATGGCGTCTTATAGCAATGGGGAATGGATTTAGTAGTCCTATGATGGTGAATTTTCAAGAGCGAAAAGGCTTGCTAAAGCCATATATCGAGCATGCCTTTAATAAAGACGCTTTGGTGGAAATTATCATTGGCCCTTGTGCTGATAAGGAATTGGCAAAAAACTCATTAGAGATGTGTCTGCACCGTGCGGGTTTTAGTAGATTTCCAGAGGCAAGTAATCATGTAAAAGTTGAGAATTCAAAAGTACCATTTAGGCAAATATAAGTATATAGACCTGTCAGGTTTTTAAAACCTGACAGGTCTTTTTTATTGCGGCAACCTAAGGGCAGTTTTAATCCCCGTCAGTGTATTGTATTTACAGAAAGCTGATAAAAAGCGCAATATTCAGTATTGTGATGATGCCTCCCATGGCATAAAGGGTGTATTTTGATAGGGTCGAGTTTTTGTATTTGCCCATTACTTTTGGTGATGATGTTAGGTACACCTGCGCAAAAATGGTGAATGGCAATTGAATACTCAATATCATTTGCGAAATAATTAATCCCTGAAAAGGATTGGATATAAAATAGATAATTGCCAATGCGAGCAGCAGAGAAAGTGCAACGCCCAAGCGGGAATGATTGTCTTTAATATCGTAGGGTTCTTTAAACATCCCTGCAAATATCGATCCTGCAGCCATTCCTGAAGTAATGGTGGATGCCAATCCGGCAAATAAAAGAGCTACTGCAAAAACAACTGCGGCATGCTCACCCAAAAGAGGCGCCAATAAATGGTTTGCCTGTTCGAGTTGCGTGACCGGAGTTTTTGTTTTGAAAAAGGTAGCTGCCGCCAATAAAATCATGGCGCTGTTTATTGCCCAGCCTATAATCATTGATACAAAGGTATCCAGAAACTCATATTTCAATTGCCTTTTTATGACTTTTTCATCTTTCCGATTCCATTGCCGGCTTTGAATAATTTCGGAATGCAGAAACAGGTTGTGAGGCATTACAACGGCTCCCAAAACACTCATAATTACAATCATCGATCCTTTTGGGAAGCTTGGAGTTACCCATCCTGTCATGGCACTGTTCCAGTCAATATCCACCAGTGATAGTTCATAAAAAAACGACAAGCCAATCACCGATACAAATGCAATAATCCATTTTTCAATCATCCGGTATGCGTTGGTATAGAGCATAATCATAACAAATATGGTTACCAGCAAAGCTCCGGCCCGTATGGGTAAATCAAACAGCATATTTAAGGCGATAGCTCCTCCCAGTATTTCGGCCAGCGAGGTAGAAACAGAGGCCAGCATAGCCGATGAAAGAATCAACTTTGAATAGGCAGGTTTAATATGAATCATGGTAGCTTCCGAAAGACAGAGCCCGGTTGCAATGCCCAAATGCGCTACATTGTGCTGCAGAAATATCAGCATGATGGTGGAAAGACTGACCATCCACAATAGTGCATAACCATAGTCTGCTCCGGCAGCAAGGTTCGAAGCCCAGTTGCCCGGATCGATGAATCCGACAGTGACCAATAGCCCGGGACCTATGTATTTGAATATATCCAATCCACCATATTGTGGCTTGTAACCCTTCTTGTCAATATTTTTTAATCGTTTAAACATGATTTGTTCTGTTAATAAAAGGAAGTTGATGCGATTATCCCAAGGCTGAAAGCTATTTTAGAAAGGATGTTCAATTCCTGATGAAATTAGGTAGCGGTAGAGCTTTTTTTCAAAATGTAAACCGGAAGCTGTATTAACTTCCGGTTTATAAATTTTGTTTTGTAATGAAAGATAAAAATTGGGAGCTTATAAGCCCAATAACAATGCATCAGGATCTTGACCTCCGAACAGCATCTTTTGAGGATTCTCAATCATTTCTTTAATCTTCACCAAAAATCCAACCGAATCTTTTCCATCAATTACACGGTGATCGTAGGATAGGGCGATGTACATCATGGGGCGAATCTCTACTTTGCCGTTAACAGCAACAGGTCGCTCAACAATATTGTGCATGCCCAAAATACCCGATTGTGGCGGATTGATAATTGGAGTACTCAACAATGAGCCAAACACACCACCATTGGTAATGGTAAAAGTTCCGCCAGTCATCTCATCCAGACTAATTTTACCCGAACGGGCTTTGTTGGCCAAATTCATTAATTCCTTTTCGATATCTGCCAAACTTAAGGTTTCGATGTTGCGGATTACCGGAACCATCAAGCCTTTTGGTGTTTGCACAGCAATAGCAATATCAGTGTATTCAGGAGTCACAATTTCTTCACCATCCATCATCGAATTTACCGATGGGTGAAGCTTTAAAGCCTCCGAAGCAGCTTTGGTAAAGAAGGACATAAAGCCCAGTTTAATATCGTGGGTTTCTACAAATTTCTTTTGATACTTGCTGCGCAATGCCATTACTGCAGTCATGTCTACTTCATTAAAAGTAGTTAGCATGGCAGTTTCATTCTTTACAGAAACTAAACGTGCACTTAACTTCTTGCGAAGATTCGTCATTTTTGTTCGTTTCGCTTCTCTCGAAATAGCCGTGGTCTTAGTCGGAATCACTGCTTGATTGCTGGAGTTGTCAACCACCGCCTGAATGTCTTTTTTCGACAATCGTTGAATGCCTGCAATAACATCGTCAACCGAAAGGTGATTTTCTTCCATCAGTTTTTTCGCAACAGGAGAAATCTTAACATCCTTGTAATTTTCAGAACTTATTGTTTTTGATTCGGCTGCAACTACAGGAGCCGTCTTTTCAGCAGGAACTTCTTTTTTGGCTTCTTTAGGAGCAGAGGAAGCAGATGCTTCTCCGGCAAAACTTGTATCAATTTTGCAGGCAACCGATCCAACAGCAACCGTATCGCCTTCCTGCGCCATAATCTGAATTTTACCACCTTCATCAGCAATAAGAGTCAGGGTCGCTTTATCCGATTCAATTTCTGCAATTTCCTGATCCTTTTCAACAATGTCACCATTTGCTACAAACCAGTTGGCTATTTCTACTTCGGAAATGGATTCTCCGGGACTAGGTATTTTAATTTCGATCATCTTTATTGTATTATTGTTTTATCATCGAGTAAAAGCAACTAAACCTGCTGCTTGTCTTGATACTTTGTACTTTTTACTTGGGTCTTTTGATTTACATGATTAGCTTACTTTTCTTCTCTTCAAAATATTCGTGCTGAACAAGGATGTCTGCACGGGAACTACCTTCGACACATTGCAATCCGCAATATTTTAATTTCCGATCGCAATTGCACTTTCGAAATACTTTGTTGATAATTTCGTTTTGTCCTGCCAAATGAATCTTAGTTAATCCGGTGGCTGGGCTTCCACTAGCCTGACGAGCTACTGGAACCAATTTAACCTTTTTGTTTTTAAAATTGTAATTGATAAACTGCCAGGCGCCCATGTTTTCAGGTTCTTCCTGAACCCACAAATGAAGAAGTGCATTTGGATATCTTTCCAAAATACCATCGATCTGTTTCTCGGGGAATGGATACAACTGTTCCACTCGAATTAAAGCAATATCCTGAGCAAATAATTCTTCTTTTCGGGCCAGTAAATCGTAATAGATTTTGCCCGTGCAAAATACAACACGACGAACTTCCTCAGCAATAATATTGTTGTCGTCAATCAATTCCTGGAATTGTCCCTTAGCCATATCATCAATCTTCGATACACATTTTGCATGACGAAGCAAGCTTTTCGGAGTAAAGCAGATCAATGGAAGCCGTATGTCACGCTTCACTTGTCGGCGAAGCATGTGAAATAAATTGGCTGGTGTTGTTGGGTTTGCAATTTGCATATTGTTATTGGCACAAAGGGTGAGGAACCGCTCCATTCTTGCACTGGAATGCTCCGCACCTTGTCCTTCATATCCATGAGGCAGATACATCACCAAACCATTTTTAATACCCCACTTGTCTTCGGCGGCACTAATATATTGGTCGATAACTGCCTGAGCAACATTGTGAAAATCACCAAACTGAGCTTCCCAAATGGTTAAGCCAGATGGATGAGCCAAAGCATATCCATACTCAAACCCAAGCACTCCATATTCGCTTAGCGATGAATTGTAAATGTGGAAAGGCGCTTGCTTATCGCTGATATTTTTAAGCGGGAAATATTTCTCGTCGGAGTTATCAATGACCAAAGCTGCATGACGGTGCGAGAATGTACCTCGTTCCGAATCTTGTCCGCTCACACGAACACTGATTCCTTCAGACAGTAAGCTCGAGTAGGCAAGCAATTCTCCCATAGCCCAGTCCAATTCATCATTTTTGACCATATTCTTGCGGTCGGACATTAACTTTCCAACTTTCGTGAAGAATGTCAAATTTTCAGGTAAACTGGTAATGTTCTCAGCAAGATCAAGCAAGATTTTTCTTGCAACACCAGTATTTGGCGAAGACACGAAATCTTCTTTTTTTGAATATCGAATGTCTTCATAGTAATCCCCCAAAAAAGGTTGAATAGTAACTTTTTTAAATGTTTTAGATAATTCAAAATCTTTATCTAAAAGCTTGTTGTAATCAGCGTTAATCGTTGAGATTTCTTCTTTGGAGTAAATTCCTTTTCCCATAAGGAAATCGGCATAAATATCTCTCGGATTTTTATGCTTTGCGATTTCTTTATACAATATTGGCTGGGTAAAACGAGGTTCATCACCTTCGTTATGACCAAATTTCCGGTACGAAAGAATATCAATGAAAACATCAGAATTAAATTCCTGCCGGTATTCCATGGCGAGTTTGATTGTGAAAATTAAAGCTTCCACATCATCACCATTTACGTGAAACACAGGAGAACGCGTAACTTTTGCAACATCGGTGCAATAAGTACTCGATCGGGCATCCAGATAATTGGTCGTGAAACCAACCTGATTATTGATTACCAGATGAATGGTTCCTCCGGTTTTATATCCAGTTAATTGCGACATCTGAACTGTTTCGTACACAATTCCTTGTCCGGCAATAGCTGCATCTCCATGAATTATAACGGGAACCAATTTGTCCTGATCGCCATTATAGTCATTATCTATTTTCGAGCGTGAAATTCCTTCAACAACAGCACCAACTGTTTCCAGGTGAGAAGGATTTGGCGCCAAATGAAGTTTTACTTTACTGCCATCATCTGTTTTTACCGTATTTCCATATCCCAAGTGATATTTTACATCACCCAAAGCAATATCTTCTTCGAATTCTTCGCCCATAAATTCTTTGAAGATATTGGCGTAAGGTTTCTCCAAAATGTTGGCCAAAATATTCAATCTTCCGCGGTGAGCCATTCCAAAAATAAACTCCTGAACACCAAGCTCAGCACCACGTTCAATCATGGCATCCAAAGCTGGAATTAAGGTTTCGGTTCCTTCCAGTGAAAAGCGTTTCTGACCTACAAATTTCTTGTGAATATAGTTTTCAAAACCAACGGCAAGCTTTAGATGATAGTAGATGTGCTTGCGCTGTTCATCGTTAAAATTTGGTTTGTTTTTAGTGCCTTCCATTTTATTTTGAAGCCATTTCATCATTTGAGGATGGCGAACAAAAACATATTCTGCACCTATCGATTTGCAATAAGTATCATGTAAATGGGAGATAATATCTTTTAATTTCGACGCACCTAAACCTATTTCTGTTCCTGCATGGAAAACCGTTTCCAAATCGGATTCAGATAAATCGAAATTTTCAATGTCTAGTGTAGGAAAATATTTTCTTCGGGTTCGAACCGGATTAGTCTTCGTAAATAAATGTCCACGTTGACGATAAGCTTGAATCAAATTCATAACATTGAATTCTTTGCTCATCGAATTGGAGGCTGGAATATTTTCGGTAAGATTTTGTTCCTTAACAGGGAATTTTGCCGTTGCAAAATCAAATCCCTGGAAAAATTGTCTCCAGCTTTCTTCAACCGATTCAGGATCATTTTGATAGGATTGGTAAAGTTTGTCGATGTATTCGATTTCGCTATTGCCCAAAAAGCTAAATTTATCCATATAATTGTTCGTTGTTCTTAGTCTGATTATCGTTGTTACTTAAACAAATGTATTAAATTTAAAACTTCTGGTGATATCGAAAACGAATAAAAGATAAAAAGATCATTTTTTTTACTAATGTGTATATAGAGTTTTTCTATAATAGGTTTTGAGTAAACATTATTAAAAAAATACAGCGCAATTCTTTTATTTGATGCCCGTTCGAATTACTTTAGATTTTTTAAGATAAACATGTAAAATTTCACAGATGTCTTTGTTCCGGATTTTAATCGTTATAGTGCTTGGCGCTCAATTGACAGCCTGTCATAATTTACAAAAAAAACCACGTTTCACCCTAGAAAAGGGCGATCTCCTTTTTCAGGATTTGGATTCTGATTCAATTTCTGAAGCTATCGAATCAGTAACTGGCGGAGAGAAGCATTTGAGCTTTTCGCATGTCGGAATTCTTGATGTGAATTCGAATGGAGACAGCTTGGTTTTAGAAGCCATCTCAAAAGGAGTGACCTATACCAGCCTAAGTTCTTTTTTACAGCGAAGTACAACTGCCGATCAAAAACCAAAAGTTGAGGTGGGAAGGCTAAAACCCGAATTTAGTGCATTAATTGATAGAGCCCTTGAGGCAGGTGGAAAGCTAATTGGAAAACCTTACGATGATGTTTATATCATGGGAGATTCAACTTACTATTGTTCTGAGTTGATCTACGAAATGTTTTTAAATTCCGATGATTCTATGGAAGTTTTTCAACTAAACCCAATGACTTTTAAAGATGCTGAAACTGGCAATTTTCTTCCATTTTGGATTGAATATTATAAAAACTTAGGTTTTGATATCCCAGAAGGGAAACCGGGTTTGAATCCCAATGGGATGCACGAGTCTCCTAATATCGATATTGTATTTTCCTACTTGCGACAATAATCTCACATCTTTCATCTCATATCTCAAACCTTATTTAAACAATGAACTCATTCTTACGCGAATTAACCAGCGAGCTGTACGAAAAGTATGGCAGCAATTTATCCAATTGTATGTTGGTATTTCCAAATCGCCGTGCAGGTTTATTCTTTTCAAAATATTTAAATGAACTGATTGAACAACCAATTTGGGCACCAAAGATTCTGACCATTAATGATTTTTTTAAAACGCATTCTCAATTACAAACAGAGGAT
>JAQBBZ010000217.1:0-4026 GCA_032125735.1 Labilibaculum sp.
TTAATAAGAACTCTATTGATAAATTTAACGAATCAAATAATCAGTAAAATTTCAATATGGATATCTCTGTTGTAGTTCCTTTGTATAACGAGGAAGAATCGCTTCCCGAATTACTGGCCTGGATTGATCGTGTAATGCAGGCAAATAGTTTTAGCTATGAAGTTGTATTAGTTGATGATGGGAGTAATGACACCTCTTGGAATGTGATAGAGGATTTACGAACAAAGTATTCCTCGGTAAGAGGAATTAAATTCCGAAGAAATTACGGAAAATCAGCTGCCCTTTTCAGTGGATTTGAAATTGTTACTGGCGATGTCGTTATAACTATGGATGCTGATCTTCAGGATTCTCCGGATGAGATCCCTGAGCTATATAAAATGATAAAGGAAGATGGTTTCGATTTAGTTTCAGGATGGAAACAGAAGCGGTACGATCCAATTTCCAAAACAATTCCAAGTAAATTCTTCAATCGAACTGCAAGAGCCATGTCGGGTATCAAATTGCACGATTTTAATTGTGGATTAAAGGCTTATAAAAACAAGGTGGTGAAAAGTGTTGAGGTGTATGGCGAAATGCACAGATACATCCCAATTTTGGCAAAAGAAGCCGGTTTTGTTAAAATCGCAGAAAAAGTGGTTCAACATCAGGAGAGAAAATACGGTGTGACAAAATTTGGTTTAAGTCGCTTTATTAATGGTTTTCTCGATTTATTATCCATTAGCTTTATTAGTAAGTTTGGTAAAAAGCCAATGCACTTTTTCGGATTGCTGGGTACATTCATGTTTTTAGTTGGTTTTTTTGCATCAGCATGGATTGGAGCTCAAAAATTGTATAGCATGAGTTTGGGTGAAATGCCTCCTCGTGTAACCGATGGCCCTTACTTTTTTATTGCATTGGCAACCATGATTATTGGTACACAATTATTCCTGACCGGATTTGTAGCTGAATTGGTGAGTCGAAGTTCATCAGAGAGAAACACATACCAAATCGAGAAAGAAATCTAAGTCGAATTATAAATTATGAGTGAGGAATTATGAATTAATTCTAACTGGTATTTATAGTTTTTTGAAAAACTTACGAAGACCCAAATGATAAAGAGAATCATTAGAATTTTATTACAAATATTTCCTCGTCCTGTTCTAATTCGGATTAGCCTGATCATAAATCGTGTTCTTGCTGTATTTCTAATTGGAAATAAGGTTGAATGCCCTGTTTGTGGCGGACGTTTTCGTAAATTTTTCCCTTACGGATACACTAAAGCCAGTGGGCGCGATAATGTTTTGTGTCCAAAATGTCTTTCGTTGGAACGCCACAGGTTAATGTGGTCGTATCTAAATGAAAAGACCAACTTCTTTACAAAAGAACTTAAGGTTTTACACATCGCTCCTGAACAATGTTTTTATAAGCGGTTCAGAAAGTTGCCTAATTTGGATTATACAACGGCCGATTTAGAATCTCCAATTGCCGATGTGCATTTCGATGTGCAGGAAATTCCTTTTGCTGAGGCATCCTATGATGTTGTAATTTGTAATCATGTGTTGGAACATGTTACCGATGATAACAAGGCTATGAGTGAGATTTACCGTGTTTTAAAGCCAAATGGATTTGCCATTTTACAGGTTCCTATGGATACCAAAAATCCGGTAACGATGGAAGATCTGAATGTTACGGATCCTAAAGAAAGAGAAAGACTATATCGACAAAAGGATCATGTTCGCTTGTACGGTTTAGATTATGCCGATAAATTGACTGAAGTGGGATTTTCTGTTTCCCAATCTCAATATGCAAAAGAAATTTCATCTGATTTAGCAGAAAAGTATCGCTTGCCAATGAATGAAATTTTCTATTTCAATCAAAAACTATAAGATGACCGAAGAAATTAAATTTTCGATTATTATTCCGGTTTATAATCGTCCGGATGAAATGAAAGAATTGCTTGATAGTTTGAGTGTGCAAACTTATACTGATTTTGAATTGGTTGTGGTTGAGGATGGATCTTCTGTTAGAAGCGAGGAACTTTGCGATAGCTATTGCGATAAAATTTCAATTTCGTATTACTATAAAGAGAATGAAGGTCCTAGCATTGGTCGAAATTACGGTTTGGCAAGGGCTAAAGGGAACTATTTCCTGTTTTTCGATTCAGATTGTATTCTTCCTGCTCATTATATGGAAACTATACATAGAGAGCTGACGAACAATTTTGTGGATTGTTATGGTGGCCCTGATGGCGCGATGGACGATTTCTCGGATTTCCAGAAAGCGGTTTCCTATGCAATGACTTCGTTTTTTACTACCGGCGGAATTCGGGGAGGAAAGAAGCAGGTGCACAAGTTTCATCCCCGAAGTTTTAATCTGGGCTTTTCGAAGGCGGTTTATGAAGATACAGGTGGATTTCCGGTAACCAGAATGCATCCGGGTGAAGATATGGTATTTGCCATAGAGGTAATTAAACGTGGTTTCGAGACTCGTTTGGTTCACGAAGCTTATGTGTTTCACAAGCGGAGAGTCTCCTTCAAAAAATTCTACAAGCAGGTTTTTGGTTTCGGAAAAACCCGATACATCATCTCAATGCATTATCCCGAAACCTTTAAAATATTCTTCCTGTTTCCATCTTTATTTGCCTTGGGAACAATTGGAGCCTTGCTTTTAGGAATCGCAGTTCATCAAGTGTTTGCCTTTCCTGTTTTATTGTATGCTGTTCTTGTCTTGGCCGATGCCATTAGCAAAAGCAAATCTTTCAAAGTTGGATTTTTAGCCTTACTTGCAAGTTTTATTCAACTGTTTGCCTACGGAATTGGTTTTATGGATGCCGTTTGGAAACATAAGGTGCTTGGGAAAGATGAATTTGGAGTGTTTGGAAAAGGATTTTACGAATAGAAAAAAATATTTTACAAGAAAAAAGAGGCTTTAGGCCTCTTTTTTGATTTTATCTTCGATGTATTTAATGACATTTTCTTCCTGGTCGGGATGGAACCATTCAATCTCTTTGTCTCTGTTGAACCAAGATAGTTGACGCTTGGCATATCTTCTCGAATTTCTTTTGATCAACTCGATAGCTTCATCAAGATTTATTTTCCCCTCGAAATGTTCAAATAGTTCTTTGTATCCAACCGTGTTTAAAGAGTTGTAATGGCGGTATTCAAATAATGCTTGCGCTTCCTTCAATAAACCTTCTTTCATCATTAAATCAACCCGTGAGTCAATTCTCGAATACAATTCTGCTCTGTCTCTGTTTAAACCGACTTTAATAATGTTAAAATCTCTCTTTTTCCGGGTATTTGTTCTCAATTCGGAATATGGTTTTCCCGTCATCAAGCAAACTTCAACTGCATGAATCACTCTTTTAGTATTTTTTAAATCAACTTGATTGTAAAAAACTGGATCGAGTTGTTTTAACTGCATGCGCAATGATTCCACTCCTTCATTTTTTGTTCGCTCAACAACTTCATTGCGCAATTCGGGATCGATAGTTGGTATTTCATCAATACCATTGCAAATCGCATCGATATACATCATGCTGCCACCAACCAACAATACTTCATCTTTTTCTTTGTAAAGATTCGAGAGTAATTCAAGGGTTTGCTGCTCACATTCCCAGGAACTAAAATAGTCGTGAATTGAGTGTGTATGAATGAAATGATGTTTTACCGCCTCCAATTGTTCCTTTTCAGGCACAGCCGTTCCAATGCTCATTTCCCGATAAACCTGCCGGCTATCGGAAGAAGAGATTACTGTATTGAAATGTTGCGCGATTTTAATGCTTAAATCGGTTTTGCCAACACCTGTAGGACCCAATAAAACAATCAGGGTTTTCGACATCTAAGGTCAATTATGAATTATGAATTATGAATTATGAATTGCGATTTTTGCATTTGTTAAATGCAAATTTTAATTTTGTGCTAACAGCTAACAGCTAACAGCTAACAGCTAACAGCTAACAGCTAACAGCTAACAGCTAACAGCTAACAGCTAACAGCTAACAGCTAACAGCTAACAGCTAACAGCTAACTGCTAACAGCTAACTGC
>JAQBBZ010000218.1:0-7298 GCA_032125735.1 Labilibaculum sp.
ATATTCCTCACCATTTTAGATTGCTCTAATAACGAATTAAGCGATTTAGACATAAGCCATAACATAAAACTAAATGAATTACATTGCAATAACAATCAACTTCAAATATTAGACGTTAGCACCAATACTGAAATTGAAAGATTAGACTGTCACGAAAATCAAATTAGTAATCTTGATCTAAGTAATAATATTGAAATTAAAGCCCTAGACATTTATAAAAATAAAATCGAAAATTTTAATATTAATAACAATAAAACTATTTCTCACCTAGATTGTTCAAATAATCAATTAAGCAACCTTAATTTAAGTAGCAACAATGAACTTGTAGAACTATATTGCTTTAACAATAAAATTAAAACTATAAATTTAGAAAGCAATACGAAATTACAAAACATAAACTGCAATAATAATGAGTTAAATGCTTTAGATGTCAGCAACATTGAAAAACTCATTTGGCTACAGTGTGCAGATAACGAATTAAGTAATATTGATCTCAAAAATAATATAGAGCTTTCAACTGTTGACTGTCATAACAATAGATTAAGCTCTATAAATATCACTTATAATCCTTTTCTTTCTCACCTTTATTGCAGTAATAATAATATAAGTAGTTTGGATTTAAGTAAGAGTAGTACAATTACATACGTTTCTTTTGATTACAATCTTTTTCCATTTTCAGAATTAGCTAAAATAAAAGTCTTTTACCCCTCCCTTATATATAAATCCGATAAAAGGATATTTTCACCACAAGAGGGAACTTATGGTTTTGAAATAGATTATTCGAATCAAGCAAATATAAATGAAAACAATACAGATTTTGAATGGTATTTGTCAAACGATGAAATTGCTGACAATAACTCTGTTATAAATAACAATTCAGGAGTCTTTCAATTCAAGAAAAAAGGTAAGTATTACTGTAAAATGACAAATGCATCATTTCCCGAAACTGAAATCATTACTGAGTATATTTCGATTCTCCAAAAAGACCAAGACATAACTTTCAACAATGCTCCCGAAACAGCCAAAGCAAATGATGTAATAGAACTAAACGCAACTGCAACATCAGGATTGGAAGTAACATTTGAATTGGTTTCAGGAGATGCGAGTATTGATGGAAATACAATCACTTTTAACCAGGAAGGAACCGTTGAGGTTAAAGCCATTCAAGCCGGGAATGATGAATTCAAAGCTACCGAAGCCACCATTAAAATTACGGTTGATATTGCAACAGGAATCAATAATGTTTTAAAAAGTTCAATTCAAGTTTATCCGAACCCGGTAATCACCGATTTGAATATCAGCTTTGACAAGAACGAAGATCGAATGATTTACATTTATGATGCGAAAGGTCAAATTAGACTTCAGCAAAAAAGCTATTCAAATTCAGAACAATTGAATATTTCTGATTTTAAAAATGGCCTGTACATCCTGAAAATTCAATCGGAAAGTGGTGCGGTTAGTTATAAAATTTTGAAGAAATAGGTAAGTTTTAAAACCCGACAGGTTTATTTACATCATGTACTTAAACCTGTCGGGTTTAATAATTAATCAAAACAGCATGCCATCAGCAACCATTCCTTTATAATCGTGGCATTGATGGGTGTAATTTGTATCGGGTTGAAAATGATTAAAAACGCTTTCTTCGTCTATACGAAAAACATATCGATCCAATTGCAGATAGTTTTGCATGGGTTTTAATGCCCAATCATTTTCATTTGCTGGTTAGAATAAAGTCGGAAAAAGAAATATAAAAACAGTACACAAAACCAGACAGGTTAAATTTACAAGACGCAAGTAAACTTGTCCGGTTCAACAATAATCCTTTAAGAGTTATGCACACGAAATCTCTATGTTACTTGGACGGTAGAAAAGATCTTTGGAATAAAATGCTTATTGCTTATCCAGCAAGAATATCCAAAGAACTCAAAGATGATGAAATAGAAATGAAAGCTTTTATTTTAGGGGCTATGCATGTTATAGAATTTAGCTTTAGTCCGGACAGTACAGATGGATTTGATGATATTGACATCTACAAACTGAGTCTTGAAGATTTAGATTCTTTCTATCATGATATTGTAAATGCTTTATTGCTTATGTATTTTATAGACTATGGGTATCATCCCAGACTTGCAGATACCTTCTATAGAATAAAGGGTTACGAATGGGGTGATAGCTTTAAAGATCTTGGGATGTATGAATGTTTCGAAAACAAAGTAAAACCACATTTTATTGTTCGTGACCTTTGCATCCTTTTCTCAATACCTTTAAAAAGAGCAGTATCAACCGATGAGCTCTTAAATTTACTAGCAATTATAAAGGTATGCTATAAGCATCTATTGACGTTTCTAAAAGATGAAAAAGCAATGAGGGGAATTGATTTTGAAATGCTTCAGTTCGGTTTTGGTTTAGACGATAAAATCAGGTCTTAAAAAATAATTGAAAACCGATCAGAGTCCAGAGCATCTGGTTGAGTTTGTATTAAAACCGCAGCAATATGGCAACGACATATATTCCCTTAGAGTTCGAATCCTATTATCATATTTATAATAGAGGTATCAACCGATGTGATTTATTTCGGGAAACAATGATTACAGGCACTTCTTAAAGCTGTATGAGAAGTATATTGAGCCTGTTGCCGATCCCTTTGCATGGGTTTTGATGCCTAATCATTTTCATTTGCTGATTAAAATAAAGTCGGAGAAGGAAATTGGGATTTACAAAAATTTAAACTCTGACGGGTCTAAAGACTCCGTCAGGTTTCAAGCCAAACCTGATGAAAACCTTATCAAGTTAAACGCACAATGACATTTTGTGAATCATATAAATTCATATTAAATTCATATTGGCTTTAACCAAAAAATACAAAAGCAATATGGCATCCACAACCATTCCTTTAGAATCCGAATCCTATTATCACATTTATAATCGTGGTATTGACGGATGTAATTTATATCGGGAGATTAATGATTACAAACACTTCTTAAAACTTTACGAGAAGTATATTGATCCAATCGCAGATACTTTTGTTTGGGTTTTGATGCCTAATCATTTTCATTTGCTGATTAGAATAAAATCGGAGAAGGAAATTGGAATTTACAAAAATTTAAACTCTGACGGGTCTAAAGACTCCGTCAGGTTTCAAACCAAACCAGATGAAAACCTGTCAGAGGTCGAAGAACCTGATAGAGTTGGTATCAAAAAGCCAAATCCTACAAAACACTTTTCACATCTTTTTAACGCCTATTCCAAATACGTCAATAAAAAGCACCAACGTACAGGCTCCCTTTTCGAAAGGCCTTTCAAAAGAAAACAAGTAGCAGATGATCAGTATTTCAGAAATCTAATAGTATACATCCACAACAATCCCATTCATCACGGGTTTACGGATATTGCCGTGGATTATCCGTGGAGCAGCTATCTAACTTGTTTATCGGCAAAACCAACAAAATTGAAACGAAAAGATGTGATTGAATGGTTCGATGATGAAGCCAATTTTAAATATATGCATCAGCAAAAGGTCGATTTTATGGAGATGGATGAATGGCTGGAGATTTAATTTATTCCTTTCAACCGGACAGATTAGAAATGTAAGATGTAAATTAACCTGACAGTCGATTCAAACATACGAGGTTTATATCATCAAAAAAAGACCCACCCAAAATAATTCGAGCGGGTCTTACAAATAGTAGTTAGTGATGTGATTAATTTTGTTTCTTCAATCTCTCGGTCAGTTTCTTAATAATTTCTTTTGCATCACCAACGATTCCCAAATCGGAAACCTGAAAGATAGGAGCATATTTGTCTTTGTTTACAGCAATAATCAAATCGGAATCTTCCATACCGGCAACGTGCTGAATGGCTCCTGAAATACCAAATGCGAAGTACAAATCAGGACGAACAGTTTTACCTGTCTGACCCACCTGACGATCGTGACCAATATAACCGGCATCAACCATGGCACGTGAAGCCGAAACTTCAGCATTTAATGTATGCGCCAATGCATCCATAGCCTCGAAACCTTCTTTGTTACCAATACCACGGCCACCTGAAACCAAAATTTTGGCTTCGGTAATATCGATTAAATTGCTTTCTTCCTTCACGGTTTTCAACAATTTCACACGAAACTTTGCGGCATTGAATTTCACTGGGTAGTTCACAATAGCACCAGTGCGACTTTCGTCAGCATCCATTGCAAACAATACTCCCGGACGAACAGTCCCCATTTGCGGACGATGATTCTTACAAACGATAGTCGCCATCAAATTTCCACCGAAAGCAGGACGAGTCATTAACATCTCTCCTTTTTCGCCAATCTCAATTTTAGTACAATCGGCAGTTAAACCAGTTCCAACGCGAGCAGAAACTCTTGGCCCCAAATCACGACCTAAAGTGGTTGCCCCAATAAATAAAGATTCCGGTTTTCTTTCGTTGATAATCTGGCAAATTGCCTGTGTATATGGTTCTGTCGTGTACTCTTTTAATTCAGGAGCATCAACTACAATCACCTCATCGGCACCACGAGCGATTAAGCCTTGTGCCTGATCAGTAATCTGATCTCCCAACAACATTGCGTACACTTTGTCGTTCAACTCATCAGCTAACTTTCTAGCCTGTCCTAACAATTCCAAAGCTACGTTTTGAATGATACCTTCACGTTGTTCGATGAAGACGTATATACCTTTGTAATCCTCTAATTTCATAGCTGTAACTAGTTTAGAATGAATTTCTCTTTTAATTTCTTGATGATGATTCCTACAGCCTCATCAGACTCCACTTCGTAAAGCTCTCCTGATGGTTTCAAACCACGGGCAAATGCTTTGTATACGCTTGTTGGTGATCCTTTTAGCCCCAAATCTTTCTCATCAACTTCAATTTCATTGAATCCCCAAACCTCAACTTCTTTTTGGTAAGCATCAACAATACCTCCAACATTCATGTAACGAGGCGTATTTGCCGATGAAAGAACAGTTACCACACAAGGAGCTTCTACCTCCAGCATTTGGTATCCGTCTTCGATATGACGTTTCATTGTGAATGTCTTATTTCCATCGAATTTCAAGTCTTCCAAATAAGATACCTGAGGCAAATCCAAATGCTCAGCAATCTGAGGACCTACCTGAGCGGTATCACCGTCAATTGCCTGACGACCAGTGATCAAAAGATCAAAATCGATCTTTCTTAATGCACCAGCCAAAGCGTGTGAAGTAGCTAAAGTATCTGCTCCCGCAAATTTTCGATCCGTTAAGTGAATCGCCCGATCAACTCCCATGGCAAATGCCTCACGAAGAATTAAATCGGCCTGAGGAGGTCCCATGGTAATTACTGTTACGTGAGCTCCTTTTTCATCTTTTAATTGCAAAGCCATTTCCAAACCGCTTTTATCATCAGGGTTCATAATACTTGGCACACCATCACGGATTAAAGTTCCCGTTACTGGATCAATTTTTATTTCGGTTGTATCCGGTACCTGTTTAATACAGACAACTATTTTCATCTCTTTTCTTTTAGTCGTTGGTAATTAGTAGTTAGTAACTAGTCTGTTATTAGTAAAGATTTTACTCTCTCTATACTAGTCACTCAATACTAACTACTATATACTTCTTTATTTATTTAGCCAATTTAAATCAGCCTCATCAGTTCACCGAAAACTACTTAAGCATATTAGCTGAAATCACCATTTTCTGAACCTCGGATGTTCCTTCGTAGATTTCAGTGATTTTTGCATCACGCATCATACGCTCCACTGGATATTCTCTGGTATATCCGTATCCACCGTGAAGTTGAACCGCTTTATTGGTCACTTCCATCGCCGTTTCAGCAGCGAAAAGTTTAGCCATAGCGGCATCAACCGAATAAGGAAGATTAGCATCTTTTTTGTAAGCTGCTTTGCGAACCAGCATACGGGAAGCTTCCGTTTTGGTATTCATATCAGCCAACTGAAATTGTGTGTTCTGAAAGGCAGAAATCGGACGACCGAATTGCTTTCTTTCTTTCACATATTTCACAGTTTCGTCGATAGCTCCCTGAGCAATGCCCAAAGCCTGAGCAGCAATTCCAATACGTCCACCATCCAAAGTCTTCATGGCAATACCAAATCCTTTGCTCAATTTCCCCAACATGTTTTCCTTAGGAACAAGGCAGTTTTCAAATACCAACTCGCTAGTTGCAGAACCACGAATACCCATTTTCTTCTCTTTCTTTCCGAAAGAGAAACCTGGAGTTCCTTTTTCAATGATAAAAGCTGTAATCCCACGTGTTCCCTGCGACTTGTCTGTCATTGCCAAAATCACGTAAACATGAGCAACTTCTGCATTGGTAATAAATATCTTACTTCCGTTGATGATGTAGTTATCGCCATCCTCAATCGCAGTAGTCTGTTGTCCTGCAGCATCGGTACCGGCATTAGGTTCAGTCAAACCAAAAGCACCAATCCACTCTCCTGAAGCAAGCTTAGGAAGGTATTTTTGCTTTTGTGCCTCTGTTCCATATTCCAAAATAGGAGCCGCACACAATGAGGTATGAGCCGATACAATAACACCTGTAGTTGCACATACTGCCGACAGTTCTTCAACGGCCATCGAATACATTACATTTGTTCCACCTGCACCACCGTATTGCTTAGGAATTGGAATACCCATGATTCCAATTTTGGCCATCTTCTCAACGGTTTCGATAGGGAAACGTTCCAAATCGTCCACTTCAGCAGCCAAAGGCTTCACCTCTTTTTCAGCAAAATCCTTAATCATTTGCAGAAACAACTCTTGTTCTTTTGTTAAGCTAAAATTCATTATATTTTAGATAATAGTAATTAGTCGTTAGTAATTAGTAACCAATACAGTTCCACATTAGATACAGACTAAGATTAAAATCCTCAATTCTGTACTAACTACTAATAACTAATTACTCCGTACTATTTTTACACGTTTTTCAAAATAATTGCAGTTCCCATTCCGCCACCGATACAAAGTGAAGCCAAACCGTACTCTTTTCCGGTCCGTTTCATTTCGTGGATCAAACTAACCGTAATACGGGTTCCCGATGCTCCAATTGGGTGACCTAAGGCGATAGCTCCACCATTCACATTGCATCTATTTGCAAAGAAATCGGAACCAACAGCGTGATCTTCACACAATTGCTTCATCACTCCCAATGATTGAGCAGCAAAAGCTTCATTCAATTCCAACACGTCCATTTGGTCCAGTTTCATGTTGGCTTTCTTCAATGCACTTGCTACAGCAGGAACTGGTCCCATCCCCATAATTGCAGGATCTACACCACCTTGACCGGTAGCTACAATT
>JAQBBZ010000219.1:0-18547 GCA_032125735.1 Labilibaculum sp.
TCCCCATGATGTGAAAGGTTTGACTCAATTAATGGGAGGGAAGCAAAATTTTGTAAATAAGTTACAATCTGTTTTCGACGATAATCTTTTTGATATGGCGAATGAACCAGATATTCATTATCCATACCTGTTTAACTATGCCAAAGGCGAAGAGTGGAGAACACAAAAAGAAGTTCGCCGATTAATTGATACCTACTACAAAAATACACCTGATGGCATTCCGGGTAACGACGATTGCGGAACCTTATCTGCATGGGTCGTTTACAGCATGATGGGAATTTATCCTGTTTGTCCGGGTGATACCAATTATGCAATTACAAGTCCTGTTTTCGATAAAATAACCATTGAACTAGACCCTGAATTTCACAAAGGAAAAACCTTCGAAATTCTCACACATCGTAAGAATAAAGGCGATTTGTTTATTGATAAAATGATGATTAATGGAAAGAAACAAAACTCTTATTTCATTACTCACAAAACAATAAGCGAAGGAGGAAAACTAGAATTTTTTCTCAGAAAATAGAAATATCACTTAATAACACTTGTTGAATACAAATGTCAAAAACTAATAACAAACAAAAACACCCAACTACTTGGGTTCCGACTGCTTATTTCGCGATGGGCTTACCCTTTATTGCAATTTCAATAGCATCAGTACTCATGTTTAAGAGTTTTGGAGTATCCGATTCTTTAATTGCATTTTGGACCTCTTTAATTATGTTGCCATGGACTCTAAAACCACTTTGGAGTCCTTTATTAGAAATGTTTAAAACTAAAAAACATTTTGTTGTAGCAACCCAATTGCTTACAGGTATTACATTTGCTTTAGTTGCCTTCTCGTTGCATTTCGATGATTTTTTCACCTATGCAATTGCTTTACTTGCCATTATTGCCTTTAGTGGAGCCACTCACGATATTGCTGCCGATGGGATATACTTAAGTGTATTATCGGGTAAACAGCAAGCTGAATATATTGGTTGGCAAGGAGCCTTCTACAATATGGCAAAAATACTAACCGCAGGGGCACTGGTTTATTTAGCTGGTATACTCGAGGAGAGATTTGGTGTTTTATATGCTTGGATGGTTGTAATGCTTACCTATGCAATAATTATGATTGTGCTTGCTGTTTATCACATGCGTATGCTGCCATCAGGAGGTGAGCAATCCAGCGAAGTGAAAAGCTTAAAACAAGGCTTTGCCACTACAAAGGATGTAATCAAAACCTTTTTCCAAAAAAAGCATATTATTTGGTTCATTGCCTTTATTGTAGCTTATCGCTTTGCCGAAGGTTTTGCCATAAAAATTGCACCTTTATTTTTTAAGGCATCAGTTGCCGATGGAGGTTTAGGATTGAGTACTTCCGATATCGGATTAATTTATGGTGTATTCGGTTCAGCCGCTTTTGTGCTTGGTTCCGTTTTAGCGGGCTATTACATTGCCAAACGCGGATTGAAAAGATCTTTATTCTCCTTGGTGCTTATATTTAACATCCAATTTGTTGTGTATGCTATTTTGGCCATTTATCGCCCCGAAAGTATATATCTTATTGGAGCCGCCGTTGTTGCAGAATATTTTGCATATGGTTTCGGATTTGTTGGATTAATGCTTTACATGATGCAGCAAGTCGCTCCAGGTAAATACAAAATGGCACATTACGCATTTGCTACAGGAATAATGAATTTAGGCATAATGTTACCTGGAATGTTTAGTGGTTTTTTAAGCGATTGGTTAGGCTATAAATTGTTTTTTATCGTAGTGCTATTTGCGACCTTACCCATATTGTTTGGAGCCAAATTTATTCCATTCCCAAATTCCGAAAATAAGGAGTCAGATGAAAATGATATTTAATTTTTATTAAATGAACTTATCTACACTCGATTTATCCATTATTGTAGGATACATTATTTTAACCATATTCATTGGTTATTTTTTATCCACTAAAGCATCCAAAAACCTTTCCAACTACTTTTTGGGAGGAAATAAAATACCTTGGTACATGCTGGGAATTTCCAATGCATCGGGTATGTTCGATATTACCGGAACCATGTGGACGGTTACCATTTTGTTTGTGTATGGTTTAAAATCATTGTGGATTCCTTGGTTATGGCCTGTTTGGAATCAAATTTTTCTAATGATGTTCATGGCCATCTGGTTACGACGTTCGAATGTAATGACGGGAGCCGAATGGTTGAAAACCCGTTTCGGTGATGGCCGGGGATCACAACTTTCGCATTTAATTGTTGTCCTATTTGCCATTGTGAGTGTAATCGGTTTCATAACATACGGATTTGTTGGAGTGGGTAAATTCGCACAAACTTTTTTCCCTTGGGATTTGCATGCCACTGTTTTAGGGCTAAGCATTAAATCGGAGAACATGTATGCAATTATCATCATGGGTTTAACCACCTTGTATGTTGTGAAAGGTGGAATGTACTCAGTGGTTTTTACTGAAGTTCTTCAGTTTGTGATTATGACTATTGCCTGTATAATGGTAGGTGTAATTGCTATTTCCTTAGTTACACCAGAACAAATTGCCGCAGCGGTTCCTGCTGGTTGGGGCGATATTTCTTTTGGCTGGACTCTTGATTTGGATTGGAGTAATCTAATTCCTGCGGTAAACAACAAAATTGATATCGATGGATACAATATGTTTTCTGTTTTGATGATGATGATGATTTTTAAAGGAGTATTGGTAAGTATTGCCGGACCCGTTCCCAGTTACGATATGCAACGTATCCTTTCTACCGAAACTCCAAAAGATGCCGCTAAAATGAGCGGAATTGTATCTTTGGTACTATTCGTTCCCCGTTATTTGATGATTGCAGGTTTAGCAGTGCTTGCATTGGTTTACCTGGCTCCTGAATTCAATAAAATGGGGCCTAACATCGATTTCGAGATGGTCTTACCTTATGCTTTAAATAATTTTATTCCCGATGGAGCTAAAGGTTTATTGCTGGCAGGATTAATCGCGGCCTTTATGTCCACTTTTGCAGCAAATGTAAATGCCGGACCAGCCTATATTGTAAACGATATCTATAAAAAGTTTATCAACCCGAATGCTTCTCAAAAGAAATACATTCGAATGAGTTATTTGGCATCCTTCGCAGTTGTAATTGTAGGAATATTCTTTGGCTTTTTTGCCGAAAGTATCGATACCGTAATGAAGTGGTTAGTAGGAGCTTTGTTTGGCGGATATACAGCATCTAACCTTTTAAAATGGGTGTGGTGGAGATTTAATGGCTATGGCTATTTTTATGGAATGCTCGCAGGTCTAATCGCTTCTTTGGTTGCACCTCTTGTGTTTCACGAAGTATCTCCAATTTATGCTTTCCCGTATATTTTCCTATTCTCTCTTGCAGCTTCAATTATTGGTAGTTTACTAACCAAGGCCGAATCCGATGAGGTATTAATTAAATTTTACGAAAGTGTTCGTCCTTGGGGATTCTGGAAGCCGGTTTATTTAAAGCTGAAAGCACAAAAACCAGAAGCAAAACCAAATGAGGATTTCTTAAAAGACATGTTCAACTGTACAATAGGCGTAGGATGGCAGATGATGTTACCATTAATTCCAATTTATTTTGTGATTGGTAAGTACGCCTCATTGTCATGGGTGCTTGCATTGTTTATAATTACGAGCATCATACTTTATTTTACATGGTACAAAAAGCTCGAAGATTACCCTGCAGATTTTAAGTATTGCAAAAAAGAATCAAAAGAATACTAAATTAGGATATGCTTACAATTGAAGTAAGATATTGTTGATAATAAATATAGAATAAACGAACTAAAAATGACAAGTAAAGCAAATATGCCTTGGGAAGATAGGCCAGAAGGATGTACTGATGTGATGTGGAGATTTTCTCAAAATCCTGTAATCGGAAGGTACGATATTCCATCCTCCAACAGTATTTTTAATAGCGCAGTAGTTCCTTTCGGGGATGGCTTTGCCGGAGTATTCCGATGCGATAATAAGTCCGTTCAAATGAATATTTTTGCTGGCTTTAGTAAAGATGGAATCAATTGGAACATCAATCACGATCCGATCCAAATGATTGCAGGCAACACCGATATGATCGATTCCGATTACAAATACGACCCTCGTGTTTGCTGGATCGAAGACCGCTATTGGATTACCTGGTGCAACGGTTACCACGGACCCACAATCGGTATCGCTTACACCTTCGATTTTAAGACATTTCATCAGTGCGAAAATGCTTTTTTACCATTCAATCGTAACGGTGTTTTGTTTCCTGAAAAAATAGATGGAAAATATGCAATGCTAAGTCGCCCAAGCGATAATGGACATACACCTTTCGGCGATATCTACATCTCTTACAGTCCCGATATGAAATATTGGGGCGAGCATCGTTGTGTAATGAAGGTGGCTAATTTCACCGATAGTGCCTGGCAGTGTACTAAAATTGGAGCCGGTTCAGTTCCAATTCGAACCAACGAGGGCTGGCTGATGTTTTATCATGGAGTGATCAACACCTGCAACGGATTCCGTTATTCGATGGGAGCAGCTCTTCTCGATCTTGAAAATCCCGATAAGGTATTGTTTCGCACAAAGCCATATTTATTGGCTCCGGCCGCGCCTTACGAGCTAATGGGCGATGTGCCAAATGTCGTGTTCCCATGTGCCGCTTTAACCGAAGGAAATAAAGTTGCCGTTTATTATGGCGCTGCAGATACTGTAGTGGGTATGAGTTTTGCTTACATCGATGAGGTGATCGATTTTATTAAGAAGAACTCATTATAATTAGATTAGTTTTTATTTTAATTGGCTGGTACTTTCGAGTGCCAGCCTTTTTTTTATGGGCGTTCCCTTCGGGCGGGCTTTTCATTCCAACTCCTTATACTATTTTAGATACAAAATTACACACTCGTATAATGCCGATAGATATCTAAAACTCAATTCATAAGCGAAGTGATCCCGATAACAATCGGGATTAGATACTAATCGGTATCACTCGTTCCTCGCTGTGGGGTTTCCATTTCAATCCCTAACGCTTTCCCAAAACAAAAAAACCAGACAGGTTTTTAAAACCTGTCTGGTTTGATTTATTAGATTGACTTCTTTTTTTCTGGTTGATTATTCCACCTTACGTTTTTCCATTTCTGTTGTTCTTCTTTCGATAAGAAAGTCCAGGCAACAATTCTGCTTATTTTGTTCCCTTGTCCCATAGGTAGAGTTTCTATTTTTGTAGCATTTGCTTCGGTAAGAGCTTGGTAAACACTTTTCAAGTTCGATTCTTTCGAGATGAGTGTAGAAAACCAAAAACACGATTTTGCAAATTTCTTACTCTGATTAATCATGTTTCGAACAAATCGTTCCTCACCGCCATCGCACCACAGCTCGTTGCTTTGTCCACCAAAATTAAGACTGGGTTTAGTTACGTCTTCAGTTGATAAGTTTCTTGTTTTACGCATTGTTCCTTCCAAGGCATCTTTGGCTGAGGCATGAAAAGGAGGATTGCAAATCGATAAATCAACCAGTTCATCCTTTGGGATAACACCGTAAAAATAATCTTTAGAATTCTCTTGAAGTACGCATTTCACATTCCCTTGTAGTGAAGGATTGGAATCCACAATGCTCTCTGCAGATTTAATGGCAACAGGATCAATATCCGAACCTATAAACGACCAGCCGTACTCATTGTTCCCGATAATAGGATAAATGCAGTTAGCTCCTACGCCAATATCCACACAAGTGAATTTATTGCCCATAGGAATTTTGCCATAGTTGTTCTGGCACAACAAATCAGCAATATGATGAATGTAATCTGCCCTTCCCGGAATAGGAGGGCACAGGTAATTTTCAGGAATGTCCCAATTGCTCAATCCATAAAAATGCATCAGAATTGCTTTGTTCAGCATTTTCACAGCATCCGCATTGGCAAAATCAATCGATTCATCCTCGTACTTGTTCAGAATAACAAATGGAGCTAATTCCGGACAAGTTTCTACCAATTGTTTAAAATCGTAGCGGGTACGGTTTTTATTTCTAGGATGTAATCTTGCTTTTTCTTTTGGGTGTTCTTTCTTCTTATCTAGCATGGAAATAGTTCTCTAATTTGAATCTGCTAAATTAGAACATAAATGGGAGAAAATAGCAATAGTAAAACAAGAAGTTCTTAACGGAAGATGCTTGGTGATGCTTCGGATGATGGGCTGTTTCCTTCTTGTTGTTAACAATAATCTTTTGACCGAAAGGGTGGTTCGAACCACGATGTGCCGTATCTTTTTTGGTTGAAAGTGTGGTTAGAACCACGGTGTGCCGTGTCTTTTTTGGCTGAAAGTGTGGTTCGAACCACGGTGTATCGTGGTATTTTTAGGTCCGGTCGAGTATCGAGGTACGCTTAGTCGTGGTTTTTTTAATGCAAACCGTGCCTCGATACTCGACAGAGATGCTTCGATGCTTGATTTTGATGCTTCGATGTTTGATTTCGATGCTTCGAGGCATAAGATTTGAGCTGTAAACGCTTTATTGTACAGATAAAAAAAAGAGGCTGACCATTTTGGACAACCTCTTTTATTATCAGTTAAGATATTTATTTCATTTTGTATGCGTCGTTGTGAACAGCATTAATTGCTCTTCCCGAAGGATCGGCGTTGTTCCGGAACGATGCATCCCATGCTAAAGCATCAGGAGTACTGCACGCAATTGATGGTACTGAAGGTACACATGCTGCTGCAGTATCCGAAGGGAAGTGTTCTGCAAATATTGTTCTGTAGTAATACTCTTCCTTCGACATAGGTGGATTAACCGAGAAGCGGAATTTGGCATTTGCCAATTGCTCATCTGAAACTTCCCGGGCCGCAACTTCTTTCAAAGTATCTATCCAACTGTAACCAACACCATCGGAGAATTGTTCTTTTTGTCTCCAAGCTACACTTGCTGGTAAATAGTCTTCGAATGCCTTACGTAGCACCCATTTTTCCATTTTTCCATTGTTACACATTTTGTCTTCCGGGTTAATTCTCATTGCAATATCAAGGAATTCTTTATCCAGAAATGGCACACGACTTTCAACACCCCATGAACACATCGATTTGTTCGAACGTAAACAGTCGTAAAGGTGAAGTTTATCTAGTTTTCGAATGCATTCTTTGTGAAATTCTTCAGCATTAGGAGCTTTGTGGAAATACAAATATCCACCGAACATTTCATCAGCACCTTCACCCGAAAGCACCATCTTAATTCCCATCGATTTAATTACTCTCGCCATTAAATACATAGGAGTAGAAGCACGAACTGTAGTTACATCGTAAGTCTCCAGATGATAGATCACATCGCGAATAGCATCCAATCCTTCCTGAACAGTAAAAGTTACTTCGTGGTGAATTGTATCAATATAATCTGCTACCACACGAGAGGCCGCCAAGTCGGGGGAACCTTCCAGTCCAATGGCAAATGAGTGCAGTTGAGGATACCAGGCATCCTTCTGATCACCAGATTCAACACGCTTAGCAGCATATTTTTTTGCAATAGCCGAAATTACAGATGAATCCAAACCACCGGAAAGTAATACTCCATAGGGTACATCAGACATCAATTGACGATGAACAGCATCTTCTAATCCTTTGCGAAGAGCAGCCATATCTGTTTTGTTGTCTTTTACATTTTCGTAATTTTTCCAGTCACGCTGATACCATTCCTTAACAACCCCATCTTTGCTGTATAAGAATCTTCCAGGAAGAAATTCTTCAATTTTATTGCAATAACCTTCTAATGCTTTTAGTTCGGATGCCACATAGTAGTTACCATGCTGATCCCATCCCTGATACAATGGAATAATTCCCATATGATCGCGTGCAATCAGGTAGCAATCGTTCTTCTTATCGTATAAGGCAAATGCAAAAATACCATTTAGATCTTCGATAAAATCGATGCCTTTTTGTTGATATAAGGCCAGGATCACTTCGCAATCAGATTTCGTTAAGAACTCATAGGATCCGTTCATCTGATTTCGAATGTCCATGTGATTATAGATTTCACCATTAACAGCCAAAGCCAGATTACCGTCTTTGCTGTAAAGTGGTTGTCCTCCCGATTGAGGATCTACAATCGATAGTCTCTCATGAGACAAAATCGCTTTCTCATCACAAAATATTCCAGACCAGTCTGGACCTCTGTGACGAATTTTCTTAGACATTTCTAAAACCTGAGGGCGCAGCACTTGGGCGTCTACCTTCAAATCAAAAACTCCTACAAATCCACACATAAAAAAATTGTTTAATAGTTATTTTATCAGCCTGTAAAATATGGTTAAGCTGTTTATTTGTTACTAATCGTTGAAAATACGATTTTCAATTTAGTTTCTACTATGTTTTACGTCCTATATCGTTTGCGAAAATGCAGAAAAGATTATTTCATCCAATTTGTTCGAAAATAGGGCTGTTTTTATTGAATAGGATACTGCTAATTGGGGGGGGAGAAAAAAAATAATAGGGAATAACAAAAAGGGACACTCGAAAGTGTCCTCTTATTTAATTTGTTTTATTTTCGAACTCGTTATCCAGAAAGGTTTTTAGAGTGTCAATATCCAATCGTTTGGCAATGATTTTCTTATCCTTGTCAAGCAGATACATGGTTGGAGTGCTAAAAACATCGTAATAAATTCTGAAATTAGTCTGGTAGTTGGGATCGTAACAGTTGATAAAATCAAATAAGTCCTTATCAGCAATAAAATTTTCCCATTCTTCTTTTTGGTTTTGAGTACAAACGGCAAATACTTTAACACCCAATTTTTTGTATTTATCTAAAATGTCAGTCTTCAATCGCGGAGTAGCAGTTTTGCAATGACCGCAATCGGGTTCCCAAAAATACAAAATGGTGAACGGAGCTTCTACCTCGTGCAAGCTTACGAATTCTCCTTCCGGAGTTTCCATTTTTAAGTCCTGTGCTTTCATTCCAATTAAATTGAATTGAAGTTTTATAACTCGCTCACGAATATTGGCAAGCAGAGTTGAATCGGCCCAACTGGCCTCCCCACTTAGATAGTACTTTTTTGCCAAGGAGACAAAGGCTGCATCCATGCCCATAATCTTGCTTTTTACCGCATAGTTAAGCGAGTATTGAACTAGATATTGAAAAAACTCTTGATTGGATTTTGATTTTTCAATGATTGTAGTTGCTTCTTTTACAATTGTGTCGGGGCTTTGAATAAGGATTTTCTCATAAAAAAACTCCAGTTTGTTTTTAAGAATAGGTGTTCTTAAAAAACGATTGTCGGCGAAATCTACGTTATCGAAGTAATGATCTTTATTGTATAAGTATGATTTTTTCTTTATTTCCTGATCTCTGTCAGGAGTTGATTCTGAAATTTCTTTTGAAAAATCGGGGATTTTGGGTGATAAAGTTAGCTGTGCAAATTTCGCAACAAAACTTCCATCAGGATAATCTTGATTCAGTTTTTGAATATAAGCACGAACGTCTATATCTGCTTGTTTGTAAGCTTCTTGGTATTTCTCTTTTTCTTTAGCATTGTCTTCGCTTGCTTTGTAAGCTTCCTGGATTTTTTTTGACTTTTCGTTTTGTGATTTCATGAATTTTTGAAAATCATGAAAGGCTTCACTTTCTTTGGCACCACTTATATTTGTTGTTTCAATAAAGTTTTGAGGATCGGCCGATATGGAAAACTCTTGGTCTTTACCTATTAGGAGATCGAAATACTTTTGAGAAGGAAGATAAATGACATAGATGCCTTCATCCAACATTTTTTCTTTGGTAAATAATCCTTTCCCGTTTACCAATTGTGTTGTGTCATCAGCAAATATTCGACCATCAAAATAGTGCGCTAAATAGGCGGTACTGTCAGTTGAGCCAATTAGGTTAACATCTATATTATATTTTTGCGCCTTGATGTTAAAAGAGTATAGTAGGCAAAAACCTACACATATTAGAGTTATGATATTTTTCTTCATTTTTATTATAATGTTGATAAGCAAAATTGGCGACGAAAATTACAAAACTTTTTTTAATTTAAAATTCGTATCGTATGAAATTTGTGGAAATCTAATGTTCATCCCAATTGTACTCTATATTAGCGATAAAATGATTCGGTCTGAATCAATACAAATATTGTTCCATAGAGATAGTGTTTGGCTTTTTTTAACGGAGCAGGAATTTTATTAGTTATTAGAGCAGGAAAGATATTTTTTAATTTTTTTTAATAATAGGTGGGCGTTAATTGGTTTGGAGATATAATCATTACAACCAACAGAAATACACTTTTCTCTTTCTTCAGCCATAGCATATGCCGTTTGTGCAATAACAGGAATATTTGGATGAGTAGCTCGAATTTCACGGATCGCCTCAAAACCATTCATTATTGGCATATTGATATCAAGTAGTATCAAATCTGGTATTTGTGAATTAATAAGATTTATCAATTCTTTTCCATTTACAGCATGTTGCAGTCTAACTCCCGTGAATTCTAACAATTCTTCAAGTAAAAGGAAAGATGAAATATCATCTTCAGCGATATAAACAAGGCATCGCGAAAGGTTAATTTTATTTGGATCCTGCTGAGTGATATTCTCTGCAATAATTGGTTTACTCTCCTCAGATATTGGTATCGTGAAATGAAATGTACTACCTTCATCAAGCTTCGATTCAATCCAAATTTCTCCTCCCAAGAGATGTACTAGTCCTTTAGTAATGCTAAGACCAATACCTGTTCCTTCCTGTAAATTTTGATTATCAATTTGTCTGAATCTTTCAAAAATTAACTGGAACATCTCAGGTTGAATACCGAAACCAGTATCCTTCACATATAAATGAACCATCGAATCTGCATCCGAAATGGAATAACCAATTTCAACAAAGCCTTCTTTAGTGTATTTAAAAGCATTGGAAGCCAGGTTATATAGAATTTGTCTGAATCGGGTAGGATCACAAGCAATGTTTATATTTTCTGTGTTTTCAGGAATATTTAATTGAAGGCGAATGTTGTTTTTAGCCTTTACTATCTTAATCATGCTTTGCGATTCCTTTATTTCATAAAGCAATTCATTGAGAGGGCACGATTTTTTGTTAATTTTTAGTTGGTTCGATTCAAGTTTTGAAACATCAATAATATCATCAATAATTCGAAGCAAATGTTCGCTGCTCGATTGAATCAATTTAAGAAACTTATGCCTTCTCTCAGTAGAAATATTTGGTTCCCCCAATAAATCAGAAAAACCAATAATTGTATTCATTGGAGTCCTTATTTCATGACTCATGTTTGCTAAAAAAGCAGACTTAAGCTGATCACTTTCTATTGCTTTTTCTTTCGCTTTTTCCAGCTCTATATTAGTTTTAAGAATCTCACTATTAATTGTTTTGTATTCTTCGTTTAAGGTTTCGTATTCTTTGTTTGCGCTTTCGAGTTCGGCATTTAATTGCAAAAACTCATCATTTTTTTGTTTTAAAGCGATATCGGATTTCTTACGTGCCGTAATATCAGTTGTTGATACGTATGCGGTGTATTTATCTCCATTTTTGGCGTAAAAGAGTTTTATAATTACATCAACAACTTCTCCTTCAAGTGTTTTAACCTTAGCCTCTTTAGCAAAATCGTTTTTCCCATCGATAATAGCTAGTAATTCTTCTTTAAAAACGGCTAGTGATTCTTGTAGAAATGTCTTCGCTAAATTTCCAATTAGATCTTCTTTAGATTTAGCTTTATATAAATTAATGGTTGCTTGATTCACATCAACAATAATTACTTGCTGAGTCAATTCCATTAAGACTTCCGGATGCTCATCAAAATAACTTCTGAAATTAGTTATTCCTTGAGACTTTAGATTCTCGATACTTTGCATTAAAATTGTGAAATCTTCCTCCCAAAGAGATTCTGGTGAGTTTTCGAATAATGACTTATACTTGTTGGTTGTTTCTTTTAATTCAATGTTAAGATTGGAAAGATCAGAGTTTGCTTCTTCAAGAAATATTTCTTGTTCGGTAATCTCAATAAGATATTCGATCACATGGGTGATTTTTTGATCTGAATTGAATATTGGACTGGCGTGAACCCAAATGCGTTTAGTTTCACCCATAATATTAACAAAGCTAAGCTTTGCCTTTATGGATTTTTTTTCCTCAAGAACTCTTGTTACTGAGCATTTAGATTGGCTCTTAATGAGACAATTATCGGAATTGGCGAAAATTAAATTAGAACAATGTTGATTGACTGTAAAATTAGGATCATTTGATTCTGTCACTATAAAACTGTCAACTTCAATTACGTAATAAAAATAGGGTAGGGATTTAACTATTTCGCGGTGTATATCATTCATCATCCAATTTCCTTAAATATATTAAGTCAAGATATTTAAAAATTGTATTCTATCGGAGTTTTTATGATGAAAAAATACAATTTAATTGGAATCAATAAAGGTAGATATTTTAATAAACCTGTAAAAACGATGGCTACAGAAGAAAGATTCAAGTGTAGCCATCGTTTTTTTATTAATGCGAATGCTCCTCTTTTCTTAAAATAGCATTCAAAATTTCCCTTTTTTCTATCTTTTTAGTACAGAAGAACCAGTCGTAGCAGTGAACATCTTCATCTGTGTTTTCCATTCGGTCTTTAGCAACACCACACGATCCTGCTGGAGGCACAATAACTTCATCTCCCGGACGCCAATCCGCAGGAGTTGCAACAGAAAACTTGTCTGCCGTTTGCAGAGCAATTACAACACGATAAATCTCATCGAAATTTCTGCCCAAGCTTAGTGGATAGTAAATGATTGCACGAATAATTCCATGAGGATCAATGAAAAAAACTGCGCGAACAGCTTTTGTACTGTCCTCTCCTGGTTGAATCATTCCGTATTTATTGGCCACTTCCATGGTAATATCTTCAATTAAAGGAAATTTGACTTCAACATTTTTCATCCCTTTATATTCTATTTTCTCCTTAATAGTTCGCAACCAGGCAATGTGGCTATACAAACCATCGATAGATAAGCCAACCAATTCACAATTTGCTTCCTGAAATTGAGATTCCATACTTGCAAAAGTCATGAATTCGGAAGTACACACAGGAGTGAAGTCGGCAGGGTGGCTAAATAGGATGACCCAACTTCCTTGATAATCATTTGGAAAGTGAATGTTTCCTTGTGTAGTAACAGCTCTAAATTCGGGAGCTTTGTCACCAATTCGTGGCATTGAACTCGATGTGATTTCTTTTTGTTCTTCCATGATTTAAGGTTTTAAATGTGAAAGTTTTTTTGATTTTGCAAGAAGATGGATGGATAATACCTAGCCGTACAGGCCGTTAAATCATCTCGATTAAACATTTGTGCTTAATCGATAAAAATATTAGTCTTATTACTTACAATTAGATATTAATAGATTCAAATAGGCAGGGTCGCTAACCCAATATTGTCAATTCCTTAGGATGGAATCTCAGTGGCTTGGAATAAATTTTCATTCATCCTCGAGTGTAGGATAAAGTTAATGCATTGAATTGCCGAAGTCAAGTTAAATGACTGATGGAGAGGTAATTTTAAATCAGTTTTAATAAGTTTAGTCAGGAAGATCTTTTATCTTTTTACAATTAGAACAGGATCTATTTCAAGCCATTCGTAAGCCTCTTCATGAGAATGAAAGACCTTCGCATTTTGAATTCGAACTTGAATTTCAAACAGCATAGCCATTGACGTGTCGTATGATTCGCTTACAATAATAGCACATTTATTTGCGATCAGACTGTACTTTTGATACTCATCAATATAGTCGTCTAAATCTGTAATGTTTAGAATAACTTTTGCTTGCGTAAAATCGGCAATAACATTGTAGGTTTCGTCAAATAACGGATCTTCACGTGTACTTAAAGTATGGCGAATTAGATCATCATATTTTAAATAGCCGTAATAGTATTCAATAATCAGTTTTAAGTCTGGTGATATTTTGTATTTGAATTTCATTCCAATTGCTTTTCAAATAAATATAGTTAGATGAGCTAAGGTAAACAAAAAAAGTTGCTCTGAATAGAGCAACTTTCGAATGTAGTAGTGTGTTTATTATTAATTCGCTGAAATTTCTATTGTTCCAGCATCTGTAACAGTACCATTGTTTACCTCAACACCTTCAATTTCTTTTTCGGTATATCCATCAATAGGCATTAAATCAAGTTTGTATGTGCCTGCTTGTAATCCTTTAATCAAAAAATTGCCATTTACTTCTGCAATGGTCGAGATGGTATCCAAACCCATTATTGCGTGAATAGTTGGAAGTGCTTCGGCAGGGTTTATTGATCCTGAGATTGCTCCAGTTGTTGCTTCATTAAAAGTTCTTATTACTGGCTTCAATTTGTATTTGCCATTACCCGTTGCAACAATTGAACGTGCAGCATCAAAATCAATCCATAATTTGTACTCAATTCCGGCTAAAAAATCATCATGAATCTGAAATTTTAAACCAGATGTTTGCGCTGATGGAGTATCTAAATCATACGAAATGCCACCGATAACCACAGAATTGTTTTCACCTAGAATTAATCGCATTTGCGAAACGGTACCACTAGGCATGTCCTGATCGACCAAAAGAGTATCCAAGCCATTGTTGAATTCTAGAAGATCATACACTCCGGCGTTTAGTAAATTCATATCTATCCAACCATCTTCCGAGTTTTCATCGTTTGAAGAATGGATTTGAATGCCTTGAATATCAATGTTAACTTTGTCGAATTGTGCGGGAGCATCTGTTAATCTTATTTTTACAGGTGTTGTGAGTTTTACATTGTCATCGGAACATTGAATAAAAATCAATGACAAAATTACAAGAGCAATTGCACTTAGTGATTTTAAAATTTTCATTGTGTGTTTAATTTTAATTAATACTGATTGATTGACTAGAAACGTCAAAAAATAAATTTTGGTTTATTTGAATGTCTTGTGAAAGCCAATAAACGTGCCAGATATTTCTATATACAGTAAGAGTTAAGGTGTCAATAAGATGATGAAAAGTAAAATGGATATCATATTTTGAATATTGACAAAATACGGGGAAGTATTCTACATGTTTTCCCCAGTTCCTCAATTAAATAGGGAAAATTGGGGTGCTCCTTTATTTTCGATTTTAGTTGTAAGTCATTGTATGTAGCTACCCAATCGAAAGGAAACACCCCATTTTGTTATTTCCGGTATTTGCAGCAAGAATGAAGTCCGCTGTAAACCTTATCGTCTGCTTTAACTTTATCAGTATCGTAACCCGATTTTGCAATGGCTTTGTGAACTGCATCCAAATTTGTTTTTTCAGTATCGAAATTCACAATCATTTCTTTGGTTTCTTTGTTCCAATCTGCACTAACAACACCCATTACAGCTTTAGCTGCAGTTTCGATTGTTTTCTCGCACATTCCACAATTTCCGGATACTTTAAAACTTACTTTCTGTAGTTCAGCCTTTGCCATGAACGATATGCTAATCATTGAAAAAATTACTGCTGCGAATAGAATTCCTTTTTTCATTTTATTTCGTTTTTAAATTTATAATCACTTTATTGATTTTAACTATTTTAGTTTGCTAATGACTAATAGCTAGTTACTAATGATTTTTTTCATTGACGAATCAGACAACAATTATTAGAGTCTTTTTTGATCAAAGATTTACCGATTGAAATCAGATTAATGTTGATGCTGGTGTTGTTGAGGATTTGATTTTGGTTCTTCATGAATTATTGTATCGGTCACTTCCCCGCAATGCAACATCATATCCCCAAAATAGGGATTCATAATTTCCTCTTCCGAACTTAACCAATAGGCACCCGCGTCGTTGTCGGCCATCGGACAGAATTGGATATAAACCTTTTCCTTTCCTGTTCCCAAAGATTTGATGCTTGCAATTAGTGTTTCATTGAAAGGTTTAAAAGCCTTGCGCTGATTTTCAATATCATCGCTATTCATTAACTCTGCCAGATGATTGTGTAGAATAGCATATTTCTCTTTCCAGAATTGAATAGCTGTTCCTTTTATTCCGGCATCATTAGGCTCCATCTTCATCAAATTGTTCATCACCACTTTTGCTGCCAGTTTGCTTTCCTTTGCCTTGGTTTCAACCAGAATGTCTTTCAAGGCAAAATAAGAGGAGAGAAGCTTTTCCAGTTTCATACTAAAGTCCATCGAAACATATTGTTGTAAGTTTTGAACACCTTCCTTGCTCTCCGGACGGTTCATCATGCTATATTTGTTGTTTAGCTGAGCTGCTGCATCAACCGTAAAGGTTCCTTTGCTAACCACTTCTTCATTTTCCTCTAAACCACCGGTAACAATGTAAAAATCACCTAAAGACTCACCGAGTTCAATTTCACGCATTTCAAATCCTCCGTTAACCTTTACATAGCTTACTGATCGTTTCCCAGTCCACATAATGGCTGATTTAGGAACTAGAAGCGCATTATTCATTTGGTTTATTTCAGCATAGATAATCCCGGAAGCAAACATTTCTGGTTTTAATAAAAGCTCTTGGTTGCTCATTTCTGTTCTAACCGACAGTGAGCGTTTTTTTGCATCAATAGTCGGATCGATATTACTTATTTTTGAATGGAATACCTTACCAGGGATTGCTGAGACCGTGAATTCAATTTCAGCTCCTTTTTTAATGAACGACAGGTCTTTTTCGTAAGCATCAAATAGCACCCATACGCGAGTTAAATCCGCAATTTCGAAGAGAATACTTCCAGCTTTTGCATAGTTTCCTTCTGCTACATTTCTTTTAATTACATAACCCGAAACATCGGCTTTGATATCAAAATATTCAAGCACTTCACCGCTTTCTTTAATGCTATTAATTTGATCGGTGCTAAGTTTCCAAAATTTCAATTTTTGCTCTGCAGCTTTCAACAACTCAGGATAGGAATCTTTTGTTTTTAAGGATTGCAGCAATTCCTGTTGTGCGCTAACCAATTTTGGAGCGTAAACTCTTGCGAGTGTTTGTCCTTTGTTTACTTTTTCACCTTCAAAATTGACTAGTAGTTTTTCAATTCGGCCATCGAAATGAATGGCTTGCGAGCTAATTTTGCGTTCATCAACCTGCACTTTTCCATTTAGAAGGATTTCCTTTACAGCCTTTCCTTTTTCAATTTTTGTGGTTTGTACATTTGCCAATTTCATGGCCGTTTCGTTCATCTCAATCACCGCAGGCGATGAGTTACTGCTTGAATTGTCTAAAGGAATTAAATCCATTCCACAAATGGGGCAATCGCCTTCTTTTGGTTGCTGAATCTGTGGATGCATGGAGCATGTCCATATTGTTGGTGTCGCAGCTGCATTTTCGGAAGCATGCTGATGTCCCTCGTGTTCATTTACCGATTCTGATTTCCCACCGAAAATCATCCAACCCAGAAATAATCCCACTAACAAAACAATGAGCTTTTGTTTCCAGTTTTCGCTTATATATTTAATTGTATTTTTCATTTTACTCTAATTTTAGACGCTGATAACAATGATTCTATATGATTTATTTACAGCTCCAATAAATTATGAAAAGATTGGTTCTATGCTCAAAGCTGTAATAGAAGTCCCCTTTAGGGGATTTAGGGGTTTATAAAGTGATCATTAAATCATTCTTTAAGTACTCCAGTTTTGCAATACTTTTCTGAATCATTACCTGTGCTTCAATTTGCTTCTGTTCGTAAATCCAAATTTTTTGCTGCATGTTCAAAACCTCTTCGTATTTACTGGATGAAGTTTCGTAACTGCTGGTGAGAATTTCGAATGATTGTTTGGCTTTGATCAATAAATTCTCATATACCTTTACTTCTCTTGTTCCTGTAGCATACTCTTCTGTTGCTTTTTGTTTTTCAAGCTCAAGTCTGTTCAGTTCTTCAATTTTTAATTGTTCGAACTGTATCTGCTTTAACTGATTTACCTTAACCGCAGACGTGTATTTCTTTCGAAACAGAGGAATACTTACCGAGATCATTGGCATGATAGCATCATTCCCGTTATCTGCGACATTCATATCCGTTCTTTCAGCAATAATTGCATAATCGAGACCGATGCCAAATTTGGGCATTCCGTTTAGTTTCGCCACTTTCTCTTCAAAAGAACTGGCCTCTTTCATTGCTTCCCATGAACCAATTCTTGAGTGCTTGTCGAAAGAGAAATCTCCATCAAGAGGAATTGCCGGTACCATAAAAGAATCACCTGTTGGTAAATCAACTGCAGTTATTAAATTGCGATTTAACAATTTATTGAATGCTGTTTGGAGTGTTTGCCTTTTATCCTGAAACAGACCAAGCATCGAAATCAACTCTTCTTTTAACATTTGAACGTACAAGACATTCACCATGCTTGCTTGATCGTTTTCAAATTGGCTAAGACTTTGTTTTTCCAATAAAGACAGAACTTCCACACGTTTTTGTGTGAAAAAGATTTTGCGATCCATTAAAATCAAATCCAAATAGGAGAGTCTCACATTCATTTCCAATTTGTTTTTTGCATCAAGGAAATTCAGGTATTGAGCATGAGCCTGCAAGCTTGCCTGCTGTTCTTTGGCTCCAAGAGTTCCAAACCAGGGAAACATCTGCGAAAGCGAAAGTTTTGCCTTTTGC
>JAQBBZ010000220.1:0-3531 GCA_032125735.1 Labilibaculum sp.
GTTCTGATAACAGGTGCCAACCGCAAAACCTTCTTCGATACCGAAAATGCGAATCAATCGGGTACTGGAGGCTATGAATATTGGATGGAAACAACAATGCCAGTTTTGTTTGATTTAAATAAAGCTGAAGGATTAGAGAAAGTCGGATTTTGGGAAGGCGATCTCGATGCAAGCACACAGTTTGTACAGTTCCGATCCTTGGAAGGTGATGATGCTAGTTGTTTGAATTTAAATCAGGTACAGAAACCCAGAATATTGGGATTTGATCCCTTACTGCTTGATAAAAAGGATGCTTTTTCATTCGCGAAACTTGCTGGTAAGGTGGATTCAGAGCATCCATGGCAGGCTTTGAATCAGGATTTAGGAGCAGACGTGATTCCTGCTTATGCAGATCAAACAGTTATTGTTTGGGGATTGAAAAAAGCGGTTGGTGATACTCTGATCTATCAAAACGAATTTGGAAAAGACATCAAATTGGTTCTAATGGGAGGTTTGAACAATTCCATCTTTCAAGGGAACCTCTTAATATCTGATAATCAGTTTCAAAAACACTTCCCTTCGGTGAGTGGGTCGAAAATATTATTGATTGATTCACAGAAAGATAGTGATGATCAGTTGATGCAAAAGTTCGAGCTTAATTTGCAGGACTTAGGCGTTTCAGGAATGAAGACATCTGATCGTTTGGCCGCTTTTTATTCAGTTGAGAACACCTATTTAAGCATGTTTATGTTTTTGGGAGGTTTGGGTGTAATCATCGGAACCATTGGTTTGGGGATTGTATTGATGCGAAACATCATGGAGCGCAAAAAGGAACTGGCTTTGCTTTCTGCAATCGGTTATCAGCAGAATAGCCTCTTCAAACTACTGTTTTACGAGAATTTGTTTCTATTGATAGTAGGATTGCTTTGTGGATTTGGTGCTGCTCTAATTGGAGTACTTCCATCTTTATTTTCGCCATCATTTCACATGCCTGTTGGATATGTATTGATATTGCTGTTCGGTATTTTAATCAGTGGATTGATCTGGATTTGGATTCCTGCACGTTTGATTAAAAAATACAATATCGTTGAATCATTAAAGAATGAATAAAACTAAACTATCATACTAAAACTAACCCAATGAAAAACCTAAGCATTTTATTAATTGCAGTACTCTTGTTTGCTTGTAACTCCAAGCAGAAAAAAGTAAGTGAATGGAGAGGTGAGAACCGTTCCGGAATTTATAACGAAACTAATTTATTGAAGGAGTGGCCGGCTGATGGTCCGGAATTACTTTGGGATATTGATAGTGTAGGTAATGGATATGGTTCACCTGTGATTAGTGACAATATCATGTATCTAAATGGTGAAATTGATAGCCTTGCCTACTTATTTGCATTGGATTTACAAGGAAAAACTCTTTGGAAAACAGAGTTTGGAACAGATTGGATGAAAAACTTCATCGGAAGTCGTTCAACACCAACAGTGATAGATGATTTGATTTATGTTGCTTCGGGAATGGGAGATATTGCCTGTGTTGAAGCGGAATCGGGAAAAATAAAGTGGAAAATTAACATGCTGGAGAAGTATGAAGGCAAAAATACACGTTTTGGATATTCTCAATCGTTATTGGTGGATGGCGATTTGGTGTTTGCAGCACCTGGTGGAGCCGAAAACAATGTCATTGCTTTGAATCGGTTTACTGGCGAATTGGCTTGGACTAGTCCGGGAGTTGGTGAGATTTCAGCTTATTGTTCTCCATTGTTATTGGAATTTCCATCCCGAAAAGTTTTGGTAACTTTCTCAGATCATGCCTTACTAGGTATCGAATCGCAAACAGGAAAGCTATTGTGGACGGAACTGCAGGATACGCTTTGCGATATCAATGGAAACACTCCAATTTTTGAAGATGGTTACCTGTATTACGTTACCGGATGTGGTAATGGTACTGTGAAGATGAAGGTTTCTGAAGACGGAAGTCAAATCACGGAAGTGTGGCGAAATAAGGAATTGGATAACATCATGGGTGGTGCCGTAAAATTGAACGGTAAAATCATAGCTTCCGGTCATCGCAAGAAAGTTTGGAAAAGCATTGATGCTGAGACTGGCGAGACCAGAGATAGCTTGGATTTTGGTCGTGGAGCCACAATTGCTGCCGATGGAATGTTGTATTGTTATAATGAAAGAGGTCAGGTAGGATTAGTAAATGTTACTCCTGAAAGTATGGAGATTGTTAGCAAATTTAAAGTAACCAAAGGAACCAAAGAGCACTTTGCTCAACCTGTAATCAACAATGGAGTTTTATACATCCGTCATGGAGACGCTCTGTTGGCATATGATATTAAAGCAATTAGAAATTAAATAATTGACTGGGTCTTCAAAAAAAAGGGAATTAGTAATCAGCTGTTAGTCGTTAGTAAACTAAGAACTGTGTACCAACTACCATGTACTAAATACTAAAAAATGAGCAAACAAATATTTATTTGCGGGTGTGAGAAGGATGGAAAAATCGAAAAGAAATCGGTTCAGAAGTTGATCAGCACTTTGGAGGAGAAGAATATAGCTTATACCTATGTTGAAGATATGTGTGGTACAATTTTGAAAAATCCGGATGATTTGGAGGGCTTGTACAATGCGGAGGATGCTATTGTTTTTGGTTGTCAGGCTCGTGCGATGAAGCATTTGGTTGATAACTCAGGACGAAAAACAGAAGGGAATGGTACAGAGTATCATCATGTAGACGATGATGGTAGGGATGAGCTTATTTCAACCTTGGAATCGAATACCGGTGAACCTTTAAAGATCAAATATTCCGATTCATGGAAGCCTTGGTATCCTGTGATTGATTACGAACGGTGCAACGGATGCCGTAAGTGTTTAAATTTCTGTTTGTTTAGTGTTTATTCTGTTGAGGATGACGGAACTGTTGTTGTTTCAGCTTCTGCAAACTGCAAGGATATGTGTCCTGCCTGTGCCCGGGTTTGTCCTCAGAATGCAATCATATTCCCAAAACATGCCGAAAGTCCAATAGATGGAGGCGAAGGTGATGGTACGGAAAATGAAAAGACAGATATTCTGGAACAAATTCAGAACGATGATGTTTATTCAGTATTAAGTGCCAGAAGAAAGAACTTTCAGGTTTCCTTACTGAAAAAGGATCAGTTTAAAATGGCCGAAGAAGAGCGACGTGCTTGTTGCAGTGGAGCTGATAAAAAAGAAGAAAAGAAAGCTGAGAAATGCGACTGTGATTGCAATTGTAAGGATGATCCAGACAGCACTTGCGATTGCAAGGAGGGAGATTCGAATTCGTCATGTGCATGCAAAGACGGCAATTCAAATTCGAGCTGTTGTTAATAAATTGATAGACTATATTGGTCGTAAGTCCCCTTTTCAAGGGGGATATAGGGGGATGTGAATATTGAATCAAACACTCCCCTTAATCCCCTCTCAAGAGGGGAAATAAAAAAACAATCTTGATACTTTGTATTTATTACTCTGTACTAATTACTATAAAAAAGATGATATTTTCTCTTGGAACAAGAATACTAAAACA
>JAQBBZ010000221.1:0-5835 GCA_032125735.1 Labilibaculum sp.
TTAATTCCCATCACGCTTATTCGCTTTCCCCAGATTAACTTTTTCTCTCATATCTACTAATTTTCAACTACAAGTTATTAATACTATTATCAGAATCATAACTATTTCATTCATAACTTGTAATCCTGATCTACTATCATATATTATCTAACTCTTTATTACTAGAATATTTTTCAGATCGTATACTTCTCTTCTACAATTTACAATATTTATTAAACTCAGTCGTCAATTAATGGGTTTTTATTCTAAAAAAATTCACTTTATTTCAGGAAACTGACCCTTTCTAAAAAAAAAATAACACAAACATTATCTCTCCATAGCCAACAAGCATTTATCTTTGTAATTAGACTGAAATGTTTTTATGATGTAGTATCCGTTATGGATTGCTAAAATTCAATACATTCGTGACCTAACAAAATATATGAAGGCGATGATCCTGAGCGATAAATTTAAGGGAAGTGCTTTGGCTTTATTGGCCACTATCAGCTTTTCGAACATCTATATTTTTAGCAAACTGGCGATGAAAGATGTCAATCTGGCCTCTTTTGGCGTGTTGTGGTTTGCCTTTGCAATGCTATACAATTACCTGTACTACTATTTTTTTTCCGCCAGAATAAAACTAAGCTCCTTACCTAAAAAATCAAAATTCATATTAATTCTAATCGGGCTTTCAGAATTAATATCAATGTATGCCTTCTTTCTCTCGATAAACCTGACTGAAAATCCGGCAGTAGTCTCATTCCTTGCCAATACCAGTCCCATATTTGTAATTTTCATCGGATTTGTTTTTCTGAAAATGAGATACAATTTACTGGCTGTAATCGGTATTGTAGTTACTCTTGGTGGTGTTGCTCTAATTAATTATAACAATACCGGTACTGATTTAGGGAGTTTTGTTACGCCGGCAAGTCTGGCTGCGCTTGTTTTTGCACTATTCTATGGAATAAGTCTGGTGCTTGCCCGATCGGAGATTAAAACAATTCCCTCTACGATGATTATGCTTTGCCGATCCTTGTTTTTATTTCTGGGATTTGGATTGTACAACCTCTTTATTTTTGAACTGCCACACTACACAGCAGACTCGCTGCTTTACATCGGTATAGGATCCATTTTTGGCCCATTTCTGGGTGTAACACTTACATTTGCCTCTTTAAAATATATCGATGCGTCTATCACCACATTAATTTGTACATCAAGAAGTTTATTTATTGTTATAGGAGCCTTTCTTTTTATGAATATTTTGCCTGGCAACAATCAGTTATTAGGCGGGGCTTTTATCATCTTAGGGATTGTACTCATCACCATTGGAAATATTCGGAAGAAACAGGCTTAATTCAGAACTCTTTTCACCTCGGTAAGGAAATCATTTTTAGTGATTGGCATTGCGATATAACCATGACAGCCCGCACTAATACATCTCTCTTTTTCTCCTTTGATAGAGTATGCCGATTGAGCAATCACTTTTGTGTTTTTGTTTCCATTCTTTAAGAAAGACAAACAATCTACGGACGATTTGCTATGAATGTTCATATCCAGTATCAGCAAATCAGGCTCTGCTTCATTAAGCATATTTATCATGACATTTCCATTGGAAGCATGTGAAACAGCAACATCTTCACCTTCAAACAACTTTTGTAAATAGAGAAACGAATTGTAATCTTCTTCAGCAATCAATACGGATTTTCGATCAAGAGACGGTTCCTGCAAAACAAATTCCGAATCATCAGTATCCGCCAGTTCATTTTTTGAATAAGGAAGTGTAAAATAAAATGTACTTCCCTGGCCAACTTCCGATTCGAATCTGATTTCACCCCCAAGAAGCTCAACAAGACCTTTCGAAATACTTAAACCTAATCCAGTTCCATCATTAAAACTCTCTTCATCTCCTTGTCTGAAACGCTCAAAAACGATATCCTTCCTATTTTGGGGAATCCCGCAGCCTTCATCTTTCACATATACCTCAACTACGGTCTGAGAAGAATATTTCTTGAAATCATATCCAACTTCCACTTTCCCAACTTTAGAAAACTTGATTGCATTATTTAGTAAATTGTCCAAAATCTGGTGAAAGCGATTAGAATCAGTAAACACAGAAAGTCGTTCATACTCTTTGGGCAAATTTAAAACCAAATCAAGATTGGGCTTACTTTGCAATAACGATCCTCTTTTAATCATCTCTATACTACTCTCAAATAATTCATGCAAATTAGTTTCAGATCTATTTACGGCAACCTGATCCAATTCCAATTTAGAGATATCTACAATATCATCGATAAGCTGCAGCAATCTGTTTCCCGAATTCTGAATAATATTTATGTACTGAGATTTTTCCGCATCATCCAATTCGGAATCAATAAGCAATTCGGAAAAACCCATAATAGCATTCATGGGTGTACGTATTTCATGACTCATATTGGCAAGAAAAATTGATTTTAACTTATCACTTTCCTCGGCCTTTTCTTTCGCTTTTAAAAGCTCTTTTTCGGCCATTTTTATATCCGTTATATCTCTGGATACACCCAACACTCCAAGCAAATTCCCTTCAACATCCCGCATTGGAGTTTTAATTGTCTCAGTTAATATTCGCTTTCCGTTGGTTGCCGAAACGGCCCAATCGGTAAAACGAACACTCTTCGAACTGTTTAAAACCTCCAAATCCTTTCCCCAATAAAAATCGGCAATCTCTTTCGGATAAAAATCATAGTCCGATTTACCAATCAAAGCATTTTCATCCAACCCATTAAACAGTTCAAACTTCCGGTTACACGACAGATAAATTCCCTTGGTATCCTTTAGCCAGATCATCTCGGGCACAGTTTCTATCAATATTTTCAAGTGAGCCCGTTCATTTTCAACCAGTGCCATAGTCTTATTCCGCAGAGAAATATCGCGAACCATAGCCCAAAATCCTTCTGGCTCACCATTTTCATCCTTCAACAAATGAACACGAAGTTCAACAGGAATTAAGCTTCCGTCTTTGCGTGTACACTCTTTTTCATATACTTTGGAACTTCCGTAAACCAGAACTTCCTCCTGCATTATTTTTTCCTCAAAATCAATCCATTTCGCAGGAGTTAAATCATGGCAATTCATGCACAAAAGTTCATTCTCAGAATAGCCAAGCATTTCTTTATATGCCTTATTAAATTCAACTACATTCGCATCCATATCCAAAACCACAAATGCATCATTCATGCTTTCATACAAACGCGAATATTTTTCCTCAGTTTTGCTTAAGGCGATTTTATTCTCCCTGTTTTGCAACTGCCGGTTCATGAATAATCCCAACAACATATTGCCCAATGGATAAATCGTTAACAGAGGCCAGGAAATATTCAATAGTGTTGGTACGATTTTCTCTGAAGGCAGAAACATTGTACAACAGAGCATCGCCAAATGAACCATTACTCCTAAGAACAAATATTTCACCCAATTTGACTTCCAACCGATTTTAGTCCATAAGCGTCGCCAGAAAATACCTATAACACCAGAACTGATTATAACGGCAATTCCCATAAACATTCCTTCTCCACCTAACATGAAACGATATGTACCTGTAATTAGAATTGCAACGATAGTAGGAACTGCACCAAAAAACAAACCGGAAATGGAAAGGATAACTGAACGCGTATCAAAAACAACCCCGGGAGCCATTTCCCAGGAAGAAAGCATCAAAATAATACCAATAGCACCTACAATTCCTCCCGCCAATAATTGATCCCAGATAGTTTTCAAACTTGTTCGTCTTACCCACAAGTAATCATACAACATACTAAACGATAGCAAAATTGCTGTATTCTGGATTAAACTTAAAAACATCGAATTATTCATAGATCAAATAGTAGTTATAGTCCTAAACAGTAGTTCACGTCTTATTCACAAAGAGCGTATACATCATTTTGTAAATAAAGTTGTGTTTTAAGACTATAAAACGGTCTATAATCTTAAGCTAAAAGCAAAAAAAAAGAGCGGACAGAATCCGCTCTTTTACAATAAAAATAAATTACTTAACTACTTAAGCCATCTCCTTAGATAGATGATGTTTTTTAATAAACTGATGTATTACGTGAGACAACTTGGGGTAACCAATTTCTTCCAAATCATAATAAACACGTACGGTAGGTTTTTTAATATTGATAATGCGATTCAGATCTATTGGTGTACCAATAATAACGGTATCACAATCACTATTATTAATGGTTGTTTCCAAATCTTTAAGCTGTTGATCTGAATATCCCATTGCAGGCAAAATATTACCAATATTTGGATAAATATCATAAGTCTCTTTCAACTTACCAACAAGGTATGGTCGGGCATCAATCTCTTTCGCAGCACCAAATTTGCGAGCCGCAATCGTTCCTGCTCCAATCTTCATTTCACCATGAGTTAAAGTTGGGCCATCTTCTACAATTAAGACGCGTTTGCCACGAATTAATTCCGGATGATCCACTGAAATTGGAGATGCTCCATCAATAACAATAGCATTTGGATTTGCGAATGCAATATTCTCACGAACAGTTTGAATTCCTTCCGGCCCAGCTGAATCCATCTTATTTATAACAACAACATCAGCCAATCTGAGATTAACTTCTCCTGGATAGTAATTCAATTCAGCACCCGGACGATGAGGATCTGCCACTGTGATTGTTAAATCTGGCTTGTAAAAAGAAAAATCATTATTACCACCATCCCACAAAATAACATCACATCCATCAGGATCTTCCTCTGCAGCACGAACAATTGCCTCATAATCAACTCCAGCGTAAATTATATTACCCCGAGTAACATGTGGCTCATATTCTTCCATTTCCTCAACAGTGCATTTATGTTTTTTTAAATCTTCAATCGTTGCAAAACGTTGTACTTTTTGAGCTACTAAATCACCGTAAGGCATAGGATGACGTATGGCAATTACCTTCAATCCTTTATCCATTAATTCTTCAATCACTTTTCGTGATGTTTGTGATTTTCCACATCCTGTTCTTGTAGCAACAACAGCAATCATTGGCTTATGACTTTTTATCATTGTATCACCAGGCCCTAACAATTTAAAGTTAGAACCAGCAGCGTTAACAATCGCACTAATATTCATTACTTTCTGATATGGAACATCTGAATAAGAGAAAACACAATCATCCACACAATGTTCCTTAATTAATTTAACCAGATCCGCTTCTGCATAAATGGGAATTCCTGCCGGATATAAAGCCCCCGCCAATTCAGCAGGATATTTCCGTCCATCAATATCAGGAATTTGAGCTGCAGTAAATGCAACCACATTGTACTCTGAATTGCCTCTGAAGTAAGTGTTGAAATTGTGAAAATCACGACCTGCAGCACCAATAATAATGACATTCTTTTTAGCCATAACCTCTTGTTATTTAGTTAAAATTAGTATTAGGTATGAACACCTAAAATTAAAACTTTAATGGATCTTTGCTAATTTTAACGGCTTTAAGTTGTAGATTTTAAGCCTGTTGCTTAACACGACTAAAAAAATTGACATTGTCATAAAACTGTCATAACTTATTTAGTTTTGCCAATATCTGTAAAGTTTTTACTTTGGTCTAATCCATACTCTCGAATCAGCCAAATAAAAGAAACGCTAAATGGAATCGGTATTGCTATTTATTCCTTAATTTCGAGAAACCATACTTGTGAGGCATGAATTTTTTAGCACATCAATATCTTTCGGGAGAGTCGGAAAAAGTAAAAGTTGGAAATTTTATTGGAGATTACATTAAAGGTAACAAGTACCAAGATTATCATTCGGAAGTTCAGAAAGGCATTCTGCTCCACCGAAACATTGATCACTTTACAGATCGCCACCCAATC
>JAQBBZ010000222.1:0-7226 GCA_032125735.1 Labilibaculum sp.
GTAGGTGGTAACTATGCATCTTCTTTACGAGGAGGAACCCGTGCGCATAAAGAAGGATTTTCTGCAGTATTATTCTTGGATGCAAAAGAAAAGAAATATATCGATGAATGTGGCCCTGCCAATTTCTTCGGAATTAAGGGCAATGCTTACGTAACACCAAAATCAAACTCAATTTTGCCATCAATTACAAACAAGAGTTTGTGTCAGATTGCCGAAGATATGGGAATGACCGTTGAGCGTAGAAAAGTAACGGTTGAAGAATTAGCCGATTTTACTGAGGCTGGTGCTTGTGGTACTGCTGCTGTAATTTCTCCAATTCGTAAAATTGTTGATGCTGATAACAAAGTTGACTATTTCTATGGTGATGAGGCAGGAAAGACCAGTCTTAAATTGTATGAAACACTGCGTGGAATTCAGTACGGAACTATTGAAGACAAGCACAACTGGAATACAATTATTGAATTTTAAGATAATGTAAATGGCTTTTAACCATTAGCTTTTAAATATAAAGAGGGAGTTCTAAATTAGAACTCCCTCTTTTCTCATTGTAAGGTGAGAGTTAGGATTTATAACGAATATAAAAATATGTTTGATCCTTTTTTAGAAGATCAAACGCTTACGAATTCACTTTGTTATTCATCAGCATTTTAATTGATTCAGCCAAGCGCTGGACACCAATTCTGTTGTGCTCTTCATCTACAAACGAGAAGTTAATTCTCATGGTGTTTTTCCCACTTCCATCGCAGTGGAAAACCGATCCCAATACAAATGCAACGTTCTTCTGAATTGCGATCTCAAAAAGATCTTCGGCATCCATATCTTCCGGTAAGTTAAGAAAAAGAAACAAGCCTCCTTCAGGTTTTGTCCAAGTAACACCTTCGGGCATAAATTCTTCGAAAGCCTCAAGCATAACATCCCGTTTGCGGTGATACAATTTAATAATGCCTTTTAAATTTTTATCGAACAATCCTTTTTCCAGATATTTAGCTGCTATTTTCTGAACAAAAGGAGAAGTGCATAAATCAGTTGATTGCTTCGCTTTCACAAATTTGTCGATGATGGCTTCATGAGCAATTACCCAGCCAATCCTAAATCCAGGAACGAATATCTTAGAGAAAGTTCCAAGTGTTATTACCTGTTCGGAATTGTCTAGCTCGTACATCATCTTTTGAGCTTCTCCCTCGAATCTCAGTTCTCTGTAAGGACTATCTTCAATAATTAGAATGTTGTATTTTTTTGCTATCGCTATTATTTCAAGTCTTCGAAATTCGGGCATGGTGATGCCCGCAGGATTTTGAAAATCAGGAATTACATAAATGAATTTTGGTCGATCTCCTTCTGTAAGCATTTTTGCCAAAGTCTTCTCCAATAAATCAGAACGCATTCCATACTTATCAAATTTGATTCCTACAGGAATGCCTCCATAGCTTGAAAAAGCACCTAAGCCCCCCAAATAACTAGGCAGTCCGCAAATAAACTGATCTCCTCGGTTCAGAAATATTTTTCCTGCTAAGTCAAGTCCTTGTTGCGATGAGGTAAGAATCACAAGATTATCTGTAGTGATATCCAATCCTTGTTTTCGATACCTATCCGTTAGAATTTCACGAAGTTTATTATCTCCTTCGGTGGCACCATACTGCAAGGCAGCATCTCCATCCTCGTCTAAAACTTCATTGCTTATTTGTTTTAATTTTTCAATAGGAAAGGTACTGGGAGCAGGCAGTCCACCGGCAAAAGAGATGATTTCCGGTTTTTGCGTCAACTTTAGTAACTCTCTGATAACAGATCGTTTCATGCTCTTTGCACTATCAGAAAGGATGTTTTCTAGATTTGTAATCATTATTCCTCCTTTTTAATAAATGTATTATTTATGAAATACTAAATGAGTATTACACTTATAAATTTACATTATTTCAAGAGTAAAACCATAAAATTGAAAACAGAATTAGGTTTTTGCTTATAGTTTAAAATCAATATGCATGAAAAGATGTAGAATGATTAGATTAATTCCCGAAGCTTATCGAGCTGTTTAATTTTGTTTACATCTCTCATGTTTCGAGCTGTTTCGGTAAAATATTGATGATTTTCAATAAATTTTATTTGAAGACGATTCCACTCATCAATACTCCTGATTTTTCCATGCTCTTTTAGTTCTCGATATAAATTTCCGGAAACGGGAATAAAGTCAGTACGGCCTAAGTAATCCAAATCAGAATCACAAATAATCATTTCTAGATTCGTTTTTGGTTGAGGCGGAAATTTAGTGTGCATAATTAGGTTCGAAATTTCACTAATTTGTTGCTCCGAATAGAAATATTTCGGGAGTATGTGTTTTGCCATTTTTACACTACACTCTTCATGTTCGTTGTAGGAGAGAATGAAACCTGTATCATGAAATAAGGCAGCAGTCTTTATTATCAGCATTTCCGCATCCGAAATGCCCTCTTTTCGACCAATTATTTCTACTTCGGTAATTACATCAATGGTGTGTTTTAAGTTGTGATAGTATAGGTTTTTAGGTAACTCATTCTCTAATTTTGTTAGAATGGCTTCCTCCAAGTCATCATAGCGAAGGGTTTGGAACTGAGTTAAGAAATGTTGGTTGGGCACTAATCCTTTTAAATCGGATGACATATTGGGTTTAAATCCCTTCACAAAGTACATATCGATATTTCCTTTGTATTTTACCGGCATTCTCCCTCTGTATTCACAAATAAAGAAATCTTTAATCAGCATATAGGTCATGCCCGAAATATTAATTTCGCTCACCGATCCTGATGATTCCATTCTACTGGCCGTATTTACGGTATCGCCCCAAATATCGTAACTTACTTTTTTAGTGCCAACAACCCCTGCAATTACAGGGCCGGTATGAACACCAATTCGCAATCCCCAAATGCCTTTTTTACCCGCTTTCGAGTTTATTTTCATGCTTTTCATGTACTGCTGAATTTCCATTGCAGCTAGAATAACTTCAATTGGGTTTGTTCTGTTTTTGTTAGGAATACCACCCGCACACATGTAGGCATCACCAACCGTTTTAATTTTTTCGATATTAAATTTCTCTACGATTGTGTCAAAATACATAAAAAACTTGTCCAGTTCATCAATCAAATCCTCTGGATTCATCTGTTCAACAATTTTGGTGAAGCCATGAATATCCGAGAACAAAACGGTAACCATACGAAATCTTCTGGAGCTTACTTTTCCTGTGGATTGTAATTCTTCGGCAGTTTGTTGAGGTAAAAGATTAGAAAGAAGTTTTTCAGCTTTGTCCTTTTGCAGAATTATCTCTTGATTTTTATCGTAAAATTCACTTTCAATCTTTATTTTTTGTCTTTTTAATTTCAATTTAAACCATAAATACATCAAAGCAATAAGAAATAATTGCAATACACTTAATACAATCATGTTTTCAGAAATAAAACTTAACGCGTTTTCACCTAAAGATATAAGTAATTCTGGTGTGTAACTGCCTGAATATGGATATATTAAAGGGAGCGAGTGGTGGGTCATTAGTTACGTGTTAAGGTTCATGTTGGACAATGGTAATAAAAATAGCCAAGAATTTTTAAATAATAGTCTTAAGGCTAAATTAATACAGAATATTATGAGACTCTGTTAAAATTTGTTTTTTTAGTATAAAATAGCTAAATTGTAGCTCGGTTATGTTAATACTATTTATGACCATCCTCTTTTACTATAAACTATGGAAAACACTAAGAGATCAATACTTGTAGCATGGGATTTTTCAACTGTCGCCGAGTATGCATTGGAACATGCTTTAATTTTTGCTGAAAATGTTGATGCAAGAGTTACTTTACTGCACATTGTCAAAAAAGGCTCTCAGCTTGATGAAGCTAACGCAAAAATGGCTGAAGCAGTTGAGAAAATCGAAAAAGAGACTGGCGTTCGCGTTGAAGTGATTGTTCGGGAGGGTAGTATTTTTACATCTATTAATGATATTGCTAAAGAAATGAATTCTATGTTGGTACTTATGGGTACTCATGGGATTAAAGGAATGCAAAAATTGACTGGTAGTTGGGCTCTGAAGGTTATCATCGGATCGCGTGTACCTTTTATTGTAGTTCAAGCTCCTCCAGTCCAAAAGAAATATTCATCGGTAGTATTGCCTGTTGACTTTAAAAAGGAAAATAAAGAGAAATTAAGTTGGGCTGAATTTTTAGGTAAATTCTTTAAAGCAAAAATGCGAATTATCACTCCGAGAATCCCTGAAGGTCAGATGCTTCAACGAACAAAAGCAAATCTTGTTTTTGCGAAAAAGTATTTGGAAAGCAGAGGCATCGATTATGAAATTGATACAGCCGATGGAGGTAATGATTTTGCGATGGAAACTGTTGATTTTGCGAAAAAAATTGAGGCAGACATCATCTTAATCATGACCACTAAAAACATCTCGTTTCAGGATTATATGTTGGGCGCTCATGAGCAATTTGTAATTGCTAATTCTGCTCACATTCCTGTTATGTGTGTGAATCCACGAACTGACTTGGCTAAATATGGCAGTTTTTATTAAAGCATGAATTTGAAATTTATATATTTGAACAACGGTTGTATGGCCGTTGTTTTTTTGTATCCATAAATTGATATACCGTAAGTATGAAACTTGTTTTTGCAACCAATAACCTAAATAAACTAAAAGAACTGCAAAATCTTTTAGGAGAAGAGATTGAACTGTTAAGTCTGGCAGATATTAATTGTGATGATGAGATTCCAGAAGATCACGAAACACTGGAAGAGAATGCAAGTCAAAAAGCCCAATATATATTTGATAAATTTGGGGTGAATTGTTTTGCTGATGATACCGGATTGGAAATAGAATCCTTAAATAATGAGCCTGGTGTTTATTCTGCAAGGTACGCGGGAGAAGAAAGGGATGCAAAAGCCAATATGAAAAAGGTTCTTGAGAATCTAAATGGAATTAAAAACAGAAAGTCAAGATTCAGAACCGTAATCTCTTTAATCATTGATGGTAGAGAGTATCAATTTGAAGGTGTTGTTGAAGGAAATATCCTTGAAAAAGAGCGTGGAATTGATGGTTTTGGTTATGATCCAATTTTTGAGCCAAGCGGTTATGATATTTCATTTGCAGAAATGGATATGACTGAAAAAAATAAGATCAGTCACAGAGGTTTAGCCGTTCGAAAACTGGTGGGGTATTTGCTGAGCCTTAATAAATAAACTCTTTTATTTCAACTAAGAATTCAAGTACAGTTCCTTGCTAATAAAGTATTGTATGATGCTGCAATTCCGCTATATTTTCACATTTCTGCTCACAACACTTTTCTTAAATGGTCAAAGCCAGATAAAGATTGGTGAATGGAGAGAACATTTGCCATACAAAAAAGCGAAAAGCTTACTTGTTGGTGGAGAGAATTTGTACTGCTTAACCGAATCAGGCTTGTTCTATTACTCGCTTAGCGATAATGAAGTAGTAGCTTTCAGTAAAACTAAAGGTTTGTCGGAATCGGAAATTTCAGCAATTGGTTGGCAGGAGAGTTCCCAAAGTCTTTTGGTTGGCTACGCAAACGGAAATTTGGATATTATTTCAAAAGAAACTATTCAGAATATCCCTGATATTAAGAACTTCTCTTTGTTTGAGAACAAGTCTATCCATTCAATCACCACTAATGAGGAATTTGCTTATCTGGGGACCGATTTTGGTATTGTGGTCATTAATTTGCAAAAAATGGAAGTGGCAGATACTTATTTTATTGGTGCTGAGGGCGATAAATTGGTTGTGAATGATATCGAAATTAGCTCTAATACAATTTGGGCTGCAACTGATCAAGGGATTTTTAAAGCAGATTTATCTTCAGGTAATTTGGCTGATTTTAATAACTGGGAGCATGTTCAAAATATTCCTTCTTTTCAAAGAGAATGTCAGCATCTGGAAATTATTGATGGCGATGTATTTGTAAGCCGGGTTTTGTCCGAAACATCAAGTGAATTGTATCGGAACAGGAATGGGGTTTGGACTAAATTTTCAGGAAACTTTGCGCGGATTTACTCATTAAAAAACAACAACAATCAACTTTGGGTAACCCAAGCTGATAAATCTCAAATATTTAATGCAAGTGGGAGTGAGATTTCAGCGTTACAATCTTCAGGAATTTCCGAAATGCGCGATGCTTTGGAAGTTAATGGAAGAACTTTTCTTGCTGATTATCAGAAATCCTTACTGGAGATTAATGGAAGCAGCACCAATCCAATTAAACCAGATGGCCCACTGAGTCAGTATATTTCAAATGTATTTTCAGTTGCCAAGCAAACATGGGCTGTTTCAGGTGGTGTAACTTCCTCCTTCGATGGATTGGGCGAGGCTGCAGAATTGTTTCTATTTGAAAATCAACAATGGACTAATTATTCAAAAGAAAATACACCAGCTTTCGGGAATCAATTTGATTTGCTTTCGATTGCAGGTAATAAAAGAGATCAATCTCTGCTTTATGCGGCAAGTTGGGGAGGTGGGCTATTTGTGTTTGAGAAGAATGAATATCAAGTCAATTGGAATTCTGAGAATTCACCGATTGGTTCGAAAGGAATTAGTGGAATGGATACCGATGAGGATGGTAATTTATGGATATTAGATGCGAATTCGTCTGCTCCGGTAAAAGTTTATTCTCTTGCCGGTGAATGGACTTCTTTAAGCTATTCGACCCTTGCCAACCGGGTTAATATGCAAAAGATTGTCTGTCTTAAAGATGGTGATAAGTGGGTTTTAAATGCCCCGGGGCAAGCTCTTTTTGCATTTAACGAAAATGAGACCCTTTCCAATCAGGATGACGATGCAGTCGCTTCTTTTTTAGTTCGTGATGAGAATAATTCAACAATCAGTTCGAATATTTACGATTTGATTGAAGATGATAATGGAGATGTATGGTGCGGAACATCAAGTGGGGTTGCGGTTTATTCCAACCCGGGAAATATTTTTAGGACAGGCAGCTTTTTTGCTTATCAACCCATCATCACAATTGATGGATCAACTCAGTTTTTGTTAGGGACCGAGTCTGTAAATACAATTGCTTTGAATGGAGCCAATCAAAAATGGCTGGGAACTGCGAAATCCGGCGTTTTTCTGATCTCAGAAAATGGAGATGAACAATTGACACACTTTACAAGTGAAAACAGTCCTTTGCCCTCCAATACAATTCAGAAAATATCGGTCAACCTAGGAACTGGTGAAGTGTTTTTTGTGACTGATA
>JAQBBZ010000223.1:0-3496 GCA_032125735.1 Labilibaculum sp.
GAGCAAAATCAGTAACACCAATAAAAGCTTCTTCGCCTTCAACACGAACCCATTCGTGGTCTTTGGTATACTTTAAATTTTCAGGTACATTCATGATAGTATGTTGTTTATTAAGAGTACTAAATTACTGCCAAATTTACATTTTTTTTTTAATTATTGAATATCACACCCTCCGGATTTCAATGTTTAATAACTTATTCTTTTATCTCATAAATTAAGCCTATAAAACTTAGTACTAAGCCAAACTTCTAATTTGAAAGAGTAAATCTAATACTAGCACCAAATTCGGTGGTAGTAGTTGGGTAAGAAAGAGAAACGTAAGGAGTATTCACGATACGATCATAATACAGTCTTAAATTGAATCGATTACTTAGAACGTAGTCCGCACTAAACTTTATCGTTACCACTTTTTGTCCGGATGTTAACTGATCCACTTCATCGACAATTTTTCTAATGATGGTATTATTTTTACGAATCGACAAATCTCCACGAAGGTTCAAATCACTTTTGTATTTCTTCTGATTCGAACCAGAACCGATTATCATTCCAAAATCATCAAATCGGTATCCCAAACCGAAAATCATTTCATTAGAAGCCACTTCTGTAAGTTGAGTGTTAGACAAACTCAAAATCAAATTTCGAGTACGCTTAATTTCAAAACTTGTCGAGAAGTTATTTTTCCAAATCATATCAACGTTAATCAGAGGATTAAACTGTTCATTAATTGATATTGAATTGGCTTCGTAAAGTGGCAAGAAATTCTTAGCCATATCTCGAATAAGACTAAACCCATCATCACCTTCCTCGTAAGTTAGATTAGTATTATACGAACCCACATCATAGGTAGCAGTATAGGAATGACTCAAATTTATTGATTTGAAATACCTCTTAATCAAAGGCAACTTAGACAAACCTTCGAAAGTAACTCTCCAATTTGGTTTCATGCTCAAAATTGCAGGGAACAGATTATTATATCCCTTACCTCCATCTCCATAAGCTTTAAGGAATGATGGAATTAAAACTTCCTGAGAAGTAGAACCGTATCCTTCGTAAAAGCCAGTCTCCTCGCCTTTAGCATCCAGTAATGAGAAGCTCTCAAAACTATCTCCATAACGTTCTTCGGCAAGTCTTGCCGACTCCAATTTTCTATTCTCTAAAAACTCATCAAAATATACCGATGAGTAATCTCCACTGTTGCCTATTGTAAAGAAAGCGGACTTTAAACTCAGGAAACTCATGCTGAAGTTACCCGATTTAACAAGATTCTCAGCACTAAAACTATCATTCCCCGAGTCATAAATATAATATTCACTTCTGTTTCTTGAATAATTTCGATTTGCGGTTAAGTCAATTTTTAAACCATTTACTGGTTCAATTGTACTCCTTATGGTAAAGTTCTGAGTATGACTCATTACGTATGGTTCATTTAATGCTTCATCCGTTGTTATCCAACCTTTTTCAGCAGCATTCCTAGCAAAATTAATATCTTGATTACCAATTAAGAAATTGAATCCTGGGGCCTTAGTTCCATTGTATGCTTCTCCACCAAAATAATTTGTTTGAGGCATATATCCGGGTAATGTTGTCGAATTAATCTCTGAGTAATTAATAGAAATATTACGTACACTCATTAATCCTCTAAGAAAACTCTCCCCAATTAGTGCAAAAACTCCATCACTCTCCGAAAGCTTTCCGCTTACTCTAACACGAACATTTTTCACATTTTCGCTTGAAGTAATCTTTGCTCTGTTACCTGTTATAGTCTTTACAACTACCTTTATTTCCTTTCCCTGAGTATCATAAACTTTAATAGAAATATCCTCAGTCGACAACTTGTGATATATAGAAGTAGGAATTCCAGCTTTTAATTCATCAATTGTACTTTCAAAATTAACCTTTTTGTAATCTTCCGTTTTCTTCTTGTATTTTCGATTGGAAGCGTACTTTTGATTTATTTTTTTTAGCAAACCAAACTTATTATACAAATTAACAAGGTTTAGTTGTCCATTTACTTGAATGTTATTCGAATTTCGTATTGTATTACCCAATTCAATTGTATCAGCAGTGATTGCACCCGCATTCCAATCGTAAGCACCTGCATATCGGGCTGTAACCGATGTCCAATTAAACATAGGGATTTTATTAATTGGAACCGTATAGTTTACATTAAAATTATGATGATACTGAATATTTCGACCACCATCCATTAAATTGTTCCAAATAGAATCTTTCCAAATATTATAGGTTTCACGATCCCTATCTTTATCAACGATACCATCCGGCTCATCAATTCGAGATGTATTGGTAGCGGAAAAATCAAATTTCAATCCTTTCGTTAAATTGTATTTTAAGTCGTAATAACGATACCAAATAAAATCCTTGTCGAAAGTAGGTTTAATCTGAATTACTGACTGTTCTGATTTTTCAATTCCTATCTCCTCTATGTTTCTTTTCTCAATTTCCCGATAGTAACGTTGTAAGTCTGACCGGAAAGATAATTGTGTTGGCAAATAGTAGAAATTGAAATCTTTTAATAATTTGAACGCAGGTTTTTGAAATACTTTAACCCTCTTAAATGGCTGAACATTTTTTGGTACATTATTATAGTTATAACTCAATACTCCTCTGTAATTCTTTTCTAAATCCCGAACCGTATTTATATTACGTGAATAGGTTTCGTTATAGGAATAGGTAAGAGATAAATTGGAAACGTCCAGCAATTTAGGTTTTCCCTCAGCCTTTTCAATCCGAACATTGGTCAAATTGAAACTTTTTCTTTTCGTATATTCTTGCGACCTCTTTTCAATTTCGTCTCGTTCCTCTTTCGAACCTGCATTCTCAAGTGCTATATCCAAAGGAATATCAGGATCTAACGGATTGTATTCAGGGCTAATCGTTTCTTCAGAAATGGCATAATAAAGTGGAATACGAACACCCGATTTTTCAGGGAAAAATTTACCTAACTCAAAACTAGCAGATAAATCATATTGAAAAATATTATCTTTATATCGATCGTTAACACCATCTTCAATACCTCCAAAGCCAGATGTAATTTTGCTTCCTGCCCATGTAACAGTACCAAAATCGGCAAGTTTTGTGGTTACACGAAGGTTTGCTGCCCAACCTCCATCTTCGTCAAAATCTGTTAAGCGTAATTCATTCAGCCACACTTCAACCGACTTTAGTTGATGATCATCAAGTCCAGTAGCATCATTCGTTGGATTTTTAACTCCAATCATAACGGTCCTAACATTCGCCATGCTTGGATTTCCTTTTATTCTAACGATATGTCCATCATGCAAAGGATCAGCGTCACTGGACAATTTATCTACAGTTAAATCGTAAACAGAAGAGTATTCAATAGTTGAACCAACTTCTCTCATGGCATCATTACGAAGTTGCTTTATAGTTTGGAACAAACGAAGCTTGAAATCGAAACGATTTTCGTCTGGCCAAACAGCCAATCGGTCATCGTCACTATCCCCATTATAAACTC
>JAQBBZ010000224.1:0-5746 GCA_032125735.1 Labilibaculum sp.
CAAAAACGTCTTACCATACTTATGCAATTACGGATTATTACAAAATAGATGCTCGTTATGGAAATAATGAGGATTATGCCCGTTTATCTGCGGAAGCAAACAAACGAGGAATTAAAATTATTATGGATGTGGTAACCAACCATTGTGGATCTTCACATTGGTGGATGAATGACCTGCCTTCAAGCGATTGGGTTCATGTCTTTCCTGAATACACCCAATCCAATCATCGTAAGAGTACCACGAATGATCCATATGTTTCCAAAGGAGATTACGAAAAGAATTTTGATGGCTGGTTCGCACGGTCTATGCCTGATTTGAATCAAAAGAACGATTTACTGATTAACTATTTTATTCAGAATACCATTTGGTGGATAGAATATGCAGATTTAGGAGGAGTTAGAGTAGATACCTATCCATACAACGATAAAGATGCTATGGCAGTTTATGCGGGTACCATTATGGAAGAGTATCCAAACCTGAATATTGTTGGGGAAACATGGTTAAGCTCTCCTGCCGAGATTGCTTACTGGCAAAAAGATGCTGTTAATCACGATGGCTACAACTCAAATTTGCCATGTGTAATGGATTTTAGCTTGTTTGATGCTATGACAAAGGCTTTTAATGAAGAAGAAGAATGGAATACCGGATTGATTCGATTGTATAATTCTCTTGCTTTTGATTACCTATATCCACACACAGACAACTTATTTATTTTCGCAGAAAATCACGATACGGATCACATCATGTCGGTTTTAGGTGGCGACATTCAGAAATACAAAAGCCTAATGACTTTCCTACTTACAACACGTGGAATTCCTCAACTTTATGTGGGGACAGAGATTTTGTTGGAAGGCAAAAAAAGTGATGGAGATGGTAAAATGCGTGTTGATTTTCCAGGAGGCTGGAAAGGCGATAAAAGAAATGCATTTACAGCAGAAGGAAGAACTGTAAAAGAAAATGAAGCTTTCAATTATTTAAAGAAACTATTGAATTGGAGAAAAGAAAACCCGGTAATTCACACTGGTAAATTGATGCATTACGTACCTGAAAATGACACCTATGTTTATTTTCGAAGCAATGCCGAAAAGACTGTAATGGTGGTGATTAACCAAAACAAAAAAGCACAGGATTTAAATTTGAAGAGATTTGCTGAAAGTTTAGGCGCATTCATTTCAGGAAAAGATGTGATTAGCGGAAAAGAATTCGATTTGTCGAAAGGAATTATTTCTTTGACTCCAAACACATCAGTTATATTAGAATTAAAATAAGCATGATCGGGTGATCATCAAAATTATCAACCTCTGACTATGAATAAAAGAATTGTGTTAAGGTTTTCTATTTTATTGATTGTTGCACTTGCTTCATTTTCGGCAATTGCGCAAAATAGCCAGCGGGTTTATCAATCGCATAAAGTAAATGGCAACCAATTGGTACTTGTTACCAATAATGGCAGTTATGAAATTCAGTTTTACAATCAAAACATTGTTGAAACGGCTTTTATCCCGAAGGGGGAAACGAATAAAGGAGAATCGACTGCTGTCGTTTTACAACCAGAACAGACTTCTGTTACTTTGCTAGAAAAGGGGAATGAATTGCAATTCTTGTCTAAAGGAATGAGTGTTTCCATTTCTAAGTCTCCTTTTGATATAAGCTATAGCTATAAAGGCAAGCATTTGATCTCTGAAAAAGAAGGATACATTGAAACAGACAGTACCGAAAATATTGATTTTACCCTAGATAAGGATGAAGTATTGTTTGGTGGTGGTGCACGTGCTTTGGGAATGAACCGTCGCGGAAACAGACTTCAATTGTACAACAGGGCTCATTACGGATACGGAACTCATTCCGAATTGATGAATTACACCATGCCTTTGGTTATTTCTTCGAAAATGTATGCCGTTCATTTCGATAATGCTCCTATCGGATATCTGGATTTAGATAGTAAAAAGACAAATACGCTACGCTACGAAAGTAGCTGCGGAAGAAAAGTATATCAAGTAATTGCTTCCGATACTTGGGAAGGCTTCACGTATGAATTTACAAATTTAACGGGCAGACAACCTATGCTTCCTCGTTGGAGTTTTGGGAATTTTTCGAGCCGGTTTGGATATCATTCTGAGAGAGAATGCAGAGCAACAATCGATCAGTTTTTGAAGGATTCTTTTCCCGTGGATGCGATTATTTTGGACTTGTTTTGGTTTGGGAAAGAGATGAAAGGCGAGATGGGAAATTTAGCTTTTGAGCGTGATTCATTTCCAACACCAGAAATGATGATTGCTGATTTTGAAGCCAAAGGAGTAAAAACAATCCTGATTACTGAGCCTTTTATTTTGACCACATCTCAACGATGGGAAGAAGCTGTGAAAGAAGAGGTTTTGGGAACCGATTCAATTGGTAATCCTTATACCTACGATTTTTATTTCGGTAACACCGGATTGGTGGATGTATTTAAACCGAAGGCCATTGACTGGTTTTGGGGTATTTACAAAGGATTGGCAAACAAAGGAGTTGCTGGCTGGTGGGGCGATTTAGGAGAACCTGAAGTTCATCCATCAGCACTGCAACATGTAAATGGATCGGCCGATGAGGTGCACAATATTTACGGTCATTATTGGGCAAAATTGGTGTATGAAGGTTATCAGAAAGGTTTTCCCAATCAGCGCCCGTTTATTTTGATGAGAGCAGGAGCTGTTGGTTCGCAACGTTACGGGATGGTGCCATGGACTGGCGATGTGAGTCGCTCGTGGGATGGTTTAAAGCCACAAACCGAAATTTCATTACAGATGGGATTGCAGGGAATTCCTTATATGCATTCCGATTTAGGCGGTTTTGCAGGTGATAATTTAGATGATGAATTATACACACGTTGGTTGCAGTACGGTGTTTTTCAACCGATATTCCGTCCGCATGCACAGGAAGCAGTTCCTTCGGAACCTGTATTTCGCGAAGCAAAAACCAAAGCATTGGCAAAGAAATCAATTCAACTGAGATATCAGTTGATGCCGTACAATTATACATTGGCTTTCAAAAATAATCAGACTGGATTGCCACTGATGCGTCCACTGTTTTTCGAAGAGCAAAACAATAAAGAATTGCTATCTGTTTCGGATACTTACCTGTGGGGAGATGCATTTTTAGTATCAACCATTACCGATGCAGGCTTAAAAGAGAAAGATGTGTATATGGCGGCCAATTCGATTTGGTTTGATTTCGTATCCGAAAAGAAATATGACGGAGGAAAAACCTACAGTATATCAACAGAGGAAGATCACATTCCTGTTTTTGTGCGTGGAGGTTCTTTTGTGCCTATGATTAAAGGAATGCTGAATACCAAAACATATTCTTTGAAGAATTTGGAATTGCATTACTATCATGATAAATCTGTTTCTACAAGTGAAGGACAGTTGTATAACGATGATGGGGAAACTGCAGGAGCATTTGAAAAAGGACAATACGAGTTATTATCATTCAGTTCAGTATTTTCAAAATCGAAATTGCAGATTGCTGTCAATACTGAAATTGGAAGCAATTACAAGTCTGTTAAAAAGAACATTAATTGGGTAATTCACAATATAGAGAAGCAACCAAATAAAGTAGTTTTAGGGAGAAAATCTACGGATTTCATTTGGGATAAGGAATCAAAAATTCTTCGTTTTACCGGAGAAGTTAAATTAGAGGGAAATCAATCTATAACGATTAAACTAGCGAAATAATGAAGAAATTAGCATATAGCATATTTGTAGCATTGATGTTTTTGTTATCGGCTTGTTCAACATCCGAAAAGCAAATTGCAGATGCCGACAAGCCATTTGTGTGGGAGGGAGCTAACTTGTACTTTTTGCTAACGGATCGTTTTTGCAACGGAACTACTGATAATGATGTGAACTTTGAGCGGGAATTGCCTACCGGAAAGCTAAGAGGTTTTGAAGGTGGTGATATCAAAGGAATTACTCAGAAAATACAAGAAGGATATTTTAATGATCTGGGAATTAATGCCATTTGGTTTACTCCGGTAACAGAGCAAATTCACGGATCGGTTGATGAGGGAACAGGAAATACTTATGGGTTTCATGGATATTGGGCCAAGGATTGGACTGCTTTAGATCCAAACTTCGGAACCATGGAGGATCTTGCCGAATTGGTTGAGGTAGCTCATGCCAATGGAATTCGAATTGTGATGGATGCCGTAATTAATCACACCGGCCCAGCGACAGAAACCGATCCTGCCTGGGAAAAAGAGTGGGTGAGAACAGGACCAACCTGCACTTATCAGAACTTCGAAACTACCACTGAGTGTACGCTAACTGATAATCTGCCCGATCTTAAAACCGAAAGTATGGAGGAAGTGACTGTTCCTGCAAGCTTGGCTGAGAAATGGAAGAATGAAGGCAGGTATGAGCAGGAAATGAAAGAATTGGATGAATTCTTTGCCCGGACTGGTTATCCTCGAACACCAAAATACCACATGATTAAATGGCTATGCGATTACATTATTCAGTTTGGAATTGATGGTTATCGTTCCGATACAGTAAAACACACCGAAGAAACAGTTTGGGGCGATTTCCGTGTTGAGTGTGAATATGCATTTCAATTGTGGAAGAAAAATAATCCTGAAAAGGTGCTGGATCAAAATAAATTCTATTCGGTGGCTGAGGTATACGGATATAGTATCAGTAACAAATTTGCTTACGATTTTGGCGATAAACAAGTGAATTATTATGTGAATGGATTTACTGATTTAATCAACTTCGAATTTAAACACAACGCACTATCGAGCTACGAAGAATTGTTCTCGAAATATTCTGAAATATTAAATGGCGACTTAAAAGGTTACGGAGTTTTAAACTACCTGACATCTCATGATGACGGATCACCTTTTGATCAGAAAAGAGAAAAAAGCATTGAATCAGCAACTAAATTGTTGTTGTGCCCGGGAACATCGCAGGTTTACTATGGGGACGAAACTGCCCGACCATTGGTGATTGAAGGAACAGTTGGCGATGCAACTCTACGTTCGTTCATGAATTGGGAAGACGTAGAAACCGATGAGCATACACAAGCCGTATTGGCTTACTGGCAAAAGCTTGGTAAATTTCGAAGAGATCATCCTTCAGTTGGTGCAGGAGTTCATAAAATGATCTCAGAATCACCTTACTTGTTCAGCAGAACATATAGCAATGCTGAATTGCAGGATCAGGTTTTTGTAGGATTAGATTTGCCAAAAGGGGAAAAGGAATTGGTTATTGCTGATTTAGAGGATGGAACCAAATTGCGGGATGCTTATTCCGGTAAGAAAACAAAAGTGAAAAATGGAAAGATAAGCATTGATACCGAATACGATATTTTGCTTTTAGAGGTGTTGTAAATATTCATACAATCACCCCAAACCCCCTAAAGGGGCTCTAAAAAAAACATATAATCCCGAGGTAATTAACACACAAACTAATCATCTTAAATAACTGGAATGAAACGAATTTATCAGATTGTTTTGAGCATGGCCTTGCTAACAGGAATGTTGGTAGGATGTCAAAATAAGCCAGCTACAAAAACTGTTGCTGAAGAAGTAAAAATTGAAAAACCTCTTGCTTGGACCCGTAATGCAAATATCTACGAAGTGAACATTCGTCAGTACACGCCAGAAGGAACCATCAATGCATTTGTTGAGCACATGCCTCGTTTAAAGGAAATGGGTGTGGATATTCTTTGGGTAATGCCGGTATTTCCTATCTCTGAGAAAAATAGAAAA
>JAQBBZ010000225.1:0-6881 GCA_032125735.1 Labilibaculum sp.
GTGGCAACTCGGCTAATTTTAGTTTTATGCCGATAAAGGATATTAATGATACGCCAATACTATTTCCAATGATTAAACAAAGGGCAATGTTGATCACCAAGGGTATTTCCAGATTCATTTCGGTACCAAACTTGATTCCTGCATTGGCTAAGGCAAATACAGGCATAATAAAATAGGCAACCCAATTGTGAAGTTTGTGTTCTAAATGTTGCAATGGAGATTGTACCTGACTGGTCCAGTCCTCTAAATTATCTATTTGCTCAATCTGATGATTGGTTAGGATTGGTTTCTCACATGTTTCTTCAATATCCTTTGCAATGGCCATTAATTTGCGGGAATATGTTTTAATGTCTATTTTTTGACGGATCGGAATGGTAAATGCCATTAAGACGCCAGCTACTGTAGGGTGAATGCCCGATTTTAAAAACAGATACCAAACAAGTACGCCAATAATAAAAACGAAATAAGGGAAATAGATTTTCCGGTAGGATAAAAAGATTAGTATAGCAAGAGGAATTGCAGCATATCCTATCAGTATCCATTGGATATTACCACTATAAAAAATTGCGATTACCAATACCGCAATTAAATCATCAACAATGGCAAAGGCGGTTAGGAATATTTTTAAACCAAGTGGGATTCTTTTCCCAAGAAGCTTTAGAATTGCTAAAGAAAAGGCAATATCGGTTGCCATTGGAACTCCCCAGGCATTTGATGTACTTTGATTATTGTTGAGTAAAAAGAACATCGCCACAGGGACCAACATTCCACCCAATGCAGCAAAAAAAGGAAAACTTGCCTTTCGAACCGTATTTAGTTCTCCTATTAACAGCTCGCGTTTAATTTCCAGTCCTATCAGGAAAAAGAAAACAGCCATTAAGCCATCATTAATCCAAAGTATTATTGGTTTATTCAGTTCGAAATTGGATATTGTAATCCCAATTTTATATTGCCAGAGTGAATCGTATAGGTAGGCGAGTGGCGAGTTGGCCCAAATTAGTGCAATTACAGTTGCTGCAAAAAGTAGAATCCCGCTAAAGCTTTCAATCTTAACAAATTTCTGAAATGGAGTGATGAGTAGTTTATCGATCATGTGTGTAAAATTGTTGGTATTGAATAGATTTCAATTTACGAAAAAATGCCATTCCATAATGACTTCATAAGTTATTTTTATGTGATAAAATATGTTCCTTTTTACCGAAATCCTTTGTATATATGCCATATACAGCATTACTATTCAGATTAGATTTTTGTTTCGTAATTTTTTCTAAAATTAATGCTGTTGGAAAAGATTTGATTGAAATTGGCTTGGTGTAGAAACCACAAATTGCGGACTTTGGCAGGCAAGATATCAGACTAGCATTAGTCTTGGCATCAGGAAAGCCCTTATCTAATAAGTTTTATAAGAATAAATTGGGTGGAGCTTATTGCTTAAGAGTAAAGTCCATAAGCCACAGACTTGTTGCAGGTGAGGGAAATAATAAGAGAGCCTCACTCCAGGTAAGGCTCCCGGATTTTATTACATCTTTTTCAAATTATAGATATCTTGTCTGCGATCTTTTAAATTTCGAACGCTGCCAAACTGGTTCAGTTCACGAAGCAAGTCGATATCTACATCAGCAATTAGAATCATTTCAGTATTCGGTGTTGCTTCGGCTTTAATTCCATTGGCTGGAAAAGCAAAGTCGCATGGGGTAAATACCATCGATTGAGCATATTGGATCGTCATATTGTGCACCTTAGGCAAATTGCCTACACTACCTGCAATGGCAACGTAACATTCATTTTCTATAGCTCTTGCCTGAGCACAATTTCGAACCCGTGAATAACCGTTTTGAGTATCCGTTAAAAACGGAACAAACAATATATCCATTCCTTCGTCAGCAAGCAATCGACTCAATTCAGGGAATTCAACATCATGAGAAATCAGGATGCCAATTTTCCCACAATCGGTATCAAAAACTTTAAACTCGGATCCCTTTTGCATTCCCCAAACTTTCGCTTCGTCGGGTGTTACATGAAGCTTCTCATAGCGTTCAACACTTCCATCGCGTTTGCACAGGTAGCCAACATTATACAATCGGTCATCTCTGATCTCGGGAAGACTGCCGGAAATTATATTGATGTTATAAGAAATAGCAAGTTCCGAAAATTTCTGAACGATTGTATCCGTATGTTCCGCCAATTTTCGGATCGCCTCGGGCTCTGATAAATGATTGTTTTCTGCCATTAGCGGAGCATTAAAGAATTCCGGGAATAAGGCAAAATCTGATCGGTAACCTGAAACGGCATCCACAAAATATTCAGCCTGATGCATCAATTCGTCCAAGGTTTTATAGGAACGCATTTGCCATTGAATCAAGCCAAGACGAACCACTTTTTTTATAGTGCTTGGTTTCTTGTTCTTTTTCTCGTAGTAAATGTTATCCCATTCAAGGAGTACTGCATAATCGTTAGAATCTTCATCCCCTTCCAAATAGTTTTTTAAAATTTTGGCCGGATGAAAATCATTGGAAACCTGAAAATTCAAAACAGGATCGTGAATTTCTTTTCTTCTTACTTTTTCGATGTATTCTTTTGGAGATAATTTGTCAGCGTATTTATGATAATTTGGGATTCTTCCACCAAAAGCCACTCCCTTTAAATTTAGACGTTCACTTAATTCTTTTCGGTAATCATACAATCGTCTTCCCAATCGTAAACCTCTAAATCCTGGTTTAATAAAAACATCAACTCCATACAAAACATCTCCATCCGGATTATGTGTTGAGAAGGTATAGTCTCCCGTAATATCTTTGTAGGTATGTTTGTCGTCGTATTGGTTATAGTCAACAATAATTGATAATGCGCATCCAGCAATATGATTATTCACTTTGATAACTACTTGTCCGTCAGGGAAGTTGTCGATTAATGTTTTAATTTGATGTTCTCTCCAATATGAATTGGGCATACTTGTGTAGGACTCAATCATGGCTTTTTTAAGTTCCTGATAATCATCTAAACTTAAGAAGGATAGCTCAATATTTTCTATGTCTTGCATTTTAATAGTAGTCTCAGATTAGTATGCGCAACAGTGCACAAATCTTTCTGTTTTGAAAGATTAAATATAATAAAAATGGGAATAGTTTGTGTTGAGAAGAAAATTAATTTCGTAAAGCATGAATCAAGTCTGTTAATTTTAAATTTATGTTTGTTAGCTTGTAATTCCCATGTATTAAGCTTATTACTTGTTGGTTGGAAGCTTAAAAGTTAAAAAAACGGTCATAAAAAAACTCCTTTGATACAAATCAAAGGAGTGTAGTTCAATGTTTTGTTAGTGTGTTTTTTTGGGTGTTCTTGATTTAATTCAGAGCCCCCCTTAAAGCAAAATTTTCTTACTCTCTAATTCTTACGAAAATGTGTTTGATATTGCGTTTGCCACTATCTCGTTCGTCAATTTCGAAATCTTGCTGCATCGATTTAAGTAGAGGGGTGAGTTTGTTAAATCCGTAGTTTCTAGGATCGAAATCAGGTTTTTTCTTGTTAATTAAAGAACCAAGTTCTGCAAGAAAAGCCCAGCCATCGTCGTCGGCAATGTCTTCAATCGAATTTTTTAGTAGATTAAGAAATTGTTTATCGATTTGATCATATTTAGGCGTATCAGAAGGTGTCGCAGTAGCTTCTTTCTTCTTCTCACGAATTTTTTTACCACTAATAATTTCAATGTAAATGAATTTATCGCAAGCAACAATAAACGGATTTGGAGTTTTCTTTTCACCAATACCAATAACAAGCATTCTCGATTCTCTAAGTCGTGTAGCCAGGCGGGTAAAATCACTATCACTGGATACCAAACAGAAGCCATCAACTTTACCGTCATGAAGAATGTCCATGGCGTCGATGATCATCGCCGAATCGGTAGCATTTTTGCCGGTGGTGTAGGAGTACTGTTGAATAGGAGTAATGGCATGTTGCAATAAAGCTGGTTTCCATCCAGCAACAGTAGGTTTGGTCCAGTCGCCATAAATACGTTTGATGCTTGGGGTACCCAATTTGGCTATTTCATCAAGCATTCCTTTAATGTTCGAGTAAGGTATATTATCAGCATCAATCAGAACCGCAAGGTTCAAATCATTATTTCCATTCATAATCTTGTGTAATTAATATAATGACTAAAGGTAAGGAATTGTACGTGATTATACATTGAAATATTTAGTATTATCTAGTTTTATGAAAGACAAATATCAAAAGCAATAAAAGTACTTACCTTTAAGTATGAAATTAAGTTATCATTAGAGATGATATTTTATATTTTGAATGATGTCACGAACAAAATGTTAGTCTTGTTTGTTATGTTATTTATTCGGGAGAATAAACGGTAAAATTATTTAGAAAATGAAGAAATTGATCATACTTTACTTGGTTTTATTGGCCATTTCGGTTCAAGCACAAGTTACCACTGAGTTAACCGGATATGTAAAAGACAAAACTGATCTTCCTTTGATTGGAGCTTCGGTATATCTCGAAAATACCACTAAGGGTGCTACAACTGATGAAAATGGATATTATAGCATTACGAATGTAAAACCAGATACTTATAATTTAGTAGTTAGCTATTTAGGCTATGATGGACAAACGCGTTACAATATCGAGGTGAAATCGGTAGGAAATCAATTGTATAATTTCACCCTTTTGGAACAAAGCCAAAATTTATCCGAAGTAATTATTTCCAATAAAAATAAGGTAACACGTCCACGTGAAACACCACTTTCTACGCAAACTTTAAGTGCTGTCGAAATAGCGACCTATCCGGGAGGGAATAACGATGTTGTTCGGGTAGCTCAGTCACTTCCAGGAATTTCTCCTTCACCTGGTGGTTTTCGCAACGATCTTATTATTCGCGGAGGTGCTCCTAATGAATCGGTTTATTATTTGGATGGAGTAGAAATTCCCAACATCAATCACTTTAGCACTCAAGGGAGCTCTGGTGGTCCGGTGGGAATATTAAACGTATCATTCATTGATAATGTGACACTTGCTACGTCTGCGTTTGGCAGTCAGTATGACAATCCGCTTTCGGGAGTCTTGCAGTTCGATCAACGCCAAGGAAATCGGAGAAAACACAATACCAATTTTCGTTTGAGTGCCAGTGAGGCCGCTCTTACGCATGAAGGTCCGCTTTTTAAGGGGGATAAGGAAGAAAGTAAAACTTCCTACATCATCTCAGCACGTCGGTCGTATCTACAGTTTTTATTTAAAATGATCGGTTTACCCATTCGTCCCGATTATTGGGATTACCAATATAAAATCACTCATAAAATAAATAAATACAATACGCTGAATTTGATTGGAGTAGGATCGATAGATGATTTTGCTATTGATGCATCAGGAACAATTGATGAGAATGAACAATCGACATTAGATCAGGCGCCGTTTATCGAACAGCAAACCAATACCATTGGTATAAGTTGGAAAAATCGCTTTAAAAGTGGGAAAGGTTTCATGCAGACTACTATCAGTAACAATTTGTTGGTTAATGATTTTTCAAGATATCAGGATAACGAGAAGCAAACTGGTTTGTATTTTAAGAATGATTCCCGTGAAATGGAAACCAAGCTACGATACAGTCTTACCTATTTTGCAGAGGATTGGAAATTTGCAGGAGGTTTTAATGCCCAACGCAGTGACTATAAAAATGAGACTGTTGATTTGAATGAAGGATTTCAATACAATACAGAAATTAATTTTTTGAAGTATGGGATTTTTGCAAATGCCACAAAATCGTTTTTCGATCAGAAGCTTGATTTCTCCTTCGGATTCAGAAGCGATGGCGATAGTTTTACTCAAGGGAATGATTTCCTGGCTACGCTTTCACCACGTTTGGCTTTGTCCTACGAATTTGCCGACGATTGGAAAATTAACGCAAGTGTAGGACGATACTACAAATTGCCTCCATATACCATCCTTGGTTATAAAGAGAATGATGTGTTTCTAAATAAAGATATTGATTATACCAGAAGTGATCATTACGTACTGGGTTTCGAGCGAATTCTTGGTCCCGCGTCAAATATTAGTGTTGAAGGGTTTTACAAACATTACGAAGATTATCCTGTTTCTGTTCAAGATCAAGTTTCACTCGCTAATAAAGGAGCCGATTTTAATGTATTAGGAAATGAAGAAGTAAAATCGGTAGGTAAAGGACGGTCGTATGGAATGGAATTCCTTTTTCAGCAAAAGCTAAGTCATCGCTTTTATGGGATTTTTTCGTACACTTTTTTCTACAGCGAATTTACCGGATTCGATAGAGGTAAGTATTTGCCATCGGTGTGGGATAGCCGGCATTTAGTGTCTTTTACAGGAGGATACAAACTCAATAAAAATTGGGAAATAAGTGCACGTTATCGCTTTGCTGGAAAAACACCGATTGTTCCAATTAACATAGAGGAAACTACAACACGATATCCTGATATTGTATTGGATTACCGCAAACTTGGAGAGCAAAACTTAGGCGTATTTAGTCAATTGGATGTGCGTGTGGATAAGAAGTGGAATTTTAAGAAGCTTTCGCTTGATTTATTTTTAGAAATTCAAAACATGTTGATGCGAAAATCGCCACAGGCACCCGAATATGTTCTTGAAAGAGATGATGAGGGAAATGTTATGAATCCACGAAATTTAGTGCAGCTTGCCAAAGAGGATGGAAGCATGATTCCCACCATTGGTATTGTTGTTGACTTTTAATTATTGGCTTTTTTACAGAAAAATCTGCAGTTCGGACATAAAGGCATGCAGTTGTCTTTATGCAAGCTTTTATTGCAGGCATATTGCATCATCTGAACTTGGTTTATATCACCAAATTTATTGCGGATATTTTTTAAATGAGTTCGAACGGTTGTTTGACT
>JAQBBZ010000226.1:0-11912 GCA_032125735.1 Labilibaculum sp.
GTTTTTTCATAGATTAAAGATTTAGGTTAGTAAATAGTGGTTAGTAGAAAAGCTTGGGTGGGGATCCAAGCTTTTTCTGTTTTATATACTCTGTAGTAATTTACAGATATGATTTTGACCACGAACTTTTAGCATCATTTAACATCTGTTAAATGCACTTAACTAAACAATACCGTATGTTTGTAATGTAGACGGCTGGTAACCGTTTTTTCATAGATTAAAGATTTAGGTTAGTAAATAGTGGTTAGTAGAAAAGCTTGGGTGGGGATCCAAGCTTTTTCTGTTTTATAAATACACTAAATAGTTTCGGATTACTTAAGATCCTCTTAATATAGTTCCCCCTTCACATGCCTATTTTTAATCAATGGCGGTTAGTTAGATTAAAATCAACTATTTTCAAACACCCCTTCATAAGTCTTATTTTAAAGGTGTAATCCGAGCAACGTAACCACCACCAGGTGCTAATTTAATCGTTAGTTTGTCTGTTGACTTAACTCTTTTCACTTCTTTTTTATAATCTATTGCGTTACGATCAGCATTGTCCCCATCACGGTAAAGACTCATTTCATAATTACCTTTTCCCAAAAAGCTTAAATCCAGAAACAGCTCATGTTTGTCCCAATCACCCATAGCACCCACATACCATTCATTGCCACTTCTTCGGGCTATTAGAATATAGTCTGATATTTTAGCCTGCAGTACCTTAGTTTCATCCCAAACAGAAGGTACAGCCGAAAGAAATTCCATGCACTCTTCTTCTTTTCTATAGTTCGATGGGTTATCACAAAGCATTTGCAAAGGACTTTCATAAACCACATACATGCCCAATTGATGGCAGCGGGTTCCCATACTCATTGGAGTATCGAAAATTGGTCTGTAATCTTTTTGTTGAGCATTATTCATTGCCCCGGGAGTGTAATCCATAGGGCCGGCAACCATTCTTGAAAAAGGCGTAATTAAGTTATGTTCCGGTGTTTGATGCATGCTCCACTTGTACTGCTCTCCACCATTCACTCCTTCGCGTGTTAAAACATTTGGATACTTCCTTCTTAACCCTGCAGGTTTGTAAGAGCCGTGAAAATCAACCAGCAACTTTCGATCAGCACATTCTTTCGCTATTTTATGGTAATAATTCACCATCCATTGGTCATCCTTATCCATAAAGTCCACCTTAATTCCTTTAATGCCCCAGTTTTGGAACTGATCAAGCGCGACTTCCAATTGATCATCCAAGGTTTTCCATACTACCCACAGAATAATCCCCACTCCTTTTTCTTTAGCATAGGATGTCAGCTCTTCCATGTCGATTTCGGGTACGATTTTTAATAAATCGCCTAATTCGTACCAGCCTTCGTCCATGATAATGTATTCAAGACCATAATCGGCAGCGAAATCAATATAATATTTATAAGTTTCGGTATTTACACCTGCTCGAAAATCAACACCATAAATATTGTTTGCATTCCACCAATCCCAGGCGATTTTCCCTGGTTTAATCCAACTGGGATCCTCAATCACACAAGAGTCAGCCAATAACCATGATAGTTGGTTAGTGATTAAATCACCGTCATTTTCAGCAATAGCAATATAACGCCAAGGAAAAGTCCTTGTTCCATCTGTTTTTGCGATATAATCTTTTCTCGTACGCACGAATACATCCCTGTCGCCTTCCTGTTCTATTTTATCAGGATAAGCAGGAAATGTTGACACCAAACTGTTCCCTTTTGCACCATTGAACCACATACCCGGATAATCCTCCAGATCAGTTTCTCCAATTAGAATACTCGGTGCATTTTCCGATGTCATAAGCACTGGTAAAGATCCCAGATCTTTAGATGAAAGTTCTCCCAATGAGGTGAAATCATAGTACACCTGATTGTTTGAATGAAAACTCTTCTCTCTTGGCCAGTAAACCAAATTGTTGTTTGGGAAGTTGAACTGACCCGTTTCCGATTTCACCGTGATCTCAGCCTGGAATCGGGTTTCGAAACGGTAAGCAATTCCGTTATCGTAAGCTCTAAATACAATGTCGAAATTTTGTTTGAAAGACAATTTCAACTCATTGTAGTTTTCGATTATCGTTTCGTTCTTTTCACGTACCTCAGGTCTTAATTTCCGATTCACAGTTGCAATACTCTTCTGACTCACGAGTGGATTTGCGCCCAATACAATGCCACCATCTAGTTCCATTGCAATCTTGGTTGGGCCAATCAAAAGGATTTGATCATGCTTAACTGTAAAACTTAAATCTGTTCCTGTTTGAATACTGATATTTATCTTTTTGTTGGGCGATTGCAATTCATAATTCTTTGCAAATGTAGAGGTAATCAACAAGCAAAAACACAGTAAGCCCAATAGCTTTTTTTTCATTATTTGAGATTATTTCGTTAATTCTAAAATTTGTTCTTTAAATGGAGTTGGGTTTGCCGAAATCCAAACTTCGGGTTTGAAATTTATATTTTCTTTGTCGTAACCCATAACGTACACTTCTATTTCCTTTCCTATCATACTTTCATCCAAAGGCAGATAATACGTGTAATTACTATCACTTTCTGAATTCACATACTCCCAGGTATTCGATGGGAATGAAACGCTGCGATCAAAACATCCCTTGTATTCGCCACCTATTTTTGCTGCGGCATAAGCTCCTTCAACACCATGTTTTCCATTTATTGCTATTGACAGATAAGAACCTTCCGGAATCTCATTCAACCTAAAGGTTGACTTCCAGGCTTTCTCTGTTTTCATTTTCCCGGCATGAGCAAATAGATTGGATGCTCTCCAATTGGTTCTGTCTATTTTCCTGCCATCTTTTAGAGCTTCAATTTCAACGATTCGTCCGGGTTGCTCCTTTAATCTTAGGTAACGGATAGGATCGTTCACATCAATCACCATTTCTTCACCTGCGTAATAGGTGATGGTCTTCCATTTTTTCAGATCCGAAGATACTTCTGCGTAATTTCCTTCACCCTTTAATAGTGGCTGAAGTGAAAAATCATCAGGTACTTTAATAATGATCTGATCGATATCGGTGACTTCTCCAAAATCAAGCCGGAAACAGCCGCCTTTAACTTTTAGGTCAATATCATATTTTCGGGATGGCCAGAATCCTGTTTTCATATCACCATCGAATAAATTTTTATCCCAAATACCACGATCTACAAAAGTGGATTGCTCAAAAAAAGCATCTCTGGCTTTCTGAACCTGTGAAATAACAGTGGCGCCTGATCGTTTTAACGAACGTACTTCGAGCGCATTATTATCGGCAGCAAAACAGGTTGCTTCATATAAAGCCTCATCATCAAAAGGTGTTTCAATCAATTCAAACTTTGATAATTTACGATGAGATTCATTTTGTAATACATCCCCCTCAAAATCTACTTTCAGCAATCGACCATTCAATAATTCACTTACATCCTTGCCATTAAGACTAGCACTTTTATATGCTCCTGAATTCTTCAGCTGAATGCTCGTAGTAGTTCCTTGTTTTCCTAGAATTTTAATTAGAACAGGCTGATTTGGAACATTGCGCACCACCTGATAATCTGTTCCTAACAAGCTTGGTTCGTCAATTGCTTTCGCACTAGCCATAAGTAAACAAGAACGAAATGGCTCAACTGTAATTTCAACTTCTTCTCCCTTTCTAAAATCGCCTATAATTTTTTCAGTTGGATGGAATTGTCTAAGCTCAATATTCTCATCGGTAGTTAAGCCTATTTCTTCGTCCAGTTTAATCCTGTAGGTTTTGTTTTCCCAAGTTAGGTTAGTAAGGGTTACAAAGCGCGTTTTTTTATCACCCCGGGAAACAGCAGATTTGCCATATTTGTTTTCGTCAAGAACTTTCCCGTTTACCAATATCTTTCCATATTTTCGGTGGAGATTGTAGATTCTTGCCAGTTTCGCAAATTCATCATCATTCAGCAACCAAGGGTTACCATAAACCTCTGGCGCTAAAATCATACTGCGATTAAAAGCCTGCATAATTAAATCATCATCCCAATAGTCAATGCATGATGAAATACACACCCCATGATCTTCGGTTAATCGTTTTAAATCGGGCACCAATCCCCTATCCAAAGCCCCGGCCCGATGGTGAGGAGCAGTTGTATTGTTTGAAGTAAACACATCAATATAGGTTTCCTGACCACCCCATAAAAATGTTGTTGCATAAGACTTACTCTTCTTCAGACCCAAACGATGATTTAACAGAATAAGATCGGGACTGTAAGTCCGACAAGCCTTCATCATTTCAATAAAAGCATCTTCTTTTTCAGGTCGCAAAGGACCACAAACAGCATCGAATTTGAACAGGGCAAACTCATAGTCCTTACAAAGACTCACCATCTGATCTATTCTAGCTTGTTTTTCTTTTTCGGTATCTCCAAAACCATCAGGGCCACCCCAAACCCCCAATCGGGTACCCATCTCTTTCGCTTTTTTATAAATAGGATCGAATCCATTAGGAAACTGCTTCTTGAAGCGTTCTGAATGAATACTTCCATAAAATCTTTTCCCATCAATCGCACCTGCATCGAAAGCATAGATGTCCAAAATCATCCCGTACTCCTGCTGAAGCCATTGAAAAAACTCAAGGTTGATGAGTGTTTGTTTCTCAGTCGTTCCTTCGTTGGTGTTGTTAATCCAAGAGAAAAACTGGGCTCGCGAAGCTGTCTGCTCATCAGCTCCCGGAAATACCTTTTCCTGCGCATTGGCAGATTGGAATAGGTATAAAAAAAGTATTAGTAAAAATGATTTGTTCATCTGATATTATCTTAATTTATCGGTTATAAATTTGAGACTAAAAACATTTATTCTTTTGTCTCAAATACAAGCTAATTCTCTTATTGTACTGCGATATCTCTAACATTATATTTTAAGAAAGTTTCTGGTCCAATACCAACATATTCCATAGGTCTGTTTAAATGCTTTACACGACCTGATATGATATCTTCATACCAACCCAACCAAGGATATGTATATTTATATGTTTCAGCACTATGAATAACCAGTCCTTGAGTATTCTTTTCCGGAAGTTCACATCCCAGGTCTTGATAAAAACCTTCTCCAACAGTATGAAGCCATTCATGACACCATACCCCAGGATCATTATCCTTATACCATTGTAATCGTTCTTTTACACTTCCACTTTTATAATCGTCAAATTTCACAATCACAAAACCTGCCTTAAAATTATGAGATAGAGGATCAAGCCATGCCAATCCAAAAAAATTGCCTTCCATATGGCAATCGCCTTCTTTCTCTCTGTAAAAACAAAAGATGGCATCATAATCACCAGGTTTAATTTCCAGTTTTAAAGACGCTATCGTAGAAGGATTTATAAGCAGTCCATTGTTGGCCAAATCCAAGGACAATGGTTCGGAGTAGTCTTCCCGCACTACCTCCCACTTTGTTGTGTTGTAAGAGAATTTCTCAAAATGCTCTTCAATACACCAACAAAAATAATTGTACGCTTGATCTAAGTCTTCTTTACTATATGTAGATGTACAAGCGTCATGAGTTACTGTCTCAACACCTATCCAAAGCGCTTTCCATATTTTGGGTTCCGGTTTATCCAAGTCAGTCAAATTCACAGCTGTAACTTCATCCGTGACTTCTATTTCCTTTCTCAAATAAGTCCTTGTCTCGTTCATCGCCACACCTATAACATGAGTTCCATTTGAAAGAAATAGTTCTTTAGGAGTTTTAGATCCTTTGTATTTCCCATCAATGTAAATATATCCTTCGTGTGGACTTGTGATACTAATTTTTGGGGCAGAACTTGCTTGCTTTTCTTCACTTGAATCGCATCCGAATGAAAAGCAAGTGAGGAAACACAGCATGTACAATATATTCAAATTCATTTTCAAGTGATTTTTTTGCAAATGGAATTACTCTGATTTCATATTGACACCCAACTCCTTTTTTTTATGAATCAATATCAAAAGAGTTTAGTGTCATCATGAATTCAACTACAGATTCTTATCTATAAGATATTGGAGTTTTAAATTTTTCCGGAGGAAATACCTCCGGAAATTATTTTTAGTTTTCTACCAACCAGGGTTTTGTTCGATATGAGTGATATCAATTTCTGCTTGAGGAATCGGCCACACATAGTGCTTGTTTTTATCAAAAACACGTGTTCCCCACGAAAGTGTCACTTGAGCTCCTGAGTTAGGATCCGTATAAGTAAGCCCTTTGGGTACACCTGGCATTACATTTTCAGCAATTTTCCATCTTCTGATATCCATCAGGCGTAAACCTTCAAATGCCAACTCCACTCTTCGTTCGCGTCTTAAAATTGTACGCAGCTCATCCTGACTTTTGCCGGTTGTAACTGCAGGCATATTCACATCGGCCCGCTGACGTACTTCATTAATGGCATCGTAAACAGACTGATCGATATCGTTGTTCTCAATTTTCGCTTCAGCATAAGTCAAAAGGACTTCAGCATAACGAATCAATATGTAATGGATAGAACCATTCCAGTAGTCACCGTTGTCAATATCGTCTTCAGAAATGTATTTTAACCAGTTGTAACCAGTAGCTGTTTTATTCCACTGTCCACCTGTACCATCGGTCAAATCATCACCTGAAACAATTTCCTTTCCAGGGTAAGTTGCTCCCGGGATCGAGTTGAATACACCACCTCTCCAGTCATTACCCGGATAAAGAATGGAATAAGTCATTCGAGGGTCACGGTTAGCGTATGGATTGTTGGGGTCGAACAAGGCTGATTCACTGATGATTTTACCATCTGTGCACTCATAGCTGTCAACGAGTGATTGCATCGGGCATCCACTGCTCCATCCGCCGGCTGAATTGGGACCGTAATTCTGCATGGTGAAATTCCATTGCTTTTCTTTCAACTCCTGCAAATCGAATATCACTTCTGAGTTGCTGATTCCCTCGTAAGTGAACATCTTCCCATAACTTGGATAAATGGTATAGACGCCAAGATCCATCACCTCTTTTGCTGCAATAGCGGCTTCTCCCCATTTTTCCTGATAAAGAAGAATTCTGGCCTTCAGTGAAAGAGCTGCACCTTTGGTTACGCGACCAAGGTCCTCACTGGAATAGGAACTTGGCAGACTTGTTGCTGATTCAGTAAGATCCTTCACAATGGCATCCATAATTATGGTCTTGTCAGTTCTTTTAGCGGCTTCAGCAGCCTCTTTCTCACCATCAGAACCTTCTGTTGGTGTTGTATCTTCCGGAGCAATACTGTTTGTCAGGAAGGGCACATCGCCGAAAAGGTAAACCAAATCGAAATAGAAAAAAGCTCTTAGAAATTTAGCTTCAGCAAGTAAGCGAGCCTTGTAATCCTCATTAATATCGGTAACGCCATCAGCACCTTCCAATATTCTGTTCACTCTTTGAATACCTCTGTATCGTTCCATCCAACGGCTTTCAACATACCAATCGTATGAAGAGGCAGTTCCATCTGCAAGACGGTAACCTTCATTCCATGAGTGATGATCAAGAGCATTATCGGTTATAGCTTCTATACGAAGCAAATCGGTAGAGTAACCATAATCAGTACCCCAGTTATTGAAACCTATAGATGCGTAAGCTGCATTTACAGCATATTCCAAATCTTTTTGCTGAGTAAAAAAAGTTGCTGAGGATACCTGATCACTGGGAGTACGATCCAGAAAATCATCGCTGCAACCTGCGAATACCAACAGCAGTGCAGATACTAAGCATATTATATTTGTTTCATATGTTTATAATTTTAAGTTTTTGTCATATGGAACTTACCATGCAGGAATAATCATCACCCTGTGTGTCAAAATCACTTTGGCCTGGACGTTTCATATGAGCCATAAATTCGCAAGCTCATCTGCAGCTCAACTCAACATTCATTGGTATTAAACCATTTAGCTTTATAGCTCAAACTATAGTCAATTTGGTCTAATATATTCATTTGAATTTTGTGGTTTGTGTTCTTTTTGAGGAATAAATCCGACACTTATTTTAATAATAACAACTGGTTGATAATCAAGAGTTATTAAGAGATGAGAAAAACATGCTTATGTTTTGACTAAAACTACACTATGTTTTTAATACAACATGCTTATGTTTTGATCAAAACTACACTATGTTTTTTTTAACAGATAGCTATGGCATTTTATTATACCCCTTCGAACTGCAAAATTGACTAGATTTTATTTAATTAGGTTATTGTGTTATTTTTAGATGTATCGTTTATTTAATCGGGAATATTGTATTGGAATGAATGAATTTGAAGTAAACATCGGATCCCCAGAGATAAAATAAGGTGCTTACCCACCACATTCAACATAAAACCAATATATTCAACTATTTTTTACGAAATAGTACTTGAATATTCTTTGAAGACTCTGAAGGTGTAAAAATCTGTATCAATTCCCAATCCGAATCGTATTCTGCAATGAGCTTTTTCAGATTATAAATCTTCAGTAATTTTTCAGTAATATGATCAGACTTATTTTCCATCTCTTTAGATACATCCCACGAAAATGATTCCAATCTAAAGAACACCGACAATTTTTTATTCGCGAGTTTCACTTCCACTTCTGCAACTTCATTGTCGTCACCTAATGGTATTGGCACACATATTTCTCTCATGAGTAAAAGATTAAATGTTTCTTCAATATTGAGTTTATTCGTATTTAATTGCTTTGATTGGATCTGCATTTGCCGCCCTAAACGATTGCCAGGCAACAGTAAACAAACCAATAACCAAAGAAATAATAAGAGTCGCAACAAACACCCAAATGCCTATTGATATGCGATACGGAAAATCGCTTAACCAAGTACTTAAGGCCCAATAGGAAATCGGCACTGCTATTAAATTAGCAAACAGAATTAACCGTATAAATTCACCGGTTAATAAATACACCAATTTAACTACTGGCGCACCCAACACTTTCCGTATCCCTAACTCCTTGTTACGTTGTTCAGCCATAAAAGAAGACAATCCAAAAAGGCCCATAGATGCAATCAAAATGCTTATTAAAGAAAATATTGAAAAAATCCAGGTTAATCTCTCTTCTGGCTCGTAATTTTCTTTCATCCTATCATCCAAAAAGAAATATCCAAAAGACATATTGGGACAGAATTCATTCCAAACTTTCTCGATATACGCTATGGTTTCGTTTCTATTTTTAGAATTTATTTTCACGTGTAGGTTTCTTCGATAAGCCGGATTTTCCGAAACAACAAGATTCATAGGCTCAATTAAATCTTTAAGCGGTTGATAATTAAAATCTCTAATTACACCAACCACTTCTCCCAATTGAACCTCTCCATGATCTTCCACACCTTCAATCTCAACACCTAACTGAAGCTTTTTCCCTAAGGAATTATCGCCCCAATTAAATTTAGCAGCCGCAGCCTGATTAACAATAAATGAATTGGCCGTATCGGATGGAATCTCCCGATTAAATTTTCTTCCTTTCAATATATCCATTTCCATCACATCGATATAATCGAAATCGACAACATTAAAATTTAATGCATACTGCGCCATTCCTTCATCACTCTCGAACAAATGAACTGCTTTCTCCCCCCCAAAACCAATTAGAGAACTAGAAGTTGCAACACCTTTAATATTTGGATTTTTTTTCAACTCGATTTTAAAAGCATCCATTCTGGTCCGAAATACAGAATCACGAATTGAAGCAACAAGAACATCTTTTTTATTAAATCCCAAATCCATATTATTCATATAGAAAAACTGAGATGCAACAATGATGGTTCCGCTGATCATCATGGCCGAAATCGTAAACTGTGAAATCACAAGCAATTTTCGAAGAAATCCATTTGCGCCACTTTTGCCATTCCTTCCCTTTAGAATAAATACCGGTTGAAAAGAGGACAAGTAAAGAGCAGGATAACTTCCCGAGAAAAGACCTACTAGAACCGCCAGAATTACATTAAACAGGATTACCTCCGGAGTATCCACAACACTTAAAGTCAATTCCTTATTTACTAACTGATTAAACAGAGGCAATATTAATTCAACACATATCAGAGCAATAATAAGAGCGAATACAGTTAGCGATACACTCTCCAACATAAACTGACGAATGATATTTTCGCGCTGTGCACCAACCACTTTTCGAATACCAACCTCTTTTGCTCGTTTCGATGATCGTGCAGTTGCCATATTCATATAGTTTATACTGGCTATGGACAATATAAAAATGGCTATTGCTGTAAGGATATAAATGTATTTTATATTTCCTGTTGGCGCATCCCATTGCAATTGAGATCTTAAATGAATATCTCCAAGGTGTTGTACAATTAGTTTATACTTAACTCCCAACTGATCACCAAGCTTCTTCATGTATTTCTCATAATAAGCCGGGAATTTTTCCAAGATGGCATCAGAATTTGAGTTTTCTTTTAAGAGTAGAAAGGTGTAGTTGTTAAATGCCCAAAATGAGATTGGTTGCTGACTGTTAAACTGCTCTGCTCCCCTAATGCTTTCCAATGTTTTCATGGAATAAAAAGCATTGTATTTAAAATGGCTATTCAAAGGGAGATCTTTCATTACTCCGCTAACCGTATAGGCAACATTTTCACCAACAAGTAATAATTTCCCGATTGGATCTTCGCCATTAAAATACTTCCTCACCAGAGTTTCATTTAAGACTATTGAGTAAGGCTGAGTAAGAGCTTTATCCGGATCTCCTTTTAGCAATGGAAAGCTAAAGACCTTAAACACTGAAGAATCAACAAAAGCTATTCGCTCTTCATAAAACTCTTTATCTTCATATTTAAACTGCTGCCTACCTGAACCTTGAAAACGGACAAATTGCTCCACTTCAGGAAATTCCTCTGCAAAAGTTGGTCCGAATGGCAAAGGCGATGCCGCAATACGATCTCTTTTTCCGCTCAATGTAAAATCTGATCCCAAACGAATAATCCGTTCATGATTCACATTGTACTTATCGTATGATAATTCATCTTGAACAAATAACAATATCAGAATTGTACACATTAACCCAACCGACAAACCAACAACATTTATGGTTGTATAAAATTTGTTTCTGGAGAAATTTCGAAAAAGTGTAATAAAAAAATTCTTAAACATGCTTGTTCAATTAAATTAATTTGTAATTCAATTTTCAGTAGAGTAAACGAAGAATTGATTCATTATTTATAATAATCTAATTCTCATACTAAAGCTTTTGCCTCATATTCTCAGTCACAATATGTCCGTCAAATAACTGAATGATACGATGACTTCGATCGGCATCTGAGGGTGAGTGAGTTACCATAACAATCGTGGTTCCTTCCTCGTTTAGTTGAGTTAAAAGATTCATTACCTCTTCCCCATTAGCCGAGTCCAAATTACCAGTCGGCTCATCTGCCAAAATCAATTTTGGGTTTGAGATCACCGCTCTTGCAATAGCTACTCTTTGTTGCTGTCCTCCCGAAAGTTGCTGAGGAAAATGCTTAGCTCTATGAGCAATACTCATTCTTTCCAAAGCCTCATTTACTCTTCTTTTTCTCTCCGAACCAGATACTTTCATATACAAAAGAGGCAACTCAACGTTCTCAAAAACAGTCAACTCGTCAATCAAATTAAAACTTTGAAAAACAAAGCCAATGTTTTCCTTTCTCAAGTTTGTTCTTTGTCTTTCGGTGTATTTCTCTACCTGAAATCCATTAAAATGAAGCTCCCCTTCAGTTGGATTATCAAGCAATCCAATAATATTTAGCAAGGTAGACTTCCCACATCCCGAAGGCCCCATGATTGCAACAAATTCCCCCTTATTAATATCCAGATTGACATTATTTAATGCGGTAGTTTCCACCTCATCAGTTCTGAAAACTTTAATTAAATTTTTAGTATTAATCATAGCCATATCTATTTAAACATTCACTTATTCATATTTTAGTACACGTGCTGGAGCTTTTAA
>JAQBBZ010000227.1:0-11850 GCA_032125735.1 Labilibaculum sp.
CTGATAAAGAAATTGAGGCAATCACAATTCTTGATCCTAATGAGTTCTGGAAAGCATCAAAATATTTAGTTGTTGCAGTGAAATAATAAAAACGAAAGAGCTTGGTTTTTAGCATCCCATTTTGGGGTGCTTTTTTTATGTGGAAAAGCCATCCATAACGAATGGCCTTTGTTTTTATGTAGTTTAAAAAGTGTTTATTTGCAAAATACCTTACTGTCATATACTCTGGATACAATCAATAATACGATCGCAATAACGGCCATTCCAAATTCTCCATCCTTGGCTGCCATATGGGCTCCAAAAGCCAACGAAAAATCAAAGAAAAATCCGGCGTAAGCCCACTCTTTTAAAGTTTAGATTTATTAGACCATATAGCCAGAAGGCCTAACAATTTGGCAACGGCTAATGGGTAAACGATGAATGTTGAAATCCTAAAAAGCTAAATGTCCCACTTACCATTTCGTATTTCATAAAATACATACTTGCCGACATTAGCATAAGTCCAGATAGTAAGCCTGTTGCAATTCAATAAATTATTTTATTTTTCTTTTCCATTTGTAGTCTTTTTTGTTCTGTAGTTTCTCTATTAATACGAACTAATTGAAAAGTTAGTTCATTAATTTTGAAGATTGTCATGTATTATTGGTGATCTGACGATATGTAATCTAGCCGACAATATTTTGTTTGTTCCGACTATTTATTAGCCGATAAGAAGCTAATAATCTCAGTGTTGAGTTTCTTAATCAGCTATTTTTTTGTAACTTATAAGCAATCCTCTTGCCCCTATAAAGTGTAGCCTTACACTGTGTTGTTGAGTTGTGTTGAAACGAAATAATAAGATTGATATGAAAAATCTAAAGGAAGGGATTCAAGATCACATACTCGAATTGCAATTAGAAATTGATGAAATTTTTGCCAGAGGCCGTAGTACTGTGGTTTCTGAAGTTACCATTGGGCAAATATATGGCGGAATGCGTGGATTGGTTGCATTGGCCTGCAACACTTCCTATGTTGATCCTTATTCTGGACTTTATATTGGAAAGTACACCACAAATGAGTTTTCGAATAAATTGCCTGAGGAGATATTTTTTCTTTTAAGTACAGGGAAATTTCCGGATAAGGAATCGCTTGCCGATTTTCAGAAGGATTTGAATAAACGTGCGGTTATACCACAATACACATGGAATGCATTGCGCAATCTGCCTAAAGATACTCATCCAATGACCATGTTGAGCCTTGGTATTTTATCAATGGAAAACGAGTCTGTATTCAAAAAGGAATATCAAAAAGGCTTACAAAAAGCAGATTATTGGAAATATACCCTGGAGGATGCGTTGAATATACTCGCTAAGTTGCCTGGACTGGCTGCAGGTATTTATCGAATTCGCTTTGGCGATGGGAATTTAATTCCTCATGATTCAAATTTGGATTGGTCGGGTAATTTGGCACACATGCTTGGGATTAATGATGCTGATAAGGGCTTTGCAGACTTAATGCGCTTGTATTTGGTTTTGCATTGCGATCACGAAGGAGGAAATGTAAGTGCTTTTACATCAAGAGTGGTAAATTCTGCTCTTTCGGATCTGTATTATGCAGTTTCTGCCGGACTTAACGGCTTGGCGGGTCCTTTACATGGCTTGGCAAATCAGGAATGTTTGCGATTTATTCTGAAAATTCATGAACAATTAGGAGCTGATCCGGATGAGGAAAAGTTGCGAGTATATATTTTAGATGTTCTTAATTCAGGTAAAGTGATTCCTGGCTACGGACATGCTGTATTGCGTGTTACTGACCCTCGATTTACAGCTTTTATGAATTTTGGTGAGATCAATTGTGCAAATAATCATTGTTTTAAAATTGCAAAGAAACTCTTCTCGGTTGTTCCGGATATTTTAATGCATTATAAGGAAGGTAAAGTTGCTAATCCATGGCCAAATGTAGATGCGATGTCGGGTTCACTTCTGCATCATTACGGACTGAATGAATTCGATTTTTATACCGTATTATTCGGAGTGTCAAGAGTAATGGGTTTCTGTGCTCAGAATATTCTTGCGTTGGGATTAGGCCAGCCAATTATCAGACCTAAAAGTGTTACTAACAGATGGGTGCTTGAAAAGCTTATCGGGCCAAGCTAATAGAATTTTACTAATTCAGGATTTAATTCGGCGAGAAGTGCTTTGGAATAATTTGAATTAATTTAAATGGATGGGTTGACAATTTTCAGATTTCCTTAAAGTGATTATCTTTGCGGCTCACTTAAATAGATGAGATGATTAGTGCAGATGCTTTAGCGGTTGAATTTGGAGGAACCACATTGTTTAAAGATATTTCCTTTGTGATTAATGAAAAGGATAGAATTGCTTTGATGGGGAAAAATGGAGCTGGAAAATCGACTCTTTTAAAAATTGTTGCAGGAGCCGAAAGTCCTTCTCGTGGAAGGGTTTCTAGTCCTAAGGATAAGGTGATTGCCTATTTGCCACAGCATTTAAATACTGATAATACCCGTACGGTATTTGACGAAACAGCCCAGGCTTTTGCTTCCATTTTTGAAATGGAGAAGCAGATTGAGCTAATGAATGTGGAATTAGGGACACGAACAGATTTTGAATCGGAGAGTTATTACAAGTTGATTGAGGACGTTTCTGCTTTAAGTGAAAAATATTATTCTATCGAAGAAATAAATTACGATTCGGAGGTTGAGAAAACACTATTTGGGTTGGGTTTTGTGAGAGAAGATTTTACAAGACCAACAAGCGAATTTAGTGGTGGGTGGAGAATGAGAATCGAATTGGCGAAGATTCTTTTGCAAAAACCAGATTTGATCCTTTTAGATGAGCCGACTAATCATTTGGATATTGAATCGATACAATGGTTAGAGGATTTTTTGATTAATTCAGGAAAAGCTGTTGTTATCATTTCTCACGACAGGGCTTTTGTTGATAAAATTACGACCCGAACCATTGAGATAACAATGGGTAGAATATACGATTACAAAGTAAATTACTCTCAATATATAGAGCTTCGCAAAGAGCGAAGAGTTCATCAGCAAAAAGCATTTGATGAGCAGCAAAGAATGATTGCTGACAATCAGGTTTTTATCGACAGGTTTAAAGGTACTTATTCTAAAACATTGGCGGTTCAGTCGCGTGTTAAAATGCTCGAAAAACTGGATATTGTTGAGGTCGATGAGGAGGATAATTCAGCACTTCGTTTAAAATTCCCACCGTCGCCACGTTCAGGAAATTATCCTGTAATTGCGGAGGATGTAGAAAAGAAATATGGCGACCATGTTGTATTTTCTGGAGTTAATTTTACGATACAAAGAGGAGAGAAGCTGGCTTTTGTCGGTAAAAATGGAGAAGGAAAATCTACTTTGGTAAAAGCCATAATGCAGGAGATTGAGCATGCTGGTTCGTTAACGCTGGGGCATAACACAATGATTGGTTATTTTGCTCAGAATCAGGCTGCTTTGATGGATGAAAATCTTACCGTTTTTCAAACTATTGATGATATTGCAAAGGGAGATGTTCGAACAAAAATTAAAGATATATTAGGTGCTTTCATGTTTGGCGGAGATAACTCAACAAAGAAGGTTAAAATTCTTTCGGGTGGAGAAAAAACCCGATTGGCAATGATTAAATTGTTGTTGGAACCAGTGAATTTGTTGATTCTTGATGAGCCAACCAATCATTTGGATATGAAAACCAAAGATATTTTGAAAGCAGCATTAAAAGAATTTGATGGGACTATAATTCTGGTTTCTCACGATCGTGATTTTCTGGATGGTTTAGCCGAGAAAGTTTATGAATTTGGGAACAAGAAAGTAAAGGAACATTTAGGAGATATTTATTCTTTCTTGAGTAAGAAGAAAATGGAGAATTTAAACGAACTGGAGCGTAAAAATTAGATGAATACAATACAATTATTTAGAAGAGACGCGATTTTATCGCGTCTCTTTTTTTACCTATTCATTGGTTCTTAGAATCACTCTTATTTTTTCAACCAGAAAATCACTTTTTCACTATTCGGTTTCTCTTTTGAATAAAGAACATCAACCAGTTTCCCGTTTTCATCAATCAGGTATTTTTGGAAGTTCCATTTTACTTTCGAATCCATAACTCCATTTTTTGATTTTTGAGTCAACCAACTGTAAATAGGATCAATATCACTTCCTTTTACAGATATTTTTGACATCATGGGAAAACTAACGCCATAATTCTTCGTGCAAAATGCTTTTATTTCTTTATCAGTACCAGGTTCCTGCCAAAGGAAGTTGTTTGCCGGAAAGCCTACAATTACGAAATCTTTATCCTGATATTCCTTGTATAAAGCCTCTAGTAATTCGTATTGAGGAGTATATCCACATTTAGATGCCGTATTAACCACCATAATTTTTTTGCCCTTTAAATCAGCAAAATTAAATTCAGACCCATCAATAGACGTAACGGTAAATTGATGAATACTCTCTTGAGAATAGCCAAAAAGACTTGTTGCCATAATCAAAACGGCTATTGTAAATATTCGTTTCATATGTTTATAATTTTTAGTTTTTGCCATATGGAACTTACCATGCTGGAATAATCATCCCCCTGTGTGTCAAAATCACTTTGGCATGGACGTTTCATATGTTTTTTGATTTAATTAAGCAGTAAACAAATTAGTTCCTTTTTTGTTCTGAAACAACATAAGAATCCTAATTCATACCAATTTAATTTCAAAATTGACTTTTCTTAAATTACTTAATAATTAATTAAGATCCTTGTACACAGTTTTATGAAGACTCTCCCTGCTAGAGCTCCAAAATTTGAAAATGAGGCTCTTGCAACCTGCGATAGTGTGCAAAATCCAACAATAAGCTTCTCGCAACCTGTTATGGCTTTCAAAATGTGAAAACGGGCTTCTCGCAATCTGCGAGAGCTTCAAATTTTGAAAATGAGGCTCTCGCAACCTGCGATAGCGTGCAAAATCCAAAAATAAGCTTCTCGCAACCTGTTATGGCTTTCAAAATGTGAAAACGAGCTTCACGCAACCTGCGAGAGCTCTAAAATGTGAAAACAATGCTTTCCCCGATTGCGAGAGCAGGTGAAATGGTAAATTTGGGCTTTCCGCAACTTGTAAGGGCAATAAAATATGGTAACGAGGCTCTCGCAGACTGCACAATTATATTATAAACTTGGCCTTTGGTCTTATTTTGGGCTACAAAAAAAGAGCAACCAATCAGTTGCTCTTGTCTCATTTAATATTTTATAATTCTAGAATTTCTCGTCGTATTTGGTCCAAATTCCATCGCCAATTTCCCAGGCTTTTTCAACCACTTCGTTTCCTAGTTGAATGGTTCTGTTAGTCAGAAACCCGACTCTTTTTTTATTACTCAAACTCATGAATTGCTCATCAATCTTCGCTTGCTCTTCAAAATAGCTCTTTTGTAAAGGAATAAACACCTTGTCAATATCGTGGCGCATATCTCCCCATCGCTGAGCCGATAATGTACCCAATCTGTTGAAAGCCCACCATGCAGATGTACGGGTATACCCCAATATACGGGCTTTTACTTTATAGCTTTCAGCCAAATTAGTAGCCCCGGCATAAACAGGAATATAAATAGATGTTGCTACATTATCTTGTGCTACCCAGGCAATTCCGCCCACTTCATCAGGTAACCAGTCACGACACTGAATAATTGTTGCATACATGGTATACCAGCGGGCAATTGTTCTTTCTCCTAACTCATCCCATCCACCATTAACGCCAAACAATTTATTCATATCGTAAGGCATAAAAGGATTTGCAAAAGGAGAGATCACTTCATTCCCGTCTTTATCTGCCTGTTTGATATTCTTCACAAAGTTATAGGGTGTTCCTTCGTAGTAATCTTTAAAGATTTCCACCAATTTGTCCATAGTTACCTTTTCATCCGGTTTTACCGAGAAGGGATAATCCTTATCGTTGGCATCCAAATGCAAAGAAGGTGCAGCCATGGAAAGTACCCGCCATTCTCTTCTTCTTGAGGCTAAAGACAAACGACTCTCTGGTGCATAAGCGTAATTCCAACGGAAAGTTTCGCCTTCTTTCCACCATCCATTTTCTTTGGCAACATCATAAATATTAGCCGATGCCATAAAGTAATCTGGATCGTCTAAATTAATCTCTTTAATGGTACTGGCGTTTGCATTTACTGAGATGTGATCGTTTGGAACTCTTTGAGCAACCCAAACGGCTCCTGTTTTTCCTTTTCCCGGACCAACAACCTCAAAATGCCAAACTTCTTTCTTATCAGCAATAGTAAGACACTCGCCATAATCGCGCCATCCGTATTTTTTTAGTAAATCATCGGCAAGAGTAATTGCTTCGCGGGCAGTAGAACATCTTTCCAGCATCAATTGCTGCAAACGCTGACAATCGATTAAACATTCGGTCGAGAATAATTCTTCATGACCTCCAAAAGTAGATTCGCCAATGGCCAATTGCTTTTCATTAATACAAGGGTAGGCTGTATTTAAAAATTGATAGGTTTTTTCTGCCTGATCGATTTCTCCGATTTTTTTGTGCTGATAAGTTGGCATTGCCAAACTATCGTAGGCTGATCGTTCGAATAATTCAAATTTACTTCCTTTATCGTGTTTCTTTGCCGGAGAAATATCCATCCAGGCTCTTGTTCGGTGACTGTCATCGGTGTGTGATGTGATAACAGAACCATCAACTGTGGCCATTTTACCTACTGTTATGGTTGTGCAACCTTCCGGAACACCGTTCTTCCAATCTGATTTGTCCTGAGCAATGGCGGAAAATGAAATTGACGCCATTAAAATGAACAAGCTCATTCTAATATGTTTATTCATAAGGTAGTGTTGTATTATTTTGCAATTGTGTGTTGTTTGTGTTCCTTTTGTGTCTTTACTTGTTCTTTTTTACCAGAAAAATTCCTGTATCTTCAATGGTAATTAGTTTTTGCTTGTAAAGCAGACCAGCAGCTTTTTTGAAGTTCTTTTTACTCATATTTAAAAGCTGATAAATATCTTCAGGTGAACTTTTGTCATTTAAAGGAAGAAAACCATCTTCTTTCTTTAATTGAGATAAAATTTGATCCCCAGAATCAGGAATTTTGTTTTCGTAACCTTGTTTTTGCAAGCTAACATCAATTTTACCATCAGGTCTAATTTTCTTAATGTATGCCTTGCGTACATCTCCACAACGAACGGGTTCAAAAATTTCATTTTCGTACAACATGGCAAGGGCATCGTTACTAATCAGTACCTGATAACCCATATCATTTCTTCTTGTGATAAGAATTTCTACTTCTTCACCTTCCGCGTAGGTTGTTTCTACATCTCTAAGAACATTCTCAATTTTGGCTGTTCCTACAATTCTTTCTGATGCACTATCCAGATATACAAATATTAAGTAGGAGTAACCAACTTGCATATTGTCTTTCTGTTCGCTAAACGGAACAAATAAATCTTTTGCTATTCCCCAGTCGAGAAATGCTCCAAGGTTATTAACCGTTTTTACCTTTAAGTAAGCAAATTCACCTACAGTAGCATAAGGAATAAGAGTTGTCGCGATAATTCGATTTTCCGAATCACGATAGATAAATACCTTAATAGTATCATCCAATTGGGTTTTTAGAGGTACATATCTGGTTGGCAAAAGAATTAAAGATTCATCTTTACCCTGTAAATACACTCCGAAATCGACTATTTTAGCAACTTTTAATTCTGCAAACTGACCAATCATACTCACAATATTATATTTTATCACCTTATCTGTGTTGAATAAGAATCATTTACAGCTTAAAGTGTGGTTTCTACTACTCAAAAATTTAACACGGTAAATGTAAGCATCTTTTTACGAAATATTCGTTTACCGATCCAATTCAAGGATTTCAATTCGAAATTACTTTTCTCTAAAAATTTCATCGAAAAGTGACTTGGTTTTCTTTGACTCATCAAAATAGACCATGTTGTACAGCAGGTTTTTAAAAGACGAAAATTTGGACTGGGTATTTAGGCCTATTTAATTGTTAACAGTAGTTGTTTTGGTTAAATGCATATTGTTTTACAATCTGTAATTCTACGTGTGTTGATTTCACTAGCATTTTTATGTTTTGATATGTAGAGATTGCATTTTACGTTATCGTTTGCAACTTAGACCAGTTAGTATTAGCGAAAAAAATCATTAATATTATTGGGTGTTTACACCCATAATATGAGGTATTGTACAACATGCGACTAATAATACAGAAATATTTCTCCAATGGAAAATTGTTTTTATTTTTGATGCAGAATTAAATCACATTGATTCGATTCCAATTTAAGCAACTCTCTCGAGTAAAAATTGGGGATAAAAAATTAACAAGTCAGGGTATGAAAAAAAGGAAGTTATTAGTTAGAGATCTTACATTAAGAGATGGTCAGCAATCTCTTTTTGCGACAAGAATGCCACAGGCAGAAATTGAAAAAGTATTGCACCTATATAAAAAGGCCAACTTTTATGCAATGGAAGTTTGGGGCGGTGCAGTTCCTGATTCAATTATGCGTTACCTAAATGAAGATCCATGGTATCGATTGGAGTCAATTAAAGAAGTGATAGGCGATGTTTCCAAACTTACCGCTTTATCTCGTGGTCGAAACCTTTTTGGCTATAGTCCTTACCCAGAATCAGTAATCGAAGATTTCAATACACAATCAGTTAAATCTGGTTTGGGTATCATGCGTATTTTCGACTGTTTGAATGATATCGAAAACATGAAGTCTACTATCAAGTATGTGAAAGCTGCTGGTGGTATTGCCGATTGTGCGGTTTGTTTTACTGTTGATTCTAAATTTCCTACAAAAAAAGAAGATCTTGAAAGATTAACGATAAAGAACCTTCCTGATCAAATTTTTGATTTGGATTACTTTGTTGATATGGCTAAAAAGCTTGAAGCTTTAGGAGCCGATATGATTACATTAAAGGATATGGCCGGATTGGCTTCTCCTTCGTATGCAGGTCAAATTATCCGCCGATTTAAAGAAGAATTAAGTATTCCTGTAGATTTCCATTCTCACTCTACTCCAGGCTATGGTTTGGCTTCGGCTCTTACAGCAATTCTTAATGGCGTTGATATCATTGATACCAACATCATGAATTTTGCAGGTGGATCTGCAGCACCAGCTTACGAATTGATCTATATTTTCTGTCAGAAATTAGGCATCGAATTAGATGGTGATCCTAAAGTTATTGTTGAAATCAACAAAATTCTGAAAGAGATTCGTATGAATGCTTTAGCTGATGTTGATAGCTATAAGCAATACCCAATTGAATTTGATATTACAAAAGATAAATTGCCTGCTAACATCGATCAGTTATTCGATGATGCAATTAAGTATGCGAATGCCGATCAGGAAGCAGAACTACTTGTTGCATGTCACGCAATTGAAGCATATTTTAATTTCCCAGCTCCTAACGAAATGGTTAAGAATGCGGAAATTCCTGGAGGGATGTATACCAACATGCTTAACCAGTTGCAGGCTTTAGGTTTGGAAACCCTGTTAGAGAGAGTGCTAGAGGTGGTACCAGTGGTACGTTTGGACGCTGGCTGTCCGCCATTGGTAACCCCTTCTTCTCAAATTATTGGTGTACAAGCCGTTAATTGTGTGATTGATGAGAATTCAGGACGTCCGTTTTATACAAACGTAAACAATCAGTTCTTTAATTTGGTAAAAGGAGAGTATGGAACAACTCCAATTGATATTACTCCTGAATTCCGCAAAAAAATTACCGGAAAACCAGAAAAATTAGAATACGATGTAGATGCTTATAAATCTCCTGAAAATCCAACATTGCCACAGTTCGGAAATGTGAAATTGGCTGTTGATAAAAAAGAATTCATGTTGCTTGAGCTTTTCCCATTAGTAGCTAAAGGTTATTTGGAAGGGAAACGTAAATCTGAATTCGAAGCTAAAAGAGAAGCAAACCGTAAGAAAATTGCTGCCGAAAGAGCTGCAATCAAACGTACAGGTAAACTAAAGATTCGTGATCTTACCCTTCGTGATGGTCAGCAATCATTGTTTGCTACACGTGTTCCTCAGGCTGAAATTGAAAAAGTTCTTCCGATGTATAAGGATGCTAACTTTTATGCAATGGAAGTATGGGGTGGTGCAATTCCTGATTCGGTAATGCGTTACTTGAACGAGGATCCATGGTACCGTTTGGAGTCAATCAAAGAAGTGATTGGTGATGTTTCTTATCTAACAGCTCTATCTCGTGGTAGAAACTTGTTCGGTTATTCTCCATATCCTGAATCAGTGATTGAAGGTTTTAACAGAAATGCTGTTAAATCAGGATTGGGTATCATGCGTATCTTCGATTGTTTGAATGATGTGAAGAACATGGAGACTACCATTAAGTATATGAAAGAGGCTGGCGGTATTGCCGACTGTGCTGTTTGTTATACTGTCGATCCTAAATTCAGCAATAAACAAAGATGGAAAGCATTGCTATCCGGAAAGAGATTGCCTAAGAAGATTTTCGATGTAAATTACTTCTTGAACAAGGCAAAACAAATGGAAGCTTTGGGTGCTGATATGATTACCGTTAAAGATATGGCTGGATTGATTCCACCATCATTGTCTGGTACTATCATCCGTCGTATGAAACAAGAATTGAATGTCCCAATTGATTTCCATACTCATTGTACTCCGGGTTACGGATTAGGTGCTGTTTTAATGGCAATTATTAACGGTGTTGATATTGTTGATACTTGTATCCTGAACTTTGCAGGTGGACCAGCTGCTCCGGCATTCGAAATCATTCAGATTTTTGCTGATAAGTTAGGTTTAGACACTGGCGTGAATTTAGATGCTGTTGTTAAAATTAATGCTGAGTTAAAGGGGATTCGTAATCGAATTGCAGAATTCGATTCTTACAAAATGTTCCCATTAGAATTTGATATAACAGCTGATTATCTTCCAAAAGAGATTGATGCATTGTTCGATAAAGCTATTGAATTAGCTAAAGCAGATCAGGAAGCGGAATTGTTAGAGGTTTGTAACGCTATCGATAAATTCTTCAATTTTCCAGCTCCAAACGAAGAAGTGAAAGCTGCTGAGATTCCAGGGGGTATGTATACCAACATGTTGGCTCAATTAAAAGGATTAGGATTAGCCGATTTATTGCCAACTGTACTCTTGAAAGTTCCAGAAGTACGTGTTGCTGCCGGTTGTCCTCCATTGGTTACACCATCATCACAAATTATTGGTGTGCAGGCTGTAAACTATGTTTTGGATGTGAATAGCGGAAAAGCTCCATATACAAACGTGAACAATCAATTTGCGAACCTTGTTAAAGGTGAATATGGTAATACTCCGATTGATATCGATCCTGAATTCCGTCAGAAGATTTGTGGTCAGCGCGATGCGACTGTTTTTGATGTAAGCAAATATAAATCACCAGAGAATCCAATATTGGAAGAGTTTGGTGGCGTTAAGCTTGCGGAGAATGAGAAAGAAATGTTGTTGTTGGAATTATTCCCAATTGTTGCAGGTCCTTTCCTGAAGAATCGTAAAGCGGATGCTTACTACGCAAAAGTAGAAGCTGAAGAGGCTGAACAACAAAGAATCATCGACGAGCAAAAAGCGGCTTACAAGGCAATTTCTGCTGAAGACAAGAAAGCAATGCTTTTGAGAGGATTGTACAGCTTGGGTGGAACTTCAATTGAAGCTACCTGCGAAATTACTCAACCAGAAGAAAAGGAGTCTCGTTTGGATCTTAAAACCAAAGAAATGCTTAACAGGATGAAACCTAAAAGCAAATTAGTAGGATAAAGTTTCCCTTTATATACGCAACCTTAAAAAGTGCTGCTCTTCGGAG
>JAQBBZ010000228.1:0-22536 GCA_032125735.1 Labilibaculum sp.
GGGGATACCAGTTCTGTCATTTCTGATGGGGAATCAAAAATGAAACGATTGGGCTTTGGTATTAAAACAGGTTTTGATTTTGATATCAATGATAAAAATTCAATTTCGTTTGGCTTTCGATATGGAAACAGAGACATGGAACGAGGTTCGGTTTTGGATTATCAGGAGTTTGATAGTACCAATCCAGAAAGAATTTTATACGATAGTGAAGATCTTTGGAAGAAAGAAATGACTTTCGTTAACTCAGATTTTTCGTACACAAGGAAATTTAGTGGCAAAGGCCATCAGTTAGCTTCACAGGTAAGTTACTCGCATCGTGGAAGTGGTGACGAGCAGTCAACCAACGAACTGTTTGATGCTAATGGTAAGCAAATATCCGGGAAAATTGCAACAGAGGATGGACCTGGAACCCGATGGGAAATTCGTTCCGATTATACTTTGCCATTGGGCGAAGATGCAAAATTTGAGTTTGGCTATCAGGGACAAATTCGATCCAGCGAAGCAGACACACAACAAAAAGATTATGTTGTGGGAGGCGGATACGTGCCTCAACCATTGTATAGTCACGATGTAACTTACGATCAGCAGGTGCATGGCTTGTACACTACTTATGCTTCAAAAATTGGAAAGTTTGGTTACCAATTGGGCTTTAGATCGGAATACACCAATCGGGAAATCGATTTTAAAGATGAATTGGAGACCTTTACCATTAAGCGTTGGGATTTCTTTCCAACCATTCACACACAAATAGATTTAGGTTCAGACAATCAGGTGATGGCGAGTTATACCAGACGAATTCAACGTCCGAGAGGTTATTGGTTAGAGCCTTTTGTTACCTGGACAGATGCCTATAATGTGCGACAAGGAAATCCTGATTTAAACCCGGAATATATTGACTCTTACGAGTTGGCTTATTCGAAACGGTTCGGAGATCAGGCGGTGACTTTTGAAACTTATTATAAAGTGACTCACAATAAAATTGAAAGTGTTAGATATCCTTGGGAAAAGCAGGGGAGTGTAATGAAAAGCACTTCGGTAAATGTTGGAAATGATTATTCGTTGGGTATGGAAGCAACCATAAATTTATCCTTTGGCAAATGGTTAAAGAACGATTTAATAGGTAATTTCTATCACTACAAAGAAGAAGGGGATTTTACGATAACCAATTCATCTAATGAGGATATTTATCAGGATTTTTCAACTGAAAGTTACAATTGGAGCTTGAGGAATAATTCAACAATCATTTTTGATATGGATACACGAGTTCAGTTTACTGCAAATTATCAGTCGGATACAAAATGGGCACAGGGAGAGAGAAAAGGCTTTTTTACAACTTCAGCAGCTCTAAAGCGAGATTTTTTTAAGCGAAAGCTATCTGCTACCTTCCAGGTTCGCGATATTTTTAAAACAGCAAAACATGAAACCTTATATGAGGGGGATAATTTTTACAACTTTAGCCAGTTTAATCATAAATCGCCAACATTTAATTTAAAATTAAGCTTTAAAATTAACAACTATAAAATGAAGCGTGAAGGAAGATCAGAAGGTGGAGTAGATGTTGAAGAATTTGAAATGTAAAAATTACAGATCATTGATATAATCAGGAACTCACGGAATTATTTTCGTGAGTTTTTTTTATTTGTAATGCGGGTTCGGAATCTAGATACTCTATGGAACTCTGTTGTTAAGAGTACGAACGGTAAAAATCAGCTTGCTGCAACATGAAAATTCTTAGTATTTCTACTTGTCACTTGTTCCTTTATACTTTTTACCTGATACTTGCTACTTGACAATTGCTGAAATCACAATAAAGGATCCTGTAAGAATGTTAATTCCGATTACTATTTTCCTGAATTTATCGGGTTCAATCTTTCCCGAAAACTTAGCTCCAAAATGAGAACCAAAAAATAGAATGGGTAGACAAAAAAGAGCCAGATTTATAGATTCCATTTCTATCATTCCTTTCATTAAAAAGGCCGCTGTGGTGAAAAAAGCAGAAAAGGTACTGAACCAGGCAAATACGCCACGAAATCTTTCTTTTGAATATCCTTTGCGATTCATGGCAATTACTAATGGAGGTCCGCCAACAGAGATAGCACTGCCTAGAATTCCGCTAATAAATCCGGCAAAAAAAATGGGTAAATTTTGAAAACGTGTGGCTAATTTTACTTTACCTAACATTTGTACCGAAAACAGAATAATCAGAATCCCTGTAATTAGTCTTAATGTATCGCTACTAACATACTCAAGTGCATATATACCCAGTGGAATCCCACCCAAGCTGGCAATAAACATGGGTATAAAATAGTAGGCTTTAATTTTCTCCTGAAGTTTAAAAAGGATTACCAAACTGGTAATCAAATTAAATAAACTCATGGCAGGCACCAAAACCTGCATTGGGAAAATAAAAGAAAGAAAGGGGATAGCAAGTAATGCAAAACCAAAGCCAGTCATCCCTTTTATAAATGCTGCAGAAAGGATAACTATGGCGCAAAGAACGATTTGAATTATGGTAATGTCATGCATTGTAAGCCCAATTAAGAATTTGTTTTTGAATGATACAAAGTTAGCGCATTCTCTTATTTGTTGGGCGTTAAATATGCTTAAAAATCTTATTTTGGAAATGTTATATAGCTTCCTTTAAGAAGGGAAATAAAGAATGAATTTGTATGGCTACGTTATTCATAAAAAGTTTAACTGAAATGGCTAACAGAATAATTCCAAATACTTTACGCAATACATGTATTCCTCCTTCACCCAAGAGGCGCGCAACAAGATTAGTCGATCGAAGTACGATGTATACAAAAATCATATTTAATACAATTGCAACAATTAGATTTTCCATTGCATATTCTGCGCGCAAAGCAAGAACTGTTGTAAATGATCCTGCTCCGGCAATTAAGGGGAAAGCGATGGGAACTATTGAAACGCCACTGGGGCCGTCATATTTAATTATTTCGATGCCAAGAGCCATTTCTACACCCATAATAAATAGAATAAACGAACCAGCAATTGCAAAGCTTGAAATATCAACTCCAAATAGCTTAAGAAGTTTTTCACCTAAAAAAGTAAAGGCAATTAGAACAGTAAGTGCAACAAGAGTTGCTTTTAAAGCCTCAATTTTTCCTCCTTTTTTTTGTAAATCTAAAATAATAGGTATTGATCCAATAATATCAACTACTGCGAATAATACCATGGAAGAAGTTATAATCTCAAGAAAATCTAAATTCATAACAATAATAATTTGGTCTGGTTAATGTGGCTATTGATTAACGGATAAACTTACAATTTTTTAATCGATTCAATAAGATTTAACTTACGCACTTTTCAAGTTTCTGGATTTTTATTGTGAAAAATAAATGCTGAATCGAGCTGAATGTTTAAAATAACACAAAAATACATTGATAGTGTTTAAATTTTAAACTAGCGCGAAGATATATTTTTTTTTGAATTTCCGACTTAGTTATAGCTGAAATATTTTAAGAGAGGGTTTAGACTTTGTGTCTTTTGGGAACAAAAAGAGTCTTACTTCAAGCAAGACTCTCTTCATAATTATGCATCAATTTATTTCTTTTTAGTATCGTCAGATGGAGTGAAATTTAGGGAGATACTATTTACACAATGCCGGGTATTCTTTTGTGTAAATCCCTCACCCAAAAATACATGTCCGAGGTGCCCATTGCAATTGGCGCAAACAATCTCTGTTCGTCTGCCGTCTGCATCTGTAATGCGTTTTACAGCACCATCAATTTCATCATCGAAACTAGGCCAGCCACAATGCGACTCAAATTTACTGTCCGATCGGTAAAGTTCGGCATTGCACTGTTTGCAGGTATAAACACCTTTGGCTTTGTTGTTTAAATGCTCGCCAGTACCTGGATATTCGGTTCCTTTATCAATAATTACTTTTTTCTCGTTTGCACTAAGTGTGTTGTATTTGTCTGTTGTCATTGCTTTTTGTGCTAATAGATTATTACTAACAAAAAGGATAACGCCAAGCAAAATGATATATCTCTTCATAATGTGTCCTCCTTATTTTGAATGATTCTAAAGATAGCTGAAAAACTGATTAGTTCAAAATTTACTGTAATAAGTAGATGAATTCGCATTTTTAATTGCCTGAACAATTAATTCAGGAGCTGACCATGGAACAAAATGATTCAAATCATCGAGAAGTATATGATTTACGTTCTTGTGAAACTGAAGATAGTATGCTTGAGTTTGATAAGGAACCAAAATATCCTCTTTGCCTTGTATATAACTTGTGGGGATATGAATTTCGTGTAATCTTGTTTCATTATTTCCCAAATCCTCTTCTAAAGCCATCATTTCTTTATTGCTATTTAGCAATTCATTGGGTAATACTCCATTTGCTAATCCTCCCGATACCATGAGATTATACCATTTTGCTTTTTGAAATTCGGGAGATAAACAGGGAGCGACATATATTGCATGTGATATTTTGGCTGGATAATCGAGAATTGTTTGTTCCAAAACGGCTCCACCATAAGAATGGCCAAGTACTATAAATTTCTCACCTGCTTCTCCATAATGAGTAAGAACCGCAGCTGCTACTTTAGCCTGATCATGAAGACGTTTTTTTACAGGAACGGTAGTTTCCCCATAACCAGGTCGATCGTAGGAAATAATACAATAGTCTTCTTGCAGTGTTTTATCTGCAAAAATATTCTTGAAATCGAACCAATAACCAGGAGATCCGTGAATTAATAAAACTTTGGGCTTTGATAAATCGCCAATGTAACTAGTATGAATCTGATCATCCCCGTAAGGAATCATTTCGCTAATCGGAAAAATATTTTGAGCATGAAATTCACTCATTATTTTTTGATGGTCGAATTCTGCTCTAAATAATTGAAACAATACACTTACAATTCCTATAACCAATAAAATGGCAAATCCTGAAATAACCAACACCCTTCTAATCCTTCTCCTCATCTTCCTGTCCTTAAATTTGACTAATGTGCAATAAAACACTTTTTAGTCTGAAATGCAAGAGCTGAAATGTTATAAATGCTTAATTTATAAGTTGATGCTTGTTTTGGATAAGTTAGGGTGTGAATTTGAGTAAGAGGTGAGTGAAACTAGGAGGTACGATAATATACCATTCAAGCAATAGAAGTAACGAAATAAATAGAAAAAAAACTTGAGTTATTAGGCTAGATATTTTCTTATTAATTGAATAAGAGCATCTTTTTTAACGGGTTTTGCGATGTAATCATCACAGCCATTTTCCAATGATTTATTTTTATCACCAAGTAAGGCGAATGCTGTTTGAGCAATAATAGGGAGATTGGGTCTTATTTTTTTAATTTCTTTAGTCGCCTCATATCCGTCCATTAGAGGCATCTTAATATCCATAAGTACTAAATCGATCTTATCGTTTTTCTGGCAAATATCAATGGCTTCAAGGCCATTGTTAGCAACTAAAACCTTGCAGTGCATCTGATTTAACAATTCTTCAAAGTAAATTCTGTTGAATTCCTCATCTTCAACAACCAGTATAAGTTTGTTTTGTACGTTATTCATATCAATATTAGTTTATTCTATCAAATGTAAAGTATCTTTTCGAACTATCGAAATCAATTTTATCAATATAAATAAAAAAATGAATATTACTTATTTTTTTAATCTAAAAATTCTTTTCATTGTGCACATAAGCAGGGTGTTGATTGCTTTTGTTGAGAAATAATTCGGTGCTAATCATTACATTTTGTTAAGAGAAATTGGAGCTCATTATTTCAACAACTTATTAGATAATTAGTGAATGTTTCGCTGTCAATAATTCTTCAAATTTATTAAAGAATGTACTAACATGATATCCATCTATTAATGCATGATGAGCATCAACACTAACTGGCATAAAATACTTCTCTTCAATTTTAAATACTTTACCAAATACTAATTTAGGAATTGAGTCGGAACCGTTAAATATTCGAGGGTGCTTAATACAGGTAAAACTACGCCAGGGAATAACCGATACATGAATTAGATCCTGCATTGGTTGGGAAACTAATGTTTCATCCTTTTTTGCTAATTCAATCGCGTTCTTAGTTTGAATATAAAAATCGGTACTATTCTTTATGTATTTAAAATAGCTGAAATTAAATGTTTTATCGTGTTTAAAAACCGTTGTTGTTCCATTTATAATTGGATATTGAACTACCTTTTCGCCCAGTATTCTTAATTTAAATTCAGGGATTTCATTAATAACCTGTAATGCTTTGTGTATGTAATGAATGAAAAATGATTCTTTAAGCTCTATGGCTTTTAAGTACATTTGAGTGCATTCAATGTTGGAAGTCACTCCCATGAATGGATCATCAAAATCTTTGAAAAAATTGTACTGAGCTTTACGCTCCCAATTGTCAATATCAATTTCTATCATTTTTTAGATAAACTTTTTAATTCTATGATTGATTTCGTTAGAATCGATTATTTCAAATTTAATTCCTTCAAATCTTGGTAATCCATTCTTCAATGATTTTTTTTTAACACAATAGAATATACTCAGAAAACAAGACAATTGTCCCAGATAAAGAATTTTATTTGGGTAGATTTAAAAAATGGATTGATTTTGTGTGTTTTTTCAAGACTCAAAAGCTTAAAAGTGTTGTGCGTTTTTGATGGCCTTACTATTAAATAATCTTGTTTTAAATTAATCCTAATTAGGAATTTGAAAAGTTTTTTATATCTTCGGATTAGGAAACATAAATCTTTAAAACATTACTTATTATGACAGACGGAACCGAATTAACTTGCGTATTTATAGGATCGATTATCGATGTGCAATATTATAAGGAAAGATTAGAGGAGTTAGGAATCTCTTCTTTATTGAAAGATGATTTTAGTTCAGGAACTATCGTTGGAATCGGCGGGGTTCCTGATTCTGTAGAATTATTAGTTGCAGAAGATGATGCTGAAAAGGCACGTGCTTGCATTGAGGAATTACAAAAAGAATAAATTATATCTCATGAAGAGAAAAATTACATTATTAGCTATTGCTGCGCTTTTATCCGGATGGTTAACTGCTCAGGAAAAAGTGGATATGGTAACTGATCGTCCAGATCAAACTGAGTCAGCAACTTTAATTACACTGAAAGGCTTCCAGATAGAATCAGGATTTTCATTCGAGAGATATAATTCTGAAATCAACAATATAACCTACAATTCAACATTGCTTCGATATGGTCTATTTGAGAAAATGGAACTTCGTTTTGGATTGGCCTATTTAGGAACGGATGCTTCTTTTGATGGCGGTAGTTATAATGAAAATGGTTTTGCTCCAATGGTTGTTGGTGCAAAATTTCATTTGCGGGAAGAGGGTGATGGTATGCCAAAATTAGCATTTTTGTCAACGTTTACTATTCCTAAGTCTGGAGCTAAAGCTTTTGAAAATAAAGATTTAGGTGTAGATTTTCGTGTTGCAGGCGAATATTCATTAAATGAAGCAATGTCTTTTGGGGCGAACCTGGGAGTGGCGTGGAGTGGTGTAGAGGATGGAAATTATGCCGTAGGAGTTTATACTGCCGTTATAGGAATTAGTTTATCTGAAAAGCTTGGTGCTTTTGCCGAATTATATGGTTTTCTTCCTAAAGAAGGAAAAAATGATCATCGCTGGGATGCTGGAATGACTTACGCTGTAAATGAGGATTTACAGCTTGATTTTTCAACCGGAATAGGATTAAGTAAGCTTTCTCCAGATTTTTTTATTAGCTTAGGATTATCAATTAGAATGCCTTAAAAGGGTATTTCATACATCAATTCAGAAAAGAGCTTGTTCAGATTCACTGAGCAAGCTTTTTTTATTCAATAGTTCGTGAAATTAGAAATTTTGAATCTTTCAATGATTTTAAACCGTGCTTTTGTCCTTTCGAGAAGGTAAATAAGTTATCAGGCTCAATCAGTGTTAAAATTTTGTCAATTTTGAATTCAATTTTACCTCTAATCAGATAGAGCATTACGTTACCTGAATAGGAACTTCCATTCCTTTCTCAACAGAAACAATAATATTTTCGAAAGCTTCATTAGAATAAATCTGCTCCTTTCGAATTTTAGAAATGGAAATTTTTTGAGTTTAGTGCTTAGTTATTTTCCAAAAGGAAGGAATATTTTTTATTTTAAGTAATATCTTTTCATTTTAAAATGTACTTAATCAAACAAAACAATGAAAACTTTTTTTAGTAAAATACTTCTTGCTATTGGCTTTTTTTTAGTTTTTGACTCTTGTCGGAATTCTATCTCCTCTGATGATAATCAAAAAATACTAATGGAAACGGATGTAGCTTTTTCGAATTACTGTTTGCAGAACGGCATGAATAAAGCTTTTTATAAATATGCTGCAGAGAAAGCTGTTATGCTTAAGGATAATCGTTTCCCATTAATTGGAAATGAAAATATTAAAAAAGAATTTTCAGGTGATGATACACAGGTTACTTTTAGTTGGAGTCCTTTGGATGCGGATGTTTCTGAATCGGGAGAATTAGGTTACACTTATGGAACTTATGCGTATCAGACTATTGACTCCTTGTATGAAGGCACCTATGTTTCGGTTTGGAAAAAAGATAAGAATGGTGATTGGAAATACGTACTCGATTCTGGAAATGAAGGCCTTGGAAAATAGAATCAGGTTTTTGCCAATTTGATTTTTTTTCTTGTATTTCGAATTATAGATGTTGTGTACAGAGTTAAGGCAAGCCATATCAAACCAAAGGCAATAAATTGTTCGTATCTAAATGGTTCATTATAGATCAGTACGCCAATTAGCAGCATTAGGGTAGGCGCGACGTATTGCATAAATCCCAAAGCTGATAGCGGAATTCGTTGCGCTCCTTTTGCAAACCAATATAAAGGCAGGGTGGTTACAATGCCCGTTAGCATCAAATAGCTTGAGGTTGATATGCTACCGGTAAATAGAGCTCCACTACCAATCCACATTTTATAAAGGATATATCCCAATGCAAATGGTGCCAGAATTAGTGTTTCAACTGCTAGCGCGGGTATCGCTTCAATTCCAGCAGTCTTTTTTGTTAAGCCATATAAACCAAAAGAGCAGGCTAAAATAATTGAAATCCAAGGGAATTTTCCGTAATCAATTGTCAGGTAAAGAACGGCTGCCGATGCTATTAATACGGCTATGTATTTTAGCTTATCCAACTTTTCGTTAAGAACAATCATTCCAAGTATTACGTTTACAATAGGATTGATGTAATAGCCTAAACTCGCCTCAACGATTTGTTTGGTATTTACGGCATAAATAAATAACCCCCAATTCAAACCAATTAGCAGTGATGATATGATTAAGCTTTTACGAGTTTTCTTTTGTCGTAATAAAATCCATACGTGCTTTTGACGAGTAAGAAGGACAAGAATTACAAGAAAAGCAAATGACCAAAAAATACGATGAGCCAATATTTCCAATGCAGGAACATCAGAAAATAATTTCCAGAATATTGGCAGTATTCCCCAAGTAAAAAAGGCTTGAAGGGCATATACATATCCCATTGTGGTATTTTTTGTATTCTGCATATAAATCTAGACGGACAGTGGTTTTTAGAATGGCAAATGTAATTAAAATTCCATGGTTTTTCTTGCCAATTGGAGACCTGACAGAAGATGTAAACGATCTTCGATCCAATCAATAAAATGGAGTATAGAAAATATAAAAATAATATTACGGAAGAATAATAACGAGGAACTTATCCATTTTTTCTGATGCTTCTCAAGCGTTCCATGTCCAGAATTTCTATATTTTTTCCATTTAATAAAATTACACCATCGCTATTTAAATTGGCAAGTATTCGGGAAACACTTTCTCTTGAATTACCAGTTAAGTCACCAAATTCTTGTCGGGAGAGAGGTAGTGAAAAATTTGGCTCATTAAATATATCTTCAGCAAAAAAGCAAAGGGCTTCTGCAATTCTTCCCTGGCTTTGCTTTTGCACTTGATTTACACAATGATCAAAATGCCCTAATTCATTCTTGCATAATTCTGTGATTATTTCGTAGGCAAAATCGCTGTTTGATGCAATGAAATCTTTAAAAGAGTCTAAACTGATAAAGCAAACTCTTGTTTCCATTAATGCTGTGGCAGAATAATGATTTACCTTATCTCCAAGGGTTGTAGGGATTCCAAGATAAATAGGCCCTTTAATAATCTTTAAAATTTGTTCTCTCTCAGGGCCAGTAATATGTATTTTCACTAATCCACTTTTTACAAAGATAATATTTGAAGAAAGAGCATTTTGTCTGAAAATAACGTCCCCTTTATGAAATTTCACATCCACGCAACTTTCCTCAAGCATTTTTAGTTCTTTATCGTTTAAAAAATTTGTAGCACTAGACCTGTGGCTGCAAAGTTTACATGATTTTTCGTTCATAAATTATCCTGATCGAGATTAAAGAAATAATTATTTAATAAATGGGCTGATTTTTAGTCGAATATGTGAATCCTACATGCTTTTACTGAATAGCAGTCATGAAATCAGATGTAAATATATAAATATTTCTATAATGTGATATGAATCACATCAATATTTACTCTACATCACACCTCAATTATTAAAAGGTATTTTCTCTCTCCATATATTTGCAACCTAACAAAGCTAAAAATATAAAAATCAAATGGCAATTAAGAAATTAACCACAGTCCTTAAAAATAGATGTGTTGGTAAATTGATTGCTATTCGTAATGTTTTTGGTAGTGCTACTGATAATAGTATGGATGGTTTTTGAGGAAAAAGTTCATATCCGACATCTTCACAAAACTCCGATATAAGTTTATTTATTTAATTCAAAAACTAAAATGCAACAAGTAACAGAAATTCAGGCTGTTGATTTTCAAAAACAAATTGACGCCTTAACCGCAAAGGTTTCCATGTTGGAAAATATGAATCAAGACCAGCTATCTATTGCGATAGTGTCTGGTGATTTTGATAAGATTTTAGCAGCGATGGTTATTTCTTTGGGAGCTGCAGCAATGGATACAGAGGTGAAATTATTCTTTTCATTTTGGGCTCTGGCAGCCTTACGTGATCCTAAAAAATCAGTTAATGGAAAAAATTTCATTTCCAAAATGTTTGGAATAATGCTTCCAAAAGGAAAAGATAAATTGAAATTATCGAATATGAATATGTGCGGAATGGGACCGCGAATGATCAAATCGATTATGAAAAAGCATGGGGTACTTTCAATGGAAGAAATGTTTAAGCAAGCGGGAGAACTCGGTATTGAAATTACCATTTGTGAGATGTCTATGGATTTGATGGGGATCAAGAAAGAAGAATTGATTGACTATCCTAATATGCGTTTTGCTGGTGCAGTAACATTTGCAGGAGATATGGGTGAGAGTACAGCTCAGTTATTTATATAAAAATATTTTTTTAATTATTAAAATTTAAAATCATGACACAAGAAGAATTATTGACAATAAACGCAGACACATGTGTTGATGCGCGAGGAACTTCATGCCCAGGACCATTATTGGCTGCTAAAAAAGCAATTGGAACTATTGATAAAGGTCAAATTATGGAAATTCTTTCAGCTGACGAAGGAACAAGAAATGATATTCCAAAATGGTGTAACAAAAAAGGATTCGAATGTTTAGGTACTCTTGAAGAATCTGGGTTTTATAAAATTTATCTAAAAAAATAAAGATGGGAGCGGACAAAGTAAATAAAAGCCCAAAGGTTCTGGTTTTTTCAACAGAAAAAATCTCTGATCCAGCCATTGATATGGCGGGTTTATTGAAGTTACATTATCCGCCTACTGTCTATACCATTACAGTACCATGTTCAAGCGCAATTAAACCGAAATGGATTTTACATGCCCTTGAACATGGCTTTGATGGTGTATTTATAGCTGCTGATGGAACCGACTGTCCTTATGGTGAGTCTTGTGTCGATAAAACCGGCCAGCTTGTAGGTGCAACACAAGAAATTTTAAAGCAAAAAGGAATGGATCCTGCGCGTTTGAAAATGGCAGCTATTTGTTCTGTGTGTAGTGAACCATTCGTAAAACATGTAAAGAGTTTTACTAAGTATTTAATGAATTCTTCAAATTAAGTAGAATGTCGGAAAAGAAAATATTAGAATATGATGTACTTGTTGTAGGCGGAGGTATTTCTGGCGGAGAAGCAGCTCTTAATTTAGCCAATCTTAACTATAAGGTTTTGGTGGTTGAGAAAGACTTATCTCTGGGTGGAAAAATGATTGCGCTTAGCAAGGTATTCCCAACTCTGGATTGTGCGGCTTGTATAACTACACCAAAAGTATCTGAGATATCCAGACATCCCAATATTACAATCATGTTTAGTGCTGAAGCTAAGAAGATTAATAAATTGGGAGAACACAATTTTGAAGCTCATGTATATCAAAAACCAAGATTTGTAAATATCGATGATTGTACTGCTTGCCAATTGTGTGAGCAAGCTTGTCCGGTTAGCGTAATAGATCAATATCAACAAGGTTTAGTGGGACGTAAAGCCGCTTTTATTCCTTTTAGTATTGCAAGTCCTCGTGCAGCAGCTATTGATATCATTAATTGTACTCTGTGCGGAGCATGCGAAAGAGTGTGTCCTACGGGATGTATCGATTTTACACAAACTGATCAAGATTACACCGTAAAAGCTAAAGCTGTTGTGCTGGCTACTGGTTTTAACTTGTTTGATCCAATTAAAATTCCACGTTACGGCTACGGAAAATATAAAAATGTGATTACTTCCATGCAAATGGAAAGACAACTTGCACCTACCAGACCTTTTAATGCAATCCTGCGACCTGGTGATGGAAAAATGCCGGATAATATCGCATATGTATTGTGTACCGGATCTCGTGATAAATCTGTAGGAAACCCAATTTGTTCGCAAGTATGTTGTATGTATTCCATAAAGCAAGGACAGTTGTTAATGGGATCACTTCCTATGGCAGATGTGACGATATATTACTTACATATAAGAGCATTTGGAAAAGGGTTTAATGAATTCTATGAACAAGCTCGAGACATGGGGGTCGAATTTATTAAAGGGAAAATCGGAAATATCAGGGAGAAGGAGAATGGAAACTTAATTCTTAGGTATGAGGATATTGAAGAAGGTAAGGTGAAGGAAGCCGAACATGATATGGTAGTACTTTCAGTAGGAGTAATGTCTAATTCAGAAATTTCTGATTCCTTTCAAGGTGAATCGTTACGATTAGATGATTATGGTTTTATTAATCAAAATGATATTCTAGCCAGTCCGGCCGAAACTAGCATTGATGGCGTATTTGTTGCAGGTACAGCAACAGGTCCAATGGATATTCCTGATTCAATATTGTCAGCAGGAGCTGCTTCTGCAGAAACTACAAGTTATTTAAGGAGGGCCTCGTTATGAAAAAGAAAATAGGTGTTTACGTATGTCATTGCGGAGGTAATATTTCTGATTACGTTGACGTAGAAAAGGTTCGTGCAGAAATTGAGAAGGACGAAAGTGTTTTTTTAGCTAAAACAACCATGTTTGCTTGTGCAGATTCCAACCAAAAGGATATGGTTACAGATATTGTAGAAAAGCAATTAGATGGTGCCGTGGTCGCTTCATGTTCTCCTACATTGCATTTACTTACATTTAGCGCTGTTGCTGAAAGAGCTGGATTGAATAAATACAATTATATTCATGCAAATATCCGGGAACAAGCTTCCTGGGCTCATTCTGATGATAAGCTTGGAGCAACCGAAAAGGCAATTCAGATTGTAAAAGCAGCTGTTGCAAAAGTGAAGAGATCTAATGCCCTTGTACCTTTAAGAGTAAAGGCTACTAATGCTGTAGCTGTTGTTGGTGCTGGTGTAGCAGGGCTTCGCTCAGCAATTCAATTGGCCGAATCAGGATCTCAGGTTTATTTAATCGAACGTGAGTTTTTTGTTGGAGGTCGAGTGGCTCAGTGGGATGATTTATTTGCGTCGAATGAAACAGGTAAGGAGTTAATTACCCGTCTTTATGACAAAGCAATGAATCACAAAAACATTACATTATTTACCGGAGCTGAAATTATTGAGAACAGCGGTAGTGTTGGAAATATCTCTTTGAGGGTGAAAGTTGCTCCTCGTCATTTCAAATTGAATTGCAATGAGGGGAATTTAGCGAAAGCTATTGAAGTTTGTCCTGTAGTTGTTCCCGATAAATTTAACTTTAATATTACTACACGTAAGGCCATATATCATAATTATCCAGGAGAGTATCCTCAATTGCCGGTAATTGATATGGAGAATTGTACCCGCTGTGGGGAGTGTGAAAAAGTTTGTGAAAATGTTGACTTTAGTCAGAAGGATGAATTTCTTAATATTAAAGTTGGTTCGGTACTTCTTGCAACAGGTTTTGATCCGTATGAACCTAAAAATGGTGAATTTGGATATAAAACGATAGACAATGTTATTACGCTTCCTCAATTTAAACGTTTGGTTCATTATTGCGATGATAAGCTTGTTTATAAAGGCAAAGAGGTGAAGAATGTTGCGTATATCTATTGTGTAGGTAGTCGTCAGACTGATGGAGAGAATAAATATTGTTCCCGGTATTGCTGCACTGCGACTATACATGCAGCAATCACTGCTAAAAAGAAATACAAAGATCTGTATAATTTCCATTTTAACAGAGGAATAAGAACCTATGGAAAACAGGAAGTTTTGTATGACAAATCTTCTCGGATGGGGGACATATATTTACAGTCATTCGAAGATCATCCACCAGTTGTGTCTAAGGATAGAGACAAGACTATTGTTACCATTAATGATATTCTGACTGCAGATAAAACTCTGGAAGTGGAAGCCGATTTGGTGGTTTTGGTAACTGGTATGGTTCCTCGCCACGACAATTCAATTGGTAGTCTTCTGAAAGTTCCTAAGGGTAGAGATAATTTCTTCAATGAAATCCATATGAAGTTACGACCAGTTGAAACGGTAATTGATGGTGTAACTATAGCTGGCGCATCTCAGGGGCCTAAAAATATCACGGAATCTGTGAATTCAGCTTTAGCCGCCGCTACTAAATCCTTTTCATTAATTGCTTCGGGAGAGCTCGCTCTTTCACCTACGATAGCGAAAATTGATGCTGATAATTGTGAGTGGTGTGGTAAATGTGATGATGCTTGTCCATTTAGTGCTTTAACAAAAACAGATGTTAATGGTAAGCTCGTTGCTGTTGTGAACGAAGTAGTTTGTAAGGGATGTGGAATGTGTATGCCTGTTTGTCCATCTAATGCAATTGAATTGATTGGATATACTGATGATCAAATTGAAAGTATGATTGACGCTTTAGTATCAACTTATTAAAAATATTCAATATGGAAGTTGAAAAAGGTAAAACTGCAAAATATAGGAAAGAAAAGAACCCCGTAGCAAAAGAGGTTATGGAGAATCTGAAGTATTTCACAAAAATAAAAAAAATGCTGATGGATGCTTTGAAAGAAGGGGATAAAACAGTTCCTCAACTTTCCGAAGCGCTGGCTATACCTGCAGATGAGGTGTTGTATCAGTTAATGAGCTTGATCAAATTTGGTTTTGTTGAAACAGGCGATATCGACGATATGGACGAATATTTTTATTACAAAATAAAAGACAATGGCAAGGATAAATCCTAAATTCACAACTGAGTTGCAAAGCTATGGCGCTTTTGATACAAACGCATGTTATAATTGCGGGAATTGTACAGCTGTTTGCTCTTTGTCAGACGAAGACAACTCGTTTCCACGGAAAATGGTGAGATATAGTGTACTTGGTTTGGAAAACGAAATTCAATCCTCTTTGGAGCCTTGGTTATGCTATTATTGTGGTGAGTGCAGTGCAACTTGCCCGCGTGAAGCAGAGCCCGGAGAATTGATGATGTCACTTCGCAGATATCTAACTTCAAAATATGATTGGACAGGACTTTCAGGGATGCTTTATAAATCCCTAACCGCATCTATTATCGCATTTGTTTTGTTAGCTGTAGGAGTAATTTGGTTTGCATCAAGCCTAAATTTTGAGCTTGAATCATTATTGCACTACGGACACTATTTCGAGATGTTAGCAATTGGAGGTGTTTTTCTTTTCATACTAGTCCCCAACCTCCTTAGAATGTGGAATATGATTATCCGTAAACCAAAAGTTAAGCTGTCTCTCTATGCTTATATTAAATCGTTTAACGAACTAATTGTTCACATGTTCACCCAAAAGAGAACATTGGGTTGTGATGATAGTCAGACCCGTTGGTTTCAACATTTAATTCTTGTAATCGGTTATTTATCATTGCTTTTTACAACGGTGTTTTTGGATTGGTTTGCTACCGATAGTAGTTTCATTCTAATTTTGGGTTATCTCGAAAGTGTAGTCATTTTTTCAGTTACATTTATTTTCATGATTGGGCGTGTCAACAAAAAGGCTCAAGTGAGCAAAAATTCTCATCCAAGCGACTGGTTTTTTGTGATTTGGTTATTTCTAATGGGCTTGAGTGCATTTGCAGTCCGTTTATTTATCGATTTAGATATTTTGGAAACTAATATTTGGATGTATTTAATTCATTTAACGGTTCTTGTACAGTGGGCCATTATTATTGTGCCTTTTGGAAAGTGGACACATTTCTTATATCGTTCGTTTGCCATGTATTTTGAAAAATTAAAAAGTCTTTCGGTATCTTAGATTAAAATTGTTTTAAACAGGGGAATATAATTAATGGCTATTGTCTAAGTAAAGTGTTCTTGGATCTGCTTTTCATTCACTTTACTTCTAATTAATGGCTAATTAATTTAAAAGTCTGGCTAAAGAATTCTAAGTTCGAAAGAATATTGCGACCTCAAATCAGTTTTCTGATTTGAGGTCATTTATTTGTTGTTATTTATTTGATTTTCATTCGTGTAAATGTTAAATTTCAAAATAAAATATTTAATCATGAAAAATAAACTTGAGCAACACATATTAGATTCAATGAGTAAGGATTTGGGAAATTGGCGTGGGCCATTTTATTGCAATCGAAAAGATCCACGGCTAATTGTTCCCAAATACAATCCAATGATGGGATGGACTTTAAATTTTGCAAATCCATATACCTATCTGGCTGTAATAGCCATTATTTTAATTGTTGTAGGTTCCCAATTGTTCTTATAGGTCTGATCTATTTTTACCAATTAACTACCGACCTTCATTATTGTATAGTTCGCTGTGTTTTTTAAATATTCTAACTTCAATAAAATCTAGAGGAAAGCTTGATGAATCAATTTTCTTCATAAAAATTATTTTATATTTAGATTCCTTAATCAGATATTTAATGATACGACCACGTCACTATTTTATTCTTTTTTTCTTTTTATGTTATTCTTATGTCACACTTGCTCAATCTGGAGGCAAAACTGTAACAGAATTATTTTCGGAGGTTGAAATTTCTAAAAAAGTAAAATTACTTGGCGATAAATGCTGGAGCTTACGGGAAGTAAATTCTGATTCCGCCATTATAGTGGGAACGCAGGCCTTGCAATTAGCAATTCAACACGATTTAAAAAAAGAGTTGCCCAGACTTTATGGGTTTTTAGGAGTTGTTCAGTTACACTATTTATACAATATCAAAGAATCAATATCTTTCCTGCACAGGTCTTTGGAGTATAGTTTACAACAAAAGGATTCTGTGCAGCTCGCTTATTCCTATAATAATTTAGGCGATTTATACTTCTTAACCGGAAATTATCCGTTAGCCTTAAAATTCTCTGAAAATTCATTGCAAATATTCAAAGAATTGAACCATTCTGCAGGTAAATCATATGCCTATGTAAACATGGGCTTAGTGCAGCGGGAGAAGAAAAATTTTGATTTGGCCTTGGATTATTTTGAATTGGCTATCACATTGTGGAAGGAGTTGGGAGACGAATTAGGTGTTGGTTCAGTAACGATGGAAATTGCCCGAACGTACGAAGCTAAAGGAGAAATTGATACCGCAATGATTTATTATCAGAAATCTTATCAAAAAAGTTTGGGGTCAAGTAATGTAAGGTATGCAGCCTTTTGCCTGTCTGGAATGGCTAATATATTTTATCTAAAACAGGAGTACGATGATGCGTTTGATTACTATCAGAGAGCATTGAAATTGAATCAAGAGCGAGGGCATGATTTTGGGATAGTGGATGACTATATTGGCTTGGCCTTAGTTTATGCTCATAAAAATGAGCGTACTAAAGCAGAGGAATCTCTGCATACAGCCTTGATTGCAGCTAATAGATTAGGCTTGAATACTAAAATCTTACAAACATATAAAGCGTATACTGCGTTATATCAAATTCTTGATGATCAGCCCAAAGCCATTGAAAGTTTTACTCATTTTTCTCAGGTATCTGATTCTATTCTTTCTATTCAGCAATTTGAGATCATCGATGAGATGCAAAATAGATTTACGATACGCCAGACTTTATTTGAAACAGAACAGGAATTGGAATCTCGAAAATTTCAAGAATTATACTTGGTAATTATTATTATTCTAATGTTGGTAATTGCTTTGGTATTTTATTGGCGCTACCAATCGCATCGGAAAATTAATATTCAGTTAGCCGAAATAAATCAAACAAAGGATAAATTATTCTCAGTGATTTCACATGACTTGAAAAATCCATTTAATTCTTTGATTGGATTTAGTGAATTGTTATTGGAAGAGGCTAGAGTTGGTAATTATAAGAATGTTGAAAAGTTTACAGGTTATATTCTCCAATCTTCAAAGGAAGGGATGAAATTGTTAACTAATTTACTCGATTGGTCTAGATCGCAAATGGGAGCAATTACATATTACCCGATATCAATAAAATTAGATTGGTTGTTTCAAGAGTTAAACAGTTTTTTTGAGCCAGATATTAAAAAATATCATATCAAAATGGATTTCATTAATCGAGTTGAAGGGGAGTTGATGGCTGATCCTGATATTCTTCGGACAATCCTGATCAATTTAATTTCAAATGCTATTAAATATACAAACGAGGGAGGTGCGATCAAATTGGATGCGACCAGAATTAATTCTCATGTGAGAATAAAAGTGCAGGACAATGGCACCGGGATGTCTCAAGATATTTTGGATCGTTTATTTGATAATTCAAAGACAACGAATAGTGCACAAGGATTGCACAATGAACAAGGAACAGGCTTGGGCTTAAGTATTTGTGATGAACTAATCCGAATTCACAAGGGCACCATTCATGTACAAAGTGAATTAGGAAAAGGGAGTTCATTTGAAATAGAGTTTCCCTTAGTGAGATAAAAAGAAAGTATTACTTTGCAAGCAAATAATTTTTTTCCCCATCTACAGGATTTTTTCCGTATAAATATAATTTATTGCATGATTGTGGAATAAAATTCAGGCGCTTTTCTGTGTTTGGTGGCTTGCTCGTAAGCGTAAGCGTATTGAATCAATTTTTGCTCTGAGAATGCTTCCGCAAAGAAAGAGATTCCCACTGGTAGACTATGAACAAAGCCTGCAGGAACCGTAATGTTGGGATATCCTGAGACAGCAGCAGATTCGCTGCTACCTCCACCAAAATGATCACCGTTAATCAAATCTATATTCCAGGCAGGGCCATTTGTTGGAGCTATTAGTACATCTACGTTGTTTTTCTTCATGGTGGCATCAATTCCTTTTTTTCCAGATAGTTCTTTACATTTGCTTAAGGCATCCAAGTATTTTTTTTCAGATAAATCTCCTTTTTGATTGGCCATCTCCATAATTTCCTGATCAAACCATGGCATTTCAAGATGTTTGTATTGCTCATTAAATTTAATAATATCGTCTAAACTTTTAACAATTGGGAATCTGCATTCATTTAGATATTTATTCAAATCATTTTTGAATTCGTATAGAAGAACTTCAAATTCCTCATTCCCATATTGATGTAGGTTTTCTAATTCAACATCAACCAGAATTGCACCGCTATTTTTTAGATCTTCAATTGCTTGTTCCATGATTTTATCCACCTCCTGGTGAAATCCAAATAATTGTCGAACAACTCCAATTCTAACTCCATTTAAGGCATCTTTTGAAAGATTTTCGGCGTAATTAAGGCCTGCATTATTTTCGTTCAATGTAATCGGATCCTTATCATCCCTACCACACATAGCAGTAAGAAGTAGTGCCGCATCTTTTACACTTCTGGCGATAGGACCCGCAGTGTCTTGAGAATGGGCGATTGGAATAATTCCAGATCTACTGACTAAACCCAGACTTGGTTTAATTCCAACGACACCATTGTGCCCAGATGGACAAACAACAGACCCATCGGTTTCGGTACCTAAGGCAACAATACATAAATTTGCAGACACGGCCACAGCAGAACCAGAGCTTGAACCACATGGAGAGCGATCAATTACATATGGATTATGAGTTTGTCCACCGCGGCCACTCCATCCGCTTGATGAGCGTGTACTTCTGAAATTTGCTCACTCGCTTAAATTGGTTTTTGCAAGAATAATTGCTCCTGCATTTCTTAATTGCTGAACGACAAAAGCATCTTTTTCGGCAAAATTAGCTTCCATTGCCAATGATCCGGCAGTTGTCATCATTTTGTCTGCTGTGTCAAAATTATCTTTTAACATGATAGGAATGCCATGCAAAGGACCTCTCAGTTTACCAGCTTTTCGCTCTTGATCCAGAGTTCTCGCGATGGCTAAGGCATCAGGATTTTTTTCAATAACAGCATTAATCGCAGGACCATTTTTATCAATTTTTTCAATTCTGTCAAGATATGATATAATCAATTCCTCCGAATTTAATTCGCCATTCTCCATCATTTCCTGTAATTCGGAAATACTTTTCTCATTAAAGGGGAACGTGTTGTAATCCTCTTGGTTTAGTTTTTTTGTTTCCGAAGATGTTTCGTTTTGACAAGAATGTAATCCAAATGCAGTAATTGTACTTGCTCCAAGAGCAGATAAAGAGATAAATTGGCGACGTTTCATAGGTTGTGGGTTAGGTTTAGCGCCTTAAATGTATTAAAAAAAGAAATATTTCAGGATTAAATAGGTCGAAATATTCTTTGGTTATTTTTCTAGGATAAGGATCTGAAAGTGTTATTGTGCAATTGTTTGAGAACTTTATTTTGGATTTAACGTATATGTAAGATGTCAAGCAATTCGTTGAAAAGACAATGGTAATGTCGTTTTTTTTTTAACTTGCACCTGTAGTTTGTATTAATTCAACCTTAATACTGAACTGCAACGGACAAATAAAACCATGATGAAACAGTATGAAAGTTTAACATTTCCTGCGCTTTTTACAGAAACAGTAGAGAAATTCGGCAACTGTAACGCAATGGCCCTTGTGGGGCAAACTCCTTTTACATATAACGAGGTATATTCTAATATTCAAGCCTTGCTTGCATTTTATGAAAAATTAGGAATAAAACCTGGTGATAAAATTGCTCTTTTGAGTACAAACATGCCTAATTGGGGTATGGCCTACTACGCAACCACCTTTATGGGTGCAGTAGTTGTACCTATGTTACCCGATTTTAGTGAACATGAGATTGAAAACATATTAAGACATTCAGAAGCAAAATTAGTTTTTGTTTCTAAAGGATTGTTGCCAAAAATAGAAAATTTGGATGTTGATTCTTTGCATCATAAGGTTTCAATTGAGGATTTTAGTCTGATTTCTTCTAATAAGAATGAAGTTAAATTTGATCTTTGTCTAACACCTGAGTTTAAGTATGAGGTGGATGAGGAGGATATGGCGGCAATTATTTATACCTCCGGAACTACAGGAAGTTCAAAAGGTGTAATGTTGTCACATAAAAACATTTGTTCTAATGCGATTGCATCAAAAACGATTCATCCTATAGATGAAACGGATCGTTTTCTTTCTATATTACCATTATCTCATACTTATGAGAATACTTTGGGCTATGTGATCCCTATGATTGCTGGTGCTTGTATTTATTATTTGGGTAAAGCACCGGTTCCTTCATTGTTGATTTCTGCATTTAAGGAAGTGAAACCAACCATTATGTTTTCGGTTCCTTTGATTATCGAGAAGATTTATAGAAGTAAGATTTTGCCATCAATAAATGGTAAGGCTATTACCAAAAATTTATATAAGATTCCTTTTTTCCGTAAAAAACTAAATGCTATAGCTGGAAAGAAATTAATGGAAACCTTTGGTGGTGAATTAACCTTTTTTGGTATTGGTGGTGCTAAATTGAATTCGCAAGTTGAGCTCTTTTTACGTGAAGCAAAATTTCCATATGCCATTGGTTATGGATTAACAGAAACAGCACCATTAATTGCTGGAAGTGGTCCGGCAATTACTAAATTTCAATCGACAGGCCCTGCTTTAGTCGGAGTTCAACTAAAAATCCATAATCCTGATCCTATTACTCAAATTGGTGAAGTTTGGGCAAAAGGGGATAATGTAATGATGGGTTACTATAAAGAACCTGAGAAAACCAAAGAGGTGATTACTGAGGACGGTTGGTTTAAAACTGGAGATCTCGCAAAAATGGATAAGGACAATTACTTATACATTGAGGGGCGATTAAAAAATATGATCGTTGG
>JAQBBZ010000229.1:0-7684 GCA_032125735.1 Labilibaculum sp.
TCAAGTGTGGTAGTGAAGCATTAAAAAAGGGAAATCGAACAGATTCCTCAAGCTGTGGACTACTACCGATTCGTATTTGAATTGAAAATCGACGAAGTCGAATAATCCCTATCTGCGCAAGCTTTATATTAATTGGCAATCCCGAATTCGGGACGGAATTCTACCGACAACTTTTGATTTTTAAATGGTTTAAATTGATGTAAAAAACCGCTGACGGGCATTTCGTCATTCCAAAAAGCAAAAAATCCCACAATATGAATCTAAAATTCCTTTGTGAGACTTTGTGTTATCCTTTAAGTTGCCTTTGTGGCTACAATTTATTTTTCTCCATAAAGCAACTCATATTCCCTTTTTGTTGCTTCAGAATGCCACTCTTCCGGAATCACTTTCCAGTTGTGGTTGCATTGAATATCAACAGTTCCTTTTTCCTCAATCCATTTCATTAAATAGTAACGTAAATCTTTGGTGGTAGAGTTAATCAAGCGAGTGGTCAACTCTTCTTTTGTGAGTCCGGCACCTTCGGTTAAGTGATTTCCGCCTCCATTTCCGCGATAGGAATTCAAAGCCACACGATACATTTTGGCCTCATCGAACGCATCACCATTGGTCATTTTTAAGATACTTACTCTTTCTCCATATGGTTTTCTCAGATCTACTACATAATCGATTCCTTCGGCTGAGCTGTAATTAAAGAACATAGTACTTAGCTTACTGCCTTTTTCTGTTGTTTGAATAAACAGCATCGGGTCACTTGCGTTTTCCATCTGCTGAAACCAATCCTTATAACTGAATTCCAAATATCCATGAATCTCTTTTCCTGTTAAATTCATAGTGTATAACAAATTTTCGAATCGATATAAATTAAATAAATCGCGCACCTGAAGTTCTCCCGAATCGATAATCGCATCAAAAGAAAGTGGTGATGCAAAAGAGATATCAGCGTCAGCCAAATCCAATTGAATGTTCTGTATTAAATCCATAAAAGGAGAATCGCCAAACATGGCTTCTTTTGTCGAAATACTTGTTTTAAAAGTCCCTATCGGGCGCGAAACATACCGACTCACCTCATCGAATAAAGGCTGAAAATGCTCAATATATTCTTTTGATGCCTGTAAATCTTTAACCTCAATTAATTTTGGTTCAAGATTTTTCTGATATCTTTTAGTTGCCTGATCCCATGTGAAATCAACAGTCACTTCGGCTAAAAAATGAGCTCTACTTTGAGGATTTATCACCAAAACGTTCTCCTTATCCGGATTCTCCACCCAAATAATATTCTCCTGATGATCGTGCCCACAAATGATCATATCGATACCCGAAACTTTCTCTGCAACAAGTACAGACGCATTTTCAGGATTTACTTCTGTTCTTTCATGCTCTTCTCCTGCTCCCGAATGGAACAAACCAATCACAAAATCCGGGTTTTCCTTTTCTTGAATAATTTTCATCCATTTCTGGGCCGATTCAATCATGGGTTCAAAATGCATTCCTGACCAAATTTTTTCAGGCAACCATTTCGGAATTGCAGGTGTTATTAAGCTTAAAACAGCAATCTTAACACCCTTTTTCTCGATTACCGTATATGGCTGAAAATAAGGTTTTCCATCTGAGTTACGTACCGCATTTGCAGCCATCCAGGGAAACTGATATTCTTTAACCAATTTATCGTAAACCTCATGGCCTGGTTCAATGTCATGATTCCCAACCGTTGCTGCATCGTACTGCATAAAATTCATTATCTCAGCACAGATATGTTTTGTCTCTGTTTTTTCAAAATTAGAATAGTAAACCAAAGGATCTCCCTGAAGAATATCACCATTGTCAAGCAAGATTATCTCAGCATCCCCTTTTTTCCGCTCCTGATCAACGTAAGAATAAACCTGAGCCAGAGAAGAGTAAGTCTCTCTTTCCCCTACTAAATCATATGGAAACAAGGCTCCATGAACATCCGTTGTTCCAAGCACTTTCACTTTAACATGATCAACCTTTTGTCCATCACAAGAACCAACCACAAGTGCTGCAAAAAAGAGTAAATAAATATAGAATCTTTTCATTTTTATTTTTTTTAAAGGGCTGATAAGATACTATTAAAATAAATACGGAATCACATGAAAATCCACTTCAAAAAAAAAGGGCTCCAAATTAATTGGAACCCCAAATCACCAGTCTATGAAAACTAATTATTAAACCGTAGGTGTCTGTTTCCATTACTAAAACCACACCCCATTCCCGAATGACTTAAAAAAAGACTTAATTGATCTTCGGTAAGGATTTTACGTATCTCCATTTTGTGATCAACCTTCATTTTGTCCAATTTATTCTGAATTGCTGATAAGCGATCAAAATTTGCCATGATCAACTTCTCATCAATATTTTCAGAAGTCATCATGTGCTTTTGCTTTAACTGCAATTCTTCTGCCTCATCTCTTAAACCTTTTGATTCTTTCCTATGAGCAATGTGAAACTCCTTCATTTGCACCTTCTGTTCATCCGAAAAATTCATCCAGTTGTTATTTCGTTGGCCTTGTTGCATTCCTTTAGGTCCTACTCCTTTTCCATTTCCATTTCCACGCATACGAGCTTGTCCTTTTCCCATCTTGCCTTTTTCACCTTGCCTCATTCCCTTGTTTCTCATTGGGCAATTCGCCATCATCAGCTTCTGATCGTCGGTAAGAACTGATTTTACATCCAGTTTCATGGCAAACTGTTCCTTTCTCAACTGATTTTTTAAATCAGATGCTTTATCTAAATTGGCATAAATGGCTTTCAGATCAGGCTTCTCAGCCGACATCAATGTCTTTTGGTGAGCCCTTAGTTCATTCAATTCATTTTTCAAATCCTTAGTTGCTTTGGCAAATTCAATCTTAGACTTTTTTATTTGCTCTTTTTGCTGATCGCTAAACTCAATTCCTTTTGGGCAATCCTTTTTAGAACGCATATTCCCCTGAGCGCTCAAATTTGAAACTCCCAAGCACACCAACAAACTTGCAAGCCCAATTACTGCTATATTTCTCTTTATATTATTCATATGTTTATAATTTGTTTTTGATTTGTCATATGGAACTTTCCATGCTGGAATAATCATCTCACTGTGTGTCAAAATCACTTTGGCATGGACCTTTCATATCCTTTAATTTTATTGTATTTCTAATTCAATTATAAGAACATTACATTCTCAACAGTATTTTTGTAAATCGATTTCGGATTTTAGACTTGATCTTTTCAAAAAGGTTTAATTCGTATTTTCACAAATAGAAAAAGACCCGCAAAATGCGAGTCTTTCCATGATATATTCTAATCAAAAAATTACTTAAATAAGCTTTCAGCTTCCAGTAAAGTTTTGTCCAAATCTTTAATAATAGGATAGAATCCATCATCATCTATCACGTCTCGGGCAATATATGCTTTTAATTGAATCTCAATTACATCTAAAGACTGAGCTAAACCGTGAGGATCAGGTTTCACTCCTTTATCCTTGGCATAAGCAACCAATTCTTTAACCACAGGCTGATGATTAATAAATGCAAGCACCGACTTGTAATCTTTCAATTTCAACATTTCATTCCGATGATCATCAACGAAAGAAAATGCATACTGATAGATGATACCTTTACCTCTTATCTCTCTAAAATAATTTGAATAACCAGACGTATCAACAGGAATAAACACATCAGGCATAATTCCACCGCCACCATAAACAATATTCCCCCCAGGCGTTACAAATTTTAAGGAATCATCGAAATGAATCGAATCTTGTTTCTCAAATTCTCCGTGCAAAAAGCGTTGATTCAAATCATTGTAATAATCATCTTTTCCATTCTCATATGATTTCTGAATACATCTGCCTGTTGGAGTATAATATCTGGCAACAGTTAATCTCAGTGCCGATCCATCAGGAAGACTTCTCTGTTCCTGCACCAATCCTTTTCCAAATGATCTGCGGCCAACAATTTTACCTCTGTCGTTATCCTGAATTGCCCCTGCAAAAATTTCGCTTGCCGAAGCAGATGCCTCATCAATTAAAACCAATAGCGGAAGATCCTGAAACTGTCCTTTTCCATTTGACTTGTAATCAGTTTTAGGCTGAGATTTGCCTTGTGTGTACACAATCATTTTACCTTCAGACAGAAACTCATTAATCATATTCGTGGCCTCGGAAAGATAGCCTCCAGTATTTCCTCTTAAATCCACAATTAACTGTTTCATGCCTAATCCTGCCAATTTTTGAAGACCTTCGGAAAATTCAAAATAAGTTGTTGCCGCAAATCGACTCACTTTAATGTATCCTGTTGTATTCGTAATCATATAGGCAACATCAACACTCGCTACAGGAATAGATCCTCTTAGTAGTTCCTTATCTATAATCGCCTTTTCGCCTCTACGATAAATTCCAATTTTCACTGGAGTTCCTTTGGGTCCTTTTAAACGATCAATAATATCATTGTCTGTCATTTCTATGCCAGCAACAAGTGAATCATTAACCATAACGATTCTGTCTCCAGCCTTTATACCGGCAATTTCTGATGGCCCGCCAGGAATAACTCGCACAATAGCAACAGTATCCTGATAACGAATAAATTGAACTCCAATTCCGCCAAAATTACCTTTCAAATCTTCATTTACACGTTGCAAGTCTTTAGCTGGAATATATACTGTATGCGGATCTAAATCTTTCAATATAGCGGGAATGGCCTTTTCAACCAAATCCACGGAAGACACAGTATCTACATAATCTTCCTCAATCATATCCAATACGATATCCAATTTATTACCTGAACTCTGCAATTGAAAAATTCCAGGCTTAACACCTGTGTTTTTTTGAAAAACTGAATTCAACACCATCCCCAACACCACAGCGCAAGCCAAAAGTATTGGAAATAATATTGTATTTCTACTATTATTAATTCCCATGAAAAATATTTTAAATCTGTTCTTTTACATTTACATACTTCACTTCAATCCCTGCTCTTTCCAACAAATCCTTGCCTTCAGGACTATGATACTCTTCCGAATAAACAACCCGAACAATACCAGCCTGAATAATTAATTTCGCACACTCGATACAAGGTGTTGCCGTTACATAGAGCGTAGCATTTTCGCTACTATTACTTGATTTTGCGACTTTGGTAATTGCATTGGCCTCTGCGTGTAATACGTAAGGTTTAGTTTGGAAGTTCTCATCCTCACAAACATTTTCAAAGCCTGAAGGTGTGCCATTGTAGCCATCCGAAATAATCATCTGATTTTTAACAATTAATGCTCCAACCTGTCTTCTTACACAGTATGAATTTTCAGCCCAAATTAATGCCATCCTCACATATCGTTTATCTAATTTATCTTGCTTTTGGTCCAAGTCCAACTGTTTCGCATTTTGCATACTTACTCTCTTAATTTAAAATGGTTCAAACAAATGTATAAAAATATATTGGGAGAACTTCTCTTGCTTTACATTGAATTAAATAAAACTGGCAGAGAACCGCTGCCATTACAAAAACATATTTTCACCACCAAATTACAATCATTAATCAAAATTACAGCGTGCGTGCAAATACATAATGCATACCTCTTCATATCAATTTATTAACATCTTTTCGTATTGTAAAAACAATTCACAGTCATCACTAAAATAAAGGATAATATGCATTCCATGTAGATTTTCAGATAGATAAAGATACGTACTGAAAACCAATCATTTCTATGCATTTTATTAAAATATCAAAAAACGGACACTTGAATTGTTAATATTTCTTAAAAGAGCATATTTTACAAGACTCAATTTCAGAACAAACAAAACAATAAATTAAAACAACAAACTTAACTGAAGCGTACTGTAATCCATCCCAATAATGAGCCAGATTTACAAACAGCATGGATGTATATTTTTGATAATCTGTACTCTAATAGCAAGCGTTCCTATATATGGATTTTCGACACCTATCAGAAATCACAATCTATTAGCAGCTATTCCATACAATTCGCAAACAGTTACTATCGATGATCATACGATCTGTGCAGGAGAATTGACTCAAATCCATATTACACCAAGCGAACTTGGCGTAAACTACCAACTCAAATCTGCGAACACAAACATTGGTATTCCACAGCCTGGAAATGGCTCTATCATCCACTTCACCGTAACACCAAGTTGTTCTTGTTTGTATCAGATCGTTGCGATTAATGCCACATCATCAGAGAGCATAACTTTATCTCAAACAGCAAGTATTGAAGTGATAAGTATCCCAAATAATAACATTGCAGTTAACATATCCGAAAATCAAATTTGCATTGGCGAAAAAACAACGATCTCTTTAGCATCCAGCGAATTGGGAGTAAGCTACCAATTGTCCGACGGCACATATATGCAAGGAAATCTCATTCAAGGAACCAATTCTGCCATTTCTTTTCCCGAATTCTCTCCTTTTCGTTCTGTAATTTATCACATTGTTGCAACCAATAACGCATGCACTTCGACTTCGACACTTAACCAAACCGCCCAGGTTTTGGTTGGTCTGCCACCAGAGGACCATTTACACCCAACCATCGATAAGCACACTATTTGCAAAAACGAGGAAGTTGTAATTTCATTAACTCCTACGGATCCTAAGGTTAGCTACCAACTATTTGATGGAGACACTCCAATTGGAAAAGCTTTGAATGGAAATAGTGAGGACATTAACTTTGAACCAACCATCCCCTCTTCTTCAACGACCTATCGAATTGAAGCATTAGGAAACAGATGTTTAAACCCAATAGACATAAGATATACTGTTGATGTTGACGTGCACAAACCACCACAAACCGATCGTGAACTTATAGCCAGTCGTGAAAAAATATGTATCGGTGAAGAAGTCATTTTATCTATTGAAAATAGTGAAGAAGGTATTTATTACCAACTTCACGATGGAAGTAATTTTCTGGAAGCAAACATTATTGGCAACGGAAATACGATCACCTTTCCTTCATTAAAACCATCAAAACTGACCGAATATCAAGTTTACGCCTATGAAACTGTTTGTACAGATAAATTAATTCTAAACAGCAGTAAAGCAATAGACATATTTGATATTCATCCTTTATCACTTGAAAGCTTAGTAAGCCCATCAGAAATTTGCCTGGGCGAACTTGTGGATATCGAACTCCCAACTTCAATTGCTGGTATCGAATACATATTACAGGATGGAAATGAAGAGATTGGCAGCATAATTGGTTTGGGAGACGCTGTTTTATTCGAAGAAATTCGACCCAATGAAAAATCCAGTTACAAGATTACAATTGGCAATTGTGTGGATGAATTTATTGGCTCAAAACCGGAAATCATGGTTCATAAAAACCCTAAAATGCAAGTTCTTAGCAAAGATGTTCATTACGGGAATGATGGTCAGCTCACAGTTAGCATTTCCGATGGAACAGCTCCTTACAAATACATTATTGATCCTGGAGATACCTATTCAACCGACGAGAACATATTGGAATTAACACACTTATCTCCTGTAACTTATCAAGTTTTGGTTGTTGATGCAAACTATTGCCGATCATCTGATGCAGGTCAATTAATACAAATAAAATTAGAGGATGGCAAACAAGTAATTGTAAACAACGCACTTACGCCGAATGGCGATGGAATTAATGATGAATGGCTTATTCAATACGAATTGGATTTAAGTGCTCCCGAGGTATTCATTTT
>JAQBBZ010000230.1:0-2790 GCA_032125735.1 Labilibaculum sp.
GGCGGGGATGGAATTCACCGTCGCAAGAATACGTGATCATGGCTTTGAGTGACGAGGCATTTTTTGGTATTTTTTCACTAATTGGAGCTTTGGCTGGTGGCTTCTGGATTTTATTTAGAATCAATTTTTACAAATTTTATGATAAAAATTCACACGTCTGATAGCGGTAACAACCATAATGCATTAAGTATTAATGATACCAGCTCAAATCTCAATATTTTTTAAAGGCCTGGCAGATTGTCAGCCTTGACTTAATAGAAAAAAATGGGTCAGGTCTCGGTGTTTGTCAAGCTAAGTGTCGTATTTTCCCGTCATTGTTTTTTTGCTAAACGTTCTTCCCAACCCACATTTTGTTTTAACGCCGTTCGTCATGAAGTCAAGTAAAAAAACGGTTCCTCCCTAAAGGGTCCCTCCCATTTTTTTCTTGACTTCGCTCCTCACTTTGTTGTTCTTTTTGTGGGGGGTGGGATGAAATATTATTCTATTAAATTTACATCTTATTGCTTCTCTTTAAGCTGCTTTTTCAATATCTGTTTTCTTAACAGGTTTTTTCCCAGGGTTTAAGTGTACTTCTTTTGGTGCTTCCCAGTTTCGGACATTACCTGACCAGCGTATAGGGTTTTTCCTTCGTGCTTCTTCGTAAACTTTTTCCCGAAATTCAAGGATAGCTTCATCTTTACCACAGTGTCGTATTACTGGTGATACAAACTTTATGTTACTGTGCTTATGCTCTTCATTGTACCAACGGACAAACTTAAGAGTCCAGTCTCTTGAAACTTCAAGACTTTCAAAGGGCTTTACCGGGTATCCGGGTTTGTATTTTAGTGTTCTAAATAAAGCTTCTGAATAAGGGTTGTCATTGCTGACAGATGGCCTGCTAAATGATGCTGCTACTCCAAGATTTTGAAGCGTTGCAAGCATTGTAGCACCTTTCATAGGAGAACCATTATCTGAATGAAGTACTAAATCCTTACCCGCGACTCTCTCAGATAAATACGCTTTTCTTGCTACGACTGAAGCCAGTTCATCCGTCTGTTTATCATAGATCTCCCAACCAACAATTTTTCGGCTATATATATCCATAATCATGTATAAATAATAAAAACAGCCTTTTACACTTGTTGGCAAATATGTAATATCCCATGTCCAAACCTGATTCGGACCCGTTGCTACATATGGCTCTGGTTTTACTACAGTTCGAGGCTTTGCTTTACCTCTATGTTTTAACTGATTATCTTCCCTCAAAATTCTGTAAAAACTTGATTCAGAAGCAATGTAAAGACCCTTATCAGCTAACGATGGTACAATTTGACTCGGGGGCAAGCTTTTATATTCAGGCAAATTACATGTCTCCAAAACCTTTGAACGTTCTTCACTGCTAAGTTTATTAGCAGGCGTTTGCTTACGGTACTTACGCTTATCTTCTCTTATCTCAGACTTTTGAGCCCAACGTTGAAGAGTTCGAACATTTACGTCAATGAGCTCGCATGCTTTTTCTTTTCGTGCTCCTGATTTACAGGCTTCACCGACAAGAGATATAATCGATTCTCTTTCTTCAAAGATTATTAGTCTTCCTCTGGGTCCCCCCAGATTGCCTGGACTTTTTTTTTTAACACCAACAAGGCTGCTGTTTCTGCCAAAGCTTTGTCTTTACGGTTTAATTCTTTTTCTAACCGTTTTGCTTCCTGTTTCCATTTACGCTCATCAACTTTATTCTGTTTTATAACAGCCATCTCTGATTTATCACGACAACCGGCAATACAGTCTTTTTTCCACTGTTCAATATCTTCAACGTAAATACCGTGCTTTCTGCAATATTCACTTTTTTCGGCTTCACTCATTGAAGCTGTTAATATAACGATATTAAATTTTTCTTCGGATTTTATTTTATTTGTTTTCTTTTTCGACAAACCATGTCCTTTTTTTTGACAATATTTTTCTTTCCAATTCCGTAATGTCGAGAATGGTATACCAACTTCAACTGATAAAGATTTAACAGATGTACCAGAATTTGCCAGGAGTTTTTGAACCATTGCCACTTTAAATTCTTTTGTGTAACTCGAATATTCTGCCATTTAAGATTACCATTTGCCACCTGCTTAATATTTTAATTTTTTTTCTAAAACATGCGACAACTATCCTGACACAGCGCATTGACTCACGTTAAATGTAACTATATTGGTTCTATTGCCTCACGAAAAATGTTACCCAAAATATATAATTATAAAATGTGGAGGGTAAATTGTGAGGTTATCAATGAGTTTCCGTGCAAAAAGAGAATTGTTGGCTACCGTTGCTCCCCGATACCGGGAAGGAAGTAAAAAACTAAAATCAACTATTTTAAATGAATTCATCTCATCAACAGGATATTCTCGTAAGTACGCCATCCGTTTGCTGTCATCTCCTGTACCCCCAATAATAAAAAAAATTAAAAGACCACGCTCCAGATTCTATGATCAACCTGTCCAGGAAGCCTTGAAATTAGCCTGGGCAGCCAGTAACTTCATTGCTTCTAAAAGACTTGCCCCGTTTCTTAAAGATTTGGTTCCATCGTTAGAAAGGCATGGGCACATTGAACTTACAGACGAAACACGATCTCAACTTATTGCAATAAGTCCTGCCACAATAGATCGAATTCTAAAACCGGTGAGATCTAATGGCCATGGCATAAGTACCACGAAACCAGGAAAACTTCTTAAACACCAAATTCCAATAAGAACCTTTGCTGATTGGGAAGATGAAGAGCCAGGTTTTTTTGAAGCCGATCTGGTTGCACATTGTGGCTGGAGC
>JAQBBZ010000231.1:0-8324 GCA_032125735.1 Labilibaculum sp.
CGGCTCGTACGGACAAATTGGAATGAGCGGCCAGGAAATCAGCGCTTTGTCCGATCTCAACCCAAATGATATCGAAACAATAACGGTGCTTAAAGATGCTTCGGCAACTGCAATTTACGGATCGCGAGGATCGAATGGTGTTGTAATTATCAATACCAAAGGAGGAAAGGCAGGTCCAACCCGTATTAATGTTAGAAGTTCTGTTGGGGTACAATGGGTTCCTAACCGGGTGGATGTAATGGGAGCTTACGATTTTGCAAAACTACAGGAAGAAGTTGCTGTAGGACAAGGTGGTACCTATCTGGAAGATTTTAAAGAGCACTGGGTTGATACAGAATTGTATCGTGATGCAAAATCAACCAATTGGCAGGATAAAATTTTCCGTGAAGCTATTATTCAGAATCACAACGTGAGCATGAGTGGCGGAAACGAAAAAACGAAGCATTACGCCTCATTGGATTTCATGAATCAGGAGGGAACGATGATTCATACTGGTTACAAAAAATACAATGGAAGCTTAAAACTGGATCATAAACTAACTGATAAAATCAAAATAGGGTTTAATGTGAACTACTCACATATCAAACAAGAGGGCGAAACGGTTTCAGGAAGTAACCGTGTGAGTATCTTAAAAGATGCGATCTCATTCCGTCCGGTTGATCCTGTAAATGATGATGGTATGGAAGGTGGAGTGGATCCGGACGATAGAAATAATCTTCGTTTTAATCCTGTGAAAACACTTGCAAATACCGAGAGAGTAAAAGAATTGGATGTGTTTAGAAGTAATTTAACTGCTGATTTTGAATTGGTTAAGGGATTAACTTTGCGCATGAATGGCGGATATGTTACCGATCAGCGTCGTGAGTCCTTGTTTCAGGGTAAGGATACCTACGAAGGAACTTACGGTATTAAGGGAATCAATGGCCGACTAACAGATCGTCGTTCTTATATCCTGTCTTCTTCAAATGTGTTGAATTACGAGAAGTCACTTTCGGGCGGGCATAAATTTGATGCTTTACTTGGTCAGGAAATGTCATCAAAAACTTATGATTCTTTTGAATCAGCAAATACACTAATGCCAATTGAAAGTCTTGGAATTGATGGATTGGATTTAGGTACAGCACCTTTGTTACCCGTTTCTTATAAAGGTAAAAATACAATCATCTCTTACTTTTCCCGTCTGGATTATACTTTCAGAGAGAAATATTTATTCACCGCTACAATGCGTGCTGATGGTTCGTCCCGCTTTCTTGGCGACAACAAATGGGGTTACTTCCCTGCTGTTTCGGTAGGATGGAGATTGATTGAGGAGCCATTTATTAAGGATCTAAACCTCTTCTCGAACTTAAAAATGAGAGCCGGATGGGGTGAGACAGGAAATAATAAAGTTGGCGATTACAGTGCTTTTTCTCAGATGGGGGTTAGCGAGTACAGTGGTTATGAGTTTGGCGGCAGTTATAAGAAAGGTGTAGAACACCAAAATGTAGCTGATAAAAATTTGAAATGGGAAACCACCATACAATACAACCTTGGAGTGGATGCTGGATTCTTTGACAATCGTTTAAGTCTTACTTTGGATGTATACAAGAAGAATACTAAAGATTTGTTGATCAATGCAGATCTTTCGCCAAGTACAGGATTTAAAAATGCCTGGAGAAATATCGGAGAGGTGGAGAATAAAGGACTTGAATTTGCTTTTACATCCCGTAATATCGAAAATGAGAATTTTAAGTGGAGCACATCATTTAACATCTCTTTCAACAGAAATAAATGTATTGCTTTAAATGATGGACAGAATGATCTGCTTTGGAATGCCGATTATTATTTCAAATACAATGAAAATGAATATCTAACCAGAGTTGGACAGCCAGTGGGTCAGATCTATGGTTTACTATCTGAAGGATTGTATCAGGTAGGTGATTTTAACTATGTGAATGGAACAGGATATGTGTTGAAAGATGGAATTCCTGATAATGGAAATAAACAAGTGATCCCCGGAGCAGTTAAGTTTAAAGATTTGAATAACGACGGTACCATCAACGAGAAAGACCGTACCGTAATTGGGAATCCTCTGCCAAAGCACTTTGGAGGTATCACCAATAACTTTAGCTACAAGGGATTCGATTTATCGATTTTCCTTCAGTGGTCTTACGGTAATGATGTATTAAACGCGAACCGTATTGATTTCGAAAATCCTGAGCTAAGATCGAACTATAACTATTATGCTACTGTTGCTGATCGTTATACTTCGAATAATCCAACGAATGATATTCATATTATTCGGGGTGAGAATAGTGTTATGGGAGGACCTGCTGCAGGTAATCTGGTTTCAGACCAAATTGTTGAGGATGGATCATTCTTAAGATTGAAGACGGTAAGTCTGGGCTATAATTTCAATAAGAAATTGCTGAAAAGAACCATGTTCAACAAAGCCCGTGTGTATGCATCAGGTCAAAACTTGTTTACCTGGACCAAGTACACAGGATTTGATCCAGAGGTTTCGGTTGGTAAATATGGCGCGTTGACTCCAGGATTGGATTACTCTGCTTACCCGATCAGTTCAACCGTAACTTTTGGTGTTGAATTGGGATTTTAATCAAAAGCATTTGCATTGCACAAATAATATAGTGTAAGAAACAAGAGACAAAGGAGTTGTTTTTATCCTTTGTCTCCCAAAACAGAAGAAAATGAAAATAAATATAACTTGGATGCTTAGTCTGTCGATATTGATAGCAGGACTAACATCATGTCACGACGAATTAGATCAGGAGCCTTTCTCCTCTATTAGTCCCGAGACGTTTTACAAAACAGAAGCAGAAGCACAGTTAGCTCTTACTGCTGTGTATAGTGATATTGCGAGCGATGAATTATACGGAAATCTTTTGTCGATGAATTTCACGAATGGAACAGACGAGGCGGTATATAACAGAACCAATGTAAACTGGGCGGTTGCTTTGTATATGAATAATTCAAGCACTTATGATATTGAAATCGCTTGGATGGGATTGTATAAAGGAATCAATTCGGCCAATTATTTTTTAGCCAGAGTAAAAGATGCTGACATTGCTGAAGGAGTAAAAGCTGAATTATTAGCAGAGGCTCGTTTTTTGAGAGCTTTTTACTATTTCGATTTAGTTCGCTTATGGGGCGATGTGCCTTTGCGCAAACAGCCTATTACCGAAGGAAGTGCAGCCAACAATATTGCAAAATCTCCTGCTTCAGAAGTTTATGAATTCATTATCGAAGATTTGGAAATTGCATCTCAGAATTTACCCAATCCTGCGGAAGCACAGTACGGGCATGCTAGCCGCACTGCAGCTCACGCTTTATTGGCACGTGTTTACATGACCATGGCAGGGAAACCTCTTCAGAATCAGGATGCTTATCAGTTGGCATTGAATCATTGCGATTCGGTGATCAATACAGGTTATCATGAATTGTTGCCTAGCTACAAGCAGGTGTTTTTAAACGAGATTACCAACAAGAATGATGACAAGGAAGTGATTTTTGAAATTCAGTTTGGAAACCTACGTCCACAGGGAATCAGGGAAGATGGCCGTATTGGAAATTTAAACGGAGTGGCAATTGCTCTTCCCAATACCGATGCAAACGGAAATCCGAATCCATACGCTTATGCCTTTCATTATCCAAGCATCACAATGATTGATAAATTCGATGCCGCTAATGACAATCGTTACGAGTGGAATATCGCCGATTGGAAAGTGGACAACAAAGGAAAAGTGATTGTGTTAAAGGAAACCAATAAAACGAATTGGTATCCTGGAAAATTCCGTCGTGTTGATAAAGTAGACAATGGTGATGGAACTTTCGGATATAAGGTTCTTGAAACAGGAGCAATTGACAAGAACTTTACCGGGATCAATTATCCTTACCTGCGTTATTCCGACATTCTGTTGATGAAAGCGGAAGCTTTAAATGAATTGACCAGAACCGGTGAAGCAATTCCTTATTTGAATGCGGTAAGAAATCGTGCGGGATTAGCGGATATTAATCCAGCATTGGTTGCGTCTCAAGAGGATTTCTTTGCGGAATTGATGGACGAGAGAATGCGTGAATTTTGTTTCGAAGGAATTCGTAAGCATGATTTGATTCGCTGGGGTAGATTACTGACTAACATGGAAATTCTTAGACAGGACATGTTGAATTATAAAGGAACAGCATTTGCTTCCTGGTACTACCGTCAATGCGATAATATCGAAGAAAAGCACAATTCCTATCCTATTCCATTAAAAGAAGTAACGATCAATCAATTATTAGATCAATCTGCCGCCTGGAATAGTGGAGAGTAAATTCATTTTTAGTTTCTAAGTGTCAGTACAAATATAATTTAACAATCGATATTCATTCCCTTCAATTTTGCTGGGAATGGATTTTCGCTTGCCAAATAATAAGTAGAATGTTACAAATTCCGAATAGATTCCTTAGTCTGTTAGCTGTGGGAATAGTACTAATTTTGATTCCCTCGTGTGATTATATGGATAAGTCTGCCAAGGCTAATCAATCTGTTGCCGAAAAAAAGGAGAATCCTATATTTCAGGAAAGCCTTCGTGTTGATCTGGAAGACCAATTTCAATTTTGCGAAGAGCAGTTGAAGAAATCGGTGGCACTGCATACCGATTACAATACACATCCCCGTTTGATTGAAAGCGGAGATAAGCATTGGGAAACGCCTAAAAATGGAGTTTTGGTATGGACTGTAGGTTTTTATCCGGGTATCCTTTGGCAGATGTATGAAATCACCAAAAATGAGTACTGGAAAGAGGAGGCTTTGAAAAGAACCTTAGCTCTCGAAGCTTACAAAAATAACCGTGAACATCACGATATTGGTTTTATGATGTACAGTTCATACGGACAAGCCTACCGTTTAACGGGTAATAAAGAATATCGCGATGTATTGATTCAATCAGCCAATTCCTTGATCTCCCGTTACAATCCCAAGGTGGGAACCATTAAATCGTGGTCGAATGAATTGCACCCGCAGTGGAAAGAGCACATTACCATTATTGATAATATGCTGAACCTTGAACTTCTGTTTTGGGCATCCAAAGAAACCGGGGATCCTGTTTACAGGGATATTGCCGTGAAGCATGCTGAAACAACCATGAAAAATCATTTTAGAGAAGACTTTGGCTGCTATCATGTGGTTGAGTATGATGAGAATACAGGAGCGGTTCGAAACAAGAATACCTCGCAGGGCTATGCTCACGAGAGTGTTTGGGCAAGAGGCCAGTCATGGGCCGTTTATGGTTACACCATGGTGTACCGCGAAACAGGCGATCCGAAATTTCTCGATTTTGCAAAGAAAGTATCCGAGCGTTATATTGCAGGTTTGCCCGAAGATTACATTCCTTACTGGGATTTTAGTTTAACGGGAAAAGAGGGAGAACCCCGCGATGCTTCGGCCGCGGCTATAGCTGCTTCAGGTTTAATTGAATTGAGTAGTTTGGTGAAAACACCCGAATTGCAGAAACGATATCTTGCCGCAGCTGATGCAACACTTAATTCCCTGGCCTCGCCGGCTTATTCGGCAAAAAATGTGAACGATGCATTTTTATTGCACAGTACGGGAGCAAAACCACAAGGGCACGAAATTGATGTTGCTCTGATATATGCAGATTATTATTATCTGGAGGCTCTTCGACGAAGAAAGAGTTTGAGTGAAAAGAGCTAAGCAGAACAAGTTTGTTTCGGCAAATGCATTCTGAAAAGATGATATTGCAGGCTTAATGTTTAAATGCCTTTTGGCAATTAGCATTCAATTGGGGGGATTGCTCTCTAAGGTTTAGTTACTTTAGGGGGCAATTTTGTACTATTAACCTGAGTTCAATTATTAATTTGTGGATGATTTAAAGCACTGATCTTTTTGTTTTGTTTTTTACCGGGAAAAGTAATTCGTATTCAGCTCTTAGTCGTTAGAAAACGAATTACTAAAACCGATTTACCTGTTATTTGCCAGCATGATAACACACAGAAATACAGATCATATACAATATGATTTAAAGTCGAACTCAGCTTATTCTAAACCTTGAATGGACAATGGTTCGTTAGGTTTTGTAAATGTCTGATTGTTAAGCTGACCTGTTTAATGAATGTTTCAATGCAAACACTGAAAAGGAAGTGTGATGTAAATCAGTCTAATATCTCACATCTAAAATCTAAGGATCTATTGATGGATAGATAATCAGGAAATGTTAATTTTAGGACGCTGTTTAAAGCAAATAAAATTTAAGATTGTGTAAAAGGAAATGAGAGCTTGTAAATTCATTTTAATATTCATTTTAATTCTGTTTTTGTGCCCTGCAAAAGCACAGAATAAGCCCTTGCGCTTTCAAAAACTGAATGCAAAGTCAGGTTTGAAATCCGATGTTGTTTATTCGATGCTGCAGGATTCAAGAGGTTTTATCTGGCTGGGGACCAAAGAGGGGATCAATCGTTTTGATGGATATAAAATGAGAACCTACTCATTGCCTGAAATTTATCAGGATAAAATTGCACATCAACGAATTAATGCCCTTTGTGAGGACAAGAATGGATTGATTTGGATCGGCACGCCATACGGAGTTTTGCAGCTGGAGCCGAATTCCGGAGCAATGAAGCATTTTTTGCTGCCTTATGAGGAAAAAGGGGCTCAAAGTTTATATGTGAACGATATTGTTGTTGGAGAGGACAACAGCATCTGGGCAGGAACCCGAAATGGATTGTATCAATTCAATCCGAAAGAAAACAAGTTTGTTCAGTACCCGCATTTTCCCTTTACCAGTAAAACGATAATCTATTCGAAGGGGGAACGAATTATTAATGATCTGTGTTTTGCCGCTGATGGTAAACTGTGGATAGCAACTGCCGGCAATGGCATCAGCATTTTGGATATTGCCCGGAAAAAGAGACAGATTCTAAATCATCAGGAAAGAAAGGATGAGTTAAGTTCCAATTACATAGAAGCTCTTTTTAAAGATCATGAGGGCGTGATGTGGATTGCGGCAGGGAATGGCTTGAATCGTTATAATTCCGAATTGGGAATCGCTGAAGTATTCAGAAATGAAGAGGGAAATCCCCTTAGTTTATCAGATAATTTTGTGACTGCTGTTGGGGAAGATCAGAATCACAATTTATGGATTGGAACCAAAAAAGGTTTGGATTGTTTTAACCGGGAAAGCGAAGAATTCCAGCATTATCAAAATCATCCATTGCATCCCGGGTCTATTTCCAGCAATACTGTTTTATCATTTCTTTCCGAAAAATCGGGAAGCTTTTGGGTGGCTACCATGCAGGGAGTTAATTATTTCAACTCTGCTGATTTTTGTTTTGATCTGTACCAAAATATTCCTGATGATAAGAATTCATTGGTAGATAATACACTTAGGGCAGCGACAGCTGATCGCCAGGGTAAAATTTGGGTGGGCACGCTAATGGATGGAATCAATTGTTTCGATGTTGGAACCAAAGCTTTTACATCCTACAAAATAGAAAAAGGGAATAAGGACCGGCGAAAACTGAATGCCATTCGCACGGCTTATATCGATTCAAAAGGGAATGTTTTTTTTGGCACCGATGGCGGCCTTCTCAAATTCAATAAGGGAAAAGACCGGTTCGAAGTATTTACGGCCGGCGGAGAAATCAAGTTTAGCAAGGGCGTTTTTGAAATCATGGAAGATCAGGAGGGCAATTATTGGTTTTCCGAAATAGACAAAGGCCTTTGGAAATGGAATCCAAAACAGCACAAAACACAATTGTTTACCGAAGAGGAAAACAACTTAAACAGCACCAATTTAAAAGTGCTTCACCAAACTAAAAATGGTGATGTGTGGGTTGGCAGTCATTTGGAAGGCTTGGGGCGTTTGGTAAAGGGACAGGAGAAATTTAGTAAATATCAGCAGAATAAAGAAGCGGGGAGTATCAGCAACAATCGAATTTACGCTGTTTTTCAGGACAGCAGGGAACGCTTGTGGATTGGAACGGGGAACGGGTTAAACTTGTTTAACGAAGCAGAAAATTCGTTTACAAGTTTTACCAAAGAGAGTGGTTTACCCGGTAATGTGATTCTGAGTATTCAGCAGGATTCTCTGAACAGATTGTGGTTAGGCACCAATAACGGACTGTGCTGCTTCGATGTGGAGAACAATCAATTTGCCAATTTCAGTCAGGAGGATGGCTTGCAGGCTAATATTTTTGAATACAAGGTGGCTTGTTCCGATGGGAAGGAGATCATGTGCTTTGGAGGTAATAATGGCTTAAATAGTTTCAATCCGTATCATTTGGTATTTAATCAATACATCCCCGGGCTTTGTTTCACTCAAATTTCT
>JAQBBZ010000232.1:0-3613 GCA_032125735.1 Labilibaculum sp.
AAACCTATGGAGGAGGAGCGAGTGAAGTAAAATACAAGTTGAAAAAATATTTTTCGAGCAGAATGGGACTAAACCTCTATTTTATTAACACCAATAAAATGCCTAAGAATAATTTCTTTGTCGGGGCAAACATCAATGCCAATTTCGGTCAGGCCGATTTCTCGGAAGTGAATTTCGGTTACACATATACTTTTTTGTAAGGAATACCTGCAGGTGAAAGGATTTTGTATCCGATTCACCTGCAGTGCTTGATTTTCTAACCCGACAGAGCCGAAGACCTGGGAATTAAATACTGTCAGGAGCTTCGTACTCTAACAGGCTAAACTGATTTTCAAACTTGACCTGAGACTGACTACTAATTACTATGTACTTTTAATTACATCAAATTAATGGACAGAGTCAGATAAAAACTACGCCCTGGATCATAAATGGCCTTGTTGCTGCCTTGTACCGATCTGTTAAGATGCTCGTAGTAGGCTTCATCAAAAAGATTTCTTACTCCACCAATTAGACTGATTTTATCCGAAAAATCGTAGGATGCTTTAATATCGGTAAGGGTAAAAGCGGGTGTTTTGCTTTCTCCGTAATTACTTGATATCCTATTTTGTTCTAAAGCATGACGAATCATTATTTCCGGATGAAACTTATTCCTGCAAAAAGAAGCTCCTAGTGCATATCGAATATCGAGCGGTGGTATTTCGGGTAAGGGCTGATTGAAATCTATGTTTTTGCCATAGGTGCAGGCAATATTTGCCTTGTGATAAATGGAAGATGTGATTTTCTGATACCAGGATAATTCGAAGCCTCGCATCACCGCTTTATCGATGTTGTAATATTGTTTTACACCTGGTGCTGTCGCTAATCTTGGCGTTAAATCGGTTCTGATTTGTGAGCTAACGTAATCTTGTAACATGGATGCAAAAAGAGTGACGCCCAATTCCGATTGATCGGTTTTCCAAGTGAAACTATAGTCCAGTTGGTAGTTGACTTCCGATTTCAATCCTGCGTTTCCAATCCTTTCGTACGGATCAACATCTACTGCTAAATAGTTGATGAAGCGTTCGGTTATGCTTCCACTGCGCTCGGCTCTTCCCAACCACAATCCCATTCTAATTTGCTTCGAGAAATCGTGAGTGGCGCCAAAACTTGCCGAAATATTTAGTTTGTCAGATGGATTTTTTGGATTGGCATTTACAAATTCGCTAGTGATTTCTCTACTCTTGGCACTGTTGTGTTCCAAACGGGTAGAGGCAACAAAATAAACTTCTTGCAATGCAAAATGATATTCTCCAAACAAGGCAAGTTTGGAAATTTTACTATCCTGCCAAAGATTATCGAAGAAGCTTGTCCCGGCCTTTGGCCCCATTAGCATTTCGCGGGAACGAATTCCTTCTGCTTCTTCCGCTTTGTAATCGATGCCGGCAAAAAGAGAACTATTCTTAAATTGGAAACTTGCTTCTGATCGACCACCATAGTTTTTGGTTTTGGCCAAAGTGATTGCATTTACCGTTCTCGGGTTTAAATCCTTGGTCAGGTTGTCCATGCTGTGATCAACAAAAGAGCCGTAAAAAGAAGTGGATAAAGAGCTAATGCTTGTGTTCTTAAAATTGATTTTGTGAGCAAGATTAAACAACCAGGTATCATCTTTTCGCAAATCCATATTCAGAGCAGGAAAATCGACATCCTTGGCAAAGTTGTTGTTTGCTGTTAGCTTAAGGCTTTGATTTTCGGATACTTTAAACACACTACTCATTCCGATGTTGCGTCGGTTAAATCCCGAAGCTGTTTTGTTGCCATTGCCATCTTCGTAATCATCACCTTCGCTGTAGGCGCCGTAAACACCAAAATTGTAGAATTTCCCTTTTGCTCCGGCCATAGCCTCTGAGCGAAATACATTTCCATTGCTTTCGTAACTACCGCTTGCCCGGCCAAATGCTTTTATGGTTTCGCTAAAACTTGCCGGGGCCGATTTAAAATGGATACTGCCACCAAAAGCATTCCCAAATCGTAGTGAATGCGGGCCTTTAACAATTTCTACCCGATCGACCATGCTCATTGGAATTTGACTTGCCGGTGGATCCATGCGGTTTGGGCAAGCGGCAGATGCGCTCATTCCATTGTCCATAACCAGGTTTAACTGATCGTATTTAAAGCCGCGAAGTACGGGATCGAATCCATAACTTCCACTTTTCCGAATGCCGCCAATTAAAGCACTTTGACTCAGAAAATCACCCGCGTCGTGCGATAGTTTATCGCTGATACGGACTTTCATGATATCACTTTTAGTAGTGCTGTTTGCTCTTGCAATTACTGTAGTTGGGAGTAATGAGATATATGATTGGGTGAAAGCCAACACTCCTTTTTTTAATGCTTCCTGTAGTCTATCGCTTGATATTTCAAGTTTGCCGTAGTTTACATGAGAAATTTGAAGCATTTCTGCAGGTATAAATTGGATTGAAATATCCCCGCTAAGGGAGCTCGTGCCTTTCTGATTTTGATATAGGTAATGGGCATACGGAATTGGCTCACCCGTATCAGCATCCTGCAGTTTTATAGTTTGTTGTGAGTGCGCTTGTATCCCAATTAATAGGAGACAGACGATTAGAATATTTTTCATTCCTGTGTATTTAAATTCATGGAATACCTAATTGGGCGTTTGCATGTAATCGTGCGAATGCAATCCTCCCAGTAAAGTAAGATTTATAGTGATGAGGTTGGCCAAAAAGGTGGCTTCCAATATGTAGATGTCATGTTGAACTTGTCGAAACATCTCATATTTAAAACAAGTAGATTCTTCGACTTCGCTTAGAATGACAATTGCCTGGTCTTTTTGGACATCCTCGGAGTAATGATTACAGCTTAGCTGTATGATCATTTTCCAAATGGTAAAATTTGATTCTTGGAGGATGAAAAATATTAAAGGAATGTTTAGTGGGTCGCAATGGCTCTATATAAGCTAATTGTTTTGCAGAACCAAGAACTGCGGGTTCATTCTTGAGTATACTTATGCTTTGAATGAATAATTGATATTCCTTTTCGGTGAGTTGTTTATCCTTTGAAGACTCTTTCTTTTCGTGTTCCTGAATTTGCTTTTTTAGGTGACATTTTCCGTTACACTTCATTTCAGGTTTGTTTTTGTTGGTGCAGATTGCCGCAAAAAAATCCTGATGTACTTTAAAGTTCACAGTGATAAATATCACTTCAAAACTTTGAAATGAGAAGATGAAAAGGAGCAGGTATGTGAAAAGTAATTTCAGAAAAAAGATATTGAACGTTTATATTATTAAATGTAAAGAATTTTAATGAAAAGTGATTGCTCTAATTTTGAGCTTGAAATTGACTTGTGAATCTGCTTATAATGAATATTTTTGATGAGCTAAGAAACTAAATGATATGAATAAGATTTATTTGATATTCCTGCTTGTGCTAATTGGTACATCTTGTAAAGAAAAAAAGGAAAATGTTGAATTGCGTGTATTGCAGTTTAATATATGGCAGGAGGGAACTCAGGTTGAAGGTGGATACGATGCCATCATTAATGAAATAATTAGGACAAAAGCTGATTTAATTGCTTTAAGTGAAGTTCGAAACTACAATGAAACCAATTTGGCAG
>JAQBBZ010000233.1:0-3494 GCA_032125735.1 Labilibaculum sp.
GGCTTCAAAAATAAGATAAAATTAACAAACAACCTAATCTCAGAAGGGGTGCTACTGTTTAAAATGATTTAATAATTCAACAACACCCCTTTATTTTGAGTTGTGAGATGCTTGTTTGTGTTTTCTCTAACTAAAATTTGATTTGATACAGAAATTAGAAGTTTCGGTGTTGTAAAAAGAAAAGGCTCCAATGTATTTGGAGCCTTTTCTGTTAGTTCTTTTCGATTCGTAGTTGATGAACGACAAATTTTCCGGTGTCGCTTTTTAGATAGAGATTTACCCGAAAGCTTCCGTTTGTAGTCGTTAAGCTGCCTATTACATAGCGAGCATCAGGTTTACCGCCAACATGTTTCTTGGTGAACTCAGTTGGAGGAAATTCCTTAAAGAATTTAGCCATAATTTGTGTTGCTTGCGATTTGCTATAAATAGCCTCTTTATCTTGAATCGTTAATTGAATTCGATCTCCAAAGAAATTTGACAAGCTGTTACTATTGCCTTGTTTAAAGGCAGTTATTAGTTCTCGAGGTAAATCTTCTTGATTTTGAGAAATTGCTGATGAGGAACAAACTAAAATCATGAATATTCCTGCAAATATGTATTTTATAGATCTCATATGAATAATTTTCAACTTAATATCATATACCTTTACACAAATACCGTGCGAAAGATACATTGCAAGTTAAAAAAAATCTCAATTTCTTTTTATTTATAAGAAAAGAATTGATTGTTATGATGTTTAGTATCGGTCTTGTTCGTGTTTTTACACCACGGGTAATGGTCATGTTAATAGTGAATTATCTTTTTAGTGTCTGGTATATTGAAATTAATTTCCAATTGGTTTAAATCGATACCTAAAACTACAAATAAGTTAAGTCTAAATTGAAAATTGTAAATAAATGAAAATAGTTCTCTTAGTAATTGGGAAGACGGATAAGGATTTTGTGAAAAATGGGATTGAAGAATATCAAAAACGCCTGGTTCATTATCTTCCTTTCGAAATAAACATTATTCCTGATATCAAAAACACCAAGAATCTATCTGAAAATCAACAGAAGCAAAAAGAAGGCGATTTAATTCTGGAAAAGATTAAATCCGGAGATACATTAATACTGCTCGATGAGGGTGGTAAAGAGTTTTCATCGGTAGGTTTTTCAAAATTTATTGAACAGAAAATGATTGATGGAACTAAAAACCTTGTGTTCGTGATCGGTGGGCCTTACGGTTTTTCTGATGAGGTGTATCAAAAAGCACAAGGAAAGGTTTCGTTATCTAAAATGACTTTTTCCCATCAGATGATTCGAATGATTTTTACAGAGCAGTTGTATAGAGCCATGACCATCATTAAAAGTGAGCCATATCATCACGTTTGATGCTTTGAACTAATTAAGCTAATTTGTGAGGTGTTTAGCATGAATTTTGTATCAGGAATAAAACATTTCAAAACGGCCCAAATTGAAAAATAAACTTCTCAAATATATTCCGGCGATTCTTACGTTGGTATTTTTTCTGTTAGCAGTTTCTACAGAATATTATTTTAAGCAAAACGATCGCCTTGCGAAAGTGGCTAGTCATACGCAGCAGGTTTTCGATAAGAAAGAAAAATTACTGAAAAAGGATCTGAGCGAGCTTAGGAGTGCCGTTACAGAGCAGGATAAAGCGCTTAGTAAATACGATAACTTTTCAGAGTTTGAGAAAGATTTAAAAGAAGATGGATTTGTTTTACTCGCGTACAAACAGGACAGTTTGTTGTTTTGGAGCGATAATTCATTTCTAATACCTAAGAAAGATTTCCTTGAAAAAGAGAATTCATTGGTCGTTAGATTGGATGATGGATTCTATTATATGCAGAAGCAGAAGTTGGATTCTATTGATTTGTATGGATTTTTGCTTCTGAAAAAGATTTATCCGTATCAGAATAAATTTTTAAAAAATCATTTCGGCCCTGGGTTTTCCATTCCTGCTTCATTTAATATCTCTCTAAATTCAAAAAAAGGAGCTTCGGTTTACAACCCCAAAGGAGAATATCTATTTTCATTATCGGATGATAATGTGGGCTTTGGTGCCAGAAGAGGCCAAAAAGGAGTAGGTTTGTTGTATTTGTTCGCAATTCTATCTGCTTTATTTTTCATTAGTATTTTGTTACGCCAAGTAAAGGATCTGAAATTTGGTATCCCTGCATTTCTCGTTTGGGGGGTAAGTTTGGTGCTTATTCGTTACTTTATGCTTTTGTGGGGATTCCCTAAGGTCTATTCAAATTTGGAGATTTTCTCACCCGTTCTGTTTGCCAGTTCATTCTTCTTTCCATCCTTAGGTGATTTTGTAATCAATGCCTTCTTTTTGTTTGTTTTTGTTTATACCTATTCACGGTTTTTACAGAAGAATCAATTCTTCAAATCACTCAAGTCATCTCAGGTTGCTGTATTGATTTCAATGCATCTAATCTTTCTTTTTCTGCTGTATTTCGCAATCGGAAATCAATTCGAAAGTCTGATTTTGGATTCTAGTTTTAGTTTGCAAATGTTTGTGTTTCAGGATAATGGAATTTACGTTTTTGTGGGCTTTACAATATTGATTTTTCTATTTTATACTTTAGGGCAAATCGCGAATTTATTGGGAGCCATTGCAAGGGATAAATGGAATTTAAAAACCTATTTGATTGTAGTTATTCCGATATCGGTTGCCCTTAGTTCGGCGATTTATTTTTGGAATCCTGCAAACACAGATATTATTAATTGGCTCTTTCCGATTTTGCTGGTTTTGGTTTTAGGATTAATAAATTACCAAAAAGAAAAGGGAGGAAGGTATTCTCTCTATGTGATTTTGCTTTTAGGAGTTTCGGTATTTGTTACCAATAGAATTAATTCTTTTTCGAGCCAAAAGGAAAAACAAGACAGGCAGGTTGCTGCAATGAATCTTTCTACAGAATATGATCCAACCTCCGAAACTTTTTTACTCGAAATTCAAGATAAACTGGATCAAGATTCAATTCTGAAAGATTTATGTAAACAACCTTTTAGAAATGAACCTGAAATAACAGATTATATTCAAAATAAGTACTTTACAGGATTTTGGGAACAGTATCACCTACAAGTTACTATTTGTAATAGTATGGATGATTTAAATATCGAACCTGACGATCAAATTAGAAACTGTTTTGAGTTTTTTGAAGAGATGATTGTTACTACAGGAGAACCAATTCCGAATAGTAATTTTTACTATTTGAACGAGTTTGATGGGATGGTTTCTTATTTGGGAGTTATTTCTAATTCAACAGATAGATTAAATGTCGTGAAGATCTATTTGCGTCTCGATTCTAAAGTTGGTGATGAAGGTTTGGGTTATCCTGATTTATTGTTGGACGAAAAAGTTGATTTGCGTCCGGTTAGCAATGACTATTCTTATGGGAAATATCAAAACGGGAAATTGATTGCCTCCTCTGGTAAATTCAATTATTACATGAGTGATTCAGGTTTTGGTGTGAATTCGGCAAATTT
>JAQBBZ010000234.1:0-2666 GCA_032125735.1 Labilibaculum sp.
TGAATCAGGAATCGGAAAGCATTCACTTTAATAATCAAATAATTCCTGAATTCCCTTACAGCAAAGAAAGCCTAGGCAAAAAAGCCAGTTTACTCACAGATAATGTGGGAAACAGTTTTTACATTCCTGCAGCTTACAGAGTTGAAGTGGGCAAACAATTGCAGTTTTCAAAAGATCAGAAGAAAGAAACACCCAACCAGGGAAATTTCGCCACTGCTGTAATCAGCCATGGGAAAGCGCCGCAGGCTGGCAGCTACGAATATGCAATCCTCGTGCAGAGCAGTCACAATGAGTTGGTGCAATTTGCCAGACTGATGAGTAAAAAGAAGACAGTTGCCTACACGGTTCTGCAACAAGACAAAAAAGCACATATTGTAAGGGATAATGCCTCTGAAACAACCGCTTTTGCACTGTTTGAAGCCAATGCGAACATTAACCAGGCCGGATTAACAGCTGTAAATGCTCCTGCTTTGGTGATGATAAAAGATAAAAAGAACTCTAAAGTGATGAGTCTATGTGATCCGGATCTGCATCTTTATGAAGGGACTGCCGATATCGTTCTGGAAAATGGAAAAAGAAAAGAAAGAAGCATTTATTCCCGTGACTGGATTAACAATGAAAGCAAGGTATCGAAAATACAAGTTAGCCTAAAAGGTGAATGGACTTTAGAAGCCAATGATTATTGCAGGCTGATTAGCAGCAACGAAAATGAAAGCCTGCTTGAATTCACTTGTCAACACGGTTTAACCCGCGAAGTAGTACTAAATAAAAAATAAACTCCCTCACATTATTTTCACTGAGTAAAAATGAGAAGGAACTAAAAAATACAAGCTATGAATAAAAATATATCCCGAAGAAATTTCGTAAAAAGTACGGCAGCAATTACAGCCGGTATGACTTTGATTCCGCAAGGTTTTCTCACTTCCTGCATGAAGGATGGAAAACGTCCGAATCTTCTGTATATATTCCCCGACCAGTACCGCAAACAAGCCATGGGGTTTATGAATCAGGATCCTGTTAAAACGCCGAATATCGATGCTTTATCGAAACAAGGTGTGGTTTTTACCAACGCAGTTAGCAATCACCCGCTATGCAGTCCGTATCGGGGCATGCTTCTTACCGGAAAATATCCTCTTTCAAACGGCGTTTTAAACAACTGTCATTCGGGAAGAACACAATTCGGCAATTTTCTGAAACCTGATGATGTGTGTTTCTCTGATGTTCTTTCACAAAACAATTACAATGCAGGCTATGTAGGCAAATGGCATCTGGATGGTCCTGAGCCACCCAAAGACGGCGGTGCCAATATTTGGGATTCCTATTGCAAGCCTGGCAGATATCGTCACGGTTTCGACTTTTGGTATTCATACGGTGCCGATGACAATCATCTGACCCCTCACTACTGGATTAACGGGGCCAAAGAAGATGAAGCAAAATATTTCGAACAATGGTCGCCGGAACATGAGGCGGAAGTGGTGCAAAAGTATTTGGAAAATGCCGGAGATAAATTCCGCGATGACGAGAAACCCTTTGCTTTATTCTGGGGAATTAACCCGCCTCATCACCCATTCAACTTAGTTCCTGAGAACTACAAAAAGAATTTCGAAGGCAAAACGGAAAAAGATGTACTAAACCGTCCTAACGTTCAGTTTACGGATAACACAGAAATGGGAAGCCATGGTTTTGGAGATATGTTTGTTGAAAAACGGATCAATCAAGCTACTGATTACTTTGCGATGTGCGAAGGTGTTGATGAGCAAATTGGAAAGGTACTGCAAAGCTTAAAAGATCAGGGTCTGGACAAAAACACGATTGTAATTTTCACATCCGACCATGGCGAGATGCTGGGAAGTCAGGGTATGATGCACAAAAATGTATGGTTTAGCGAGGCTTTCGATATCCCTTTCATCATCCGCTGGCCTGAAAAAATCAAGGCAGGAACCGATGACTTGCTTTTAAGTGTTCCGGATGTAATGCCTACCCTTTTGGGATTAATGGGATTAAACAAGCAAATTCCCAGTGAAGTGGAAGGCAAAGATTACTCAGGCATTTTCCGAAACGAAAAAGTGGACAGACCCGAAGCAGCACTTTATTTCTTTGCCAAGCCCGAAGATGATACCGAAAAACGAAGGGGTGTGAAAACACATACTCACACCTACGTGATTGCCTACGATAACAAAGGTGAAAAAATGCATTTTCTGTACGATGACAAGAACGATCCTTATCAAACCAAAAATATTTACGGCGAAAATTCGGAATTGGAACAAGACCTAACAGAAAAGCTTCGTGAAATTCTGATCAGAACCAACGATCCGTTCCTTAGCAGCTTGTAATTTAAAAGTCTGAAAAGTCAAAGGTTCTAAAAGTGAAAAGGAAGCGTGTATGAAGTATAGCATACCCTGTTAGAGCTTTTACAGTTTTACTTTTTAGCCTTTGACTGTTAGACCATTCGACTTTTAAGACCTTTAGGACTATCAATGATCTAAAATCAACCTTACCATATGGACCGAAGAAAATTTCTGAAAAACAGCAGTCTTACCTTAACTGGAATAGCGGCATCAAAACTACTTTTAGGTCAAGGGACTATTTTTAATCTAAATCCTGAGTTCAAAGGGAAAAGACCTAATATCCTTTTTATCATGACGGACCAGCAGTTTGCCGGAGCC
>JAQBBZ010000235.1:0-10676 GCA_032125735.1 Labilibaculum sp.
ATCGCTTTTTAGTTTTAATGTAATCTCCTGCTTTACAAGTAAAGCATTCAACTGCAATTATATATTAACTTATAATATTCTTTTCTAAAATCTCAAGGCTCACTTTTTATGTTCGCACTTGAAAATTGTACACAAAAGTAGGTTCTTTTTTCAAAAAAGGAAACAAAGAACTGACAATCTAAGTGTCTTTTTTCAAATGATTTAGGCTTGTGTTCCTCAAACGTTTGCAGAACTTTTCAATACACTTTATCAATTGAATGATCAATAAAAAATGGCCAATCTACTGACCGGCCATTTCATCTAATTATCGAACATTTATCTCATTGGATACTTATTAATTATTTCTTCGGGATGAAGAATAAAATCCAAATATTGAGCTCTGTAATAAATATCTGAAGCTTTCATTTCGCTATCAGACAACTTACCTCTGAATTCATCAATACTTTTATAAGCTTTTTTATCCATCCATTCTTCCAATCCCGCAAGTACCTTTGCTATGTGCGAAGGTTTATTTTCATATAATGCACTCACCATCTGAACAATATCGGCACCGCTCAATAACATTTGCACAACATCTTCGTATGTATAGATTCCATTTGTACCGCATAGACCACCTTCAATTTTCTTATAAAGTAAACCAACGTAACGTAATCCCAATTTAAAATCACCTTGATGACTCAAATTAAAATTGGTCACATGACTTTCCGTATTAATATCAATTTCCGGTTGAAATAAACGATTAAACAAAACAAATGCAGAAGCTCCAGCCTGATCTAAACGATTCACGAAATTCAATGTATTCGTATAGTAAGGACTTAGTTTAATACAAAATGGAATTGACAGTCTCTTTTTAAGAGTTTCTACAATTTTCACTTTTTCATCTTCCAATTGCGCCGCTGTTTTATCAACACTACCGGGCATTTGGTAAAAATTCAACTCTAAAGCATCTATTCCAGCATCCTCCAATTGCTTGGCGTAATCGAACCAGGTTACATCATAAATACAATTTAAGCTGGCAATTACAGGAATACTAAGGCTTTTTTTCACTTCGGATAATCTCATAATATGAGCCTTGGCACCAGCATGCTCAATTGCAGGGAAAATGGAAGTCATTTCGGCGTTTCGATCCGCGTACTCATCAAGTTCATCGGCTAGCTGCGCCCGTTCCATCTGAATTTGCTCTTCGAAAAGTGATTTATAAACAATTGCTGCTGCACCAGCACGTTCTAATTCCTGAGCCCCTTCTACGGTGGCTGAAAGTGTACAAGCTCCTACAACGATGGGATTTTTAAGTTTTAATCCCATGAATTCAACATTTAGATTTGCCATATTTTTTTGATTTTAAATTTCTGTTCTTATTAAATTTAATAAATGAACTTGAGATATTCAACCAAAAATCAATATTTAATAATATGAAAATCAACATCAAACCAAAAAAGTCTATAAGTAAAGGACTTGCGAGTCTTATTTTATAAAAAAAATATGGCAGAATAAAAAAGATCCACCAACTTTTTATTCTGCCATTCCAATTCAAAGTTATGTGCTAAGCTGAATCGGACTTTAAAAATCCTGTTTCTTACCTCAAATCATTATAATGAAGATATAAATTGAAGTTACAACAACCAGATAATTCCTTTTGTCGTGTTCCCTACAATCAAACATAAAAAAAGGGATTCCAAAAATGGAATCCCTTTACTATAATATTCAGAATAATGCTTATTCGACAGTATAATCCATAGCAGCTTGACGCTTGTATGTCCTATATCTCCATTTAGCATTTTCTTCAGCAGCAACAAACAATTCCTTAGCTTGCTCTGGGAATGATTTCTGTAATGAAGAGTAACGAACCTCACCCAAAAGGAAATTTTGGAAATTTTCCCAAACTGGCTCTTTTGAATCAATAACAAATGGGTTTTTACCTTCATTTTCCAAAGTTGGATTGTTACGGAACAAATGCCAGTATCCTGCATCAACAGCTTTCTTCTCTTCTTCTTGTGATTTACCCATAGATGCTTTCAATCCGTGAGAAATACAAGGAGAATAAGCAATGATCAAAGATGGTCCTGGATAAGCCTCAGCTTCTTTAACAGCTTTCATGTATTGAGCTTGATTTGCTCCCATAGCTACCTGAGCTACATAAACATATCCGTAAGACATTGCTATCATACCAAGGTCTTTCTTTCTGATACGCTTACCTGCTGCTGCAAATTTCGCAACAGCACCAACTGGAGTCGCTTTAGAAGCTTGTCCACCTGTGTTAGAGTAAATCTCAGTATCCATTACTAAAACATTTACATCTTCACCTGAAGCCAATACGTGATCTAATCCACCGAATCCGATATCATAATCCCATCCGTCACCACCAAAAATCCATTGAGATTTCTTGATTAGGTAATTTTTAAGGTTAAGAATCTCTTTCGCTACAGCGTGAGTTTCATTTGCAAGAACAGCTTCAACTTTAGCTGAAACCTCTACTGTTAACTCACCATTGTTCTTATTCTCTAGCCATTCAGCAAATGCAGCTTTAGTATCAGCATTAACTTCTTCCATTGCAGCTTTCATACGAAGCTCAATACGGTTACGCATTTTACGCACACCTTCGTTCATACCAAAACCAAACTCAGCATTGTCTTCGAATAATGAGTTAGCCCAAGCTGGACCTTTACCACTCTTATTGTTTTTACAATATGGAGTTGCAGGAGCAGATCCACCGTAAATAGAAGAACAACCTGTTGCATTCGCAACCATCATTCTCTCACCAAATAATTGAGTGATTAATTTGATATATGGAGTCTCACCACAACCAGCACAAGCTCCAGAGAACTCGAATAATGGCTGAGCAAATTGTGAGTTTTTCACATTATTTTTAGGCAACAAATCTTTGTAACCTACTTTCTCATCCATATAATGCCATCTTTCCTTCTCAGCAGTCTGAGTTTCAAGATGCTTCATTACTAAAGCTTTTGCTTTAGGAGCAGGACAAACATCAGCACAGTTACCACAACCAGTACAATCTTCAACAGCTACTTGAATTCTGAAATGTAAACCTTTCAATTCTTTACCTGTTGCAGGCTTAACAGCAGTTCCAGCAGGAGCAGCAGCTAATTCCTCATCAGTTAAGATGAAAGGACGAATTGCAGCGTGAGGACAAACGTAAGCACATTGGTTACACTGAATACAAGTTTCTTCTTGCCATTCTGGAACACTAACAGCTACACCACGTTTCTCATACTTAGTTGTTCCTGCAGGAAAAGTTCCATCTTCACGACCCGTGAAAGCAGATACTGGAAGATCATCCCCTTTTTGAGCGTTCATTGGATCACAAACCTCAACAATAAACTTAGGACGATTACTTGCAACAGCAACTTCTTTTTCATCAGCTAAATTTTTCCAATCAGCAGAAACATCAACTTTAACAACATTTTCGCCACCAGCATCAACAGCTGAGAAGTTCATGTTTATAACTTTTTCTCCTTTATTACCATACGATTTAACAATGGCTTTCTTCATTTGCTCAGCAGCTTGTGCGAAAGGAATTACGTTAGTAATTTTAAAGAAAGCAGCTTGCATAATAGTATTGGTACGATTACCAAGACCAAGTTCTTCACCCAATTTAGTACCGTTGATAATGTAGAATTTAATCTCATTCTCAGCCAAGTACTTTTTCATATGATTTGGAAGATTCTTAATTGTCTCTTCAGCATCATATATTGAGTTCAATAAGAAAGAACCACCTTTTTTCAATCCTTTTAATACATCGTAAAGATACACGTAAGCAGGAACGTGACATGCAACGAAGTCAGGAGTAGTTACTAAATATGTAGAGCGGATTGGCTCATCACCAAAACGAAGGTGAGAAGCAGTAAATCCACCTGATTTTTTAGAATCGTAAGCAAAGTAAGCTTGACAATATTTATCGGTTGAACCACCAATGATTTTGATTGAATTTTTATTAGCACCTACAGTACCATCAGAACCCAAACCATAAAATTTCGCTTCATAAAGAGACTCAGAGTTCATTTTAACCTCTGGCAATAATGGAAGAGACGTAAATGTAACGTCATCAACAATACCCAAAGTGAATTGATTCTTAGGCTCGTTCATTGCTAAGTTTTTGTAAACCGCAACAATTTGAGATGGAGTCACCTCTTTAGAACCCAAACCATAACGTCCACCTACAACAATAGGAGCATTTTCTGTACCGTAGAAAATTTCTCTTACATCAAGATACAATGGATCTCCGTTAGCGCCAGTTTCTTTCGTACGATCAAGAACACAAATACGTTTTACAGACTTAGGAATTACACTCAGGAAGTGCTTCGCAGAGAATGGACGATATAGGTGAACACAAACAAGACCTACTTTTTCTCCGTTTTTCATTTTATAATCAACCGCTTCTTTAATGGTTTCGTTTACAGAACCCATTGCGATAATGATATTTTCAGCATCAGGAGCACCATAATACATGAAAGGCTTGTATTCTCTTCCTGTAATTTTGGTCATTTCCTTCATGTAATCAGCTACAATATCCGGAACCGCATTGTAAAATGGGTTAGCAGCTTCACGAGACTGGAAGTATACATCAGGATTCTGAGCAGTACCTCTAGTTACAGGGTTTTCTGGATTCAAGGCACGATCACGGAAAGCCTGAAGAGCTTCTTGGTCAACCAAGTCTCTCATGTCTTCCATATCAACAGCTTCAATTTTCTGAATTTCGTGAGAAGTACGGAATCCATCGAAGAAGTTCATGAAAGGAACTCTTGATTTAATCGCTGTTAAATGAGATACTGCAGAAAGGTCCATTACTTCCTGCACCGAACCTGAAGCTAACATAGCGAAACCTGTCTGACGTGCAGAATATACATCAGAGTGATCACCAAAAATACTCAATGCCTGAGCCGCAAGAGCACGAGCAGTAACATGAAATACACATGGTAATAACTCACCAGCAATTTTATACATATTAGGGATCATCAATAATAATCCCTGAGATGCAGTATAAGTAGTTGTTAATGCACCAGCTTGCAATGCACCATGAACAGCACCTGCAGCACCAGCTTCAGATTGCATTTCTACTAATTGAACTGTTTCTCCAAATAGATTCTTACGTCCTTGTGCAGCCCACTCATCAACATTCTCAGCCATAGGCGAAGATGGAGTGATTGGGTAAATACAAGAAACCTCACTAAACATATATGCTACGTGAGCGGCAGCTGCATTACCATCACAGGTAATGAATTTTTTTTCTCTTGCCATTTTACTCCTCCGATTAAATTATTTTTTGGTATTTTATTTTGCTTACTAATTCTCTAATACAAAAAGCCGAACAACCAAAGAGGTATTTTATTTCCCTCTCCACGTTCGATCATATCGGCAGCAACAAAAAAATCTTCCGTTCTAAATTTAGATTCCGACATATTTTCGCTACCAGCAATTTCAAAATTATATTTATCATTCACTAAGAAATGCCCTCTATCTGTACTTGATATATTTCTATCAGGACCAACCTGATTGTAAAAGAATGTTTCACGAAGATTAGCTTCATTTACATTTTCCGGTGCAATTGCGTATAATAAATTTGTATTGTGCAGATAAACCTTATTTGGTTTCTTAGACACATCTTTAAAACTCTCCGAAGAATTCAACAATCGAATTAATCGGGCATTTTTTAAATAACGCAAGTAATTCATGATTGTAGCTCTTGATGTTTCTACATCGTTTGCCAACTTACTTACATTTGGATGAAACGGTACGTTACATGAAATAATGTATAGAAGTTTCTTCAATTTACAAAGATATTTCAATTCAATCTGGTTCAAATAAGTTATATCAAACTCTAACATCAAATTGATAATTTTCAAAAGATTATCGTTAAAACTTTTCTCTTCCTGATAACAAGGATAATATCCAAATTTCAGATAATCACTAAAATAAGCCAAAGGGCGAACTTTCCCTAAAATTTCTTCAACAATACCTTCATGGTTCTCTAATAAATCTTCAAGAGTGTAGCGAGGAAATTGATTTCCTGACTCATAATTTAAAAACTCTCGAAACGACAAACCATTCAAATAATAGACATTAACAATGTCTTTTAAATCCTCGTTTGTTTTTACACGAAGAATGGACGAACCTGTAAATATAATTTGCAAATCAGAAAATTGCTCGTAACAAGTTCGTAAGCTTTTCGCCCATTCAGGATACTTATGAATTTGATCCAGTAATAATATTTTTCCCCCTCTTTTATAAAATTCATCAATAAATGGAACTAATCCTTTCTCCGTAAAGAATAGATTGTTCAAATTGATGTACAAGCAATTTTTATCGTTTGCATGGTGCTCACGAATATAATCCAATAAGAAAGTTGTTTTTCCAACTCCTCTGGATCCCTTAATAGCTATTAAACGTTTCGACCAATCAATCTCATCAGCCAACTCACGTCTAATCGTGCCTTTTTTATGCTTCAACAAACTATTATGAGTCTGTACTAAAGTGTTCATTTCATCTCGGATTTACTTCGCAAATTTATAGAATAAAAGCGATTTTTTGCTATCTAGAGATTACAAAAAGCATTTATTTTTGTAATTTATACTTATTTAAAATAAGAACCCACATATACATAAAACACTAACAACAAGCAAACTAGCCATCCTACACAATCAATACCTTAATCTTACTCCTCGAATTAATTTCGTCCAAATAAGCACTTTCAATTTAACGCAAAAAGAAAGGGTAGTGACCACAATCACTACCCTTTTATATCTTTTTAAAACAAAAAGTAATTTACTTATCGTTCATTGAGATTAAGAATTCTTCGTTCGATTTTGTTTTTCTTAAGCGATCTTGCAAGAATTGCATTGCCTCAACAGAATTCATATCTGTCAGATAATTTCTAAGAATCCAGATACGATTCAATTGATTTGGATCAAGAAGCAGATCATCACGACGAGTACTTGATGCTGTAATATCAATTGCAGGGAAGATTCGTTTGTTAGATAACTTACGATCTAACTGAAGCTCCATATTACCAGTACCTTTAAATTCCTCGAAGATAACATCATCCATTTTAGAACCTGTATCGGTTAATGCTGTTGCTAAAATTGTAAGCGATCCACCATTCTCAATATTTCTTGCCGCACCAAAGAAACGTTTTGGTTTGTGCAATGCGTTTGCATCCACACCACCCGAAAGTACTTTACCTGAAGCAGGAGAAACAGTATTGTAAGCACGAGCCAATCGAGTTATTGAATCCAATAGAATTACAACATCATGACCACACTCTACCATACGTTTCGCTTTTTCCAAAACAATATTAGCAACACGTACATGGCGCTCAGCTGGTTCATCAAATGTAGATGAAATAACCTCTGCATTTACACTTCGAGCCATATCAGTAACCTCTTCAGGACGCTCATCGATCAATAAAATAATCATATAAGCCTCTGGATTGTTTGCAGCAATAGCATTGGCAATCTCTTTCAAAAGAACAGTCTTTCCTGTTTTTGGCTGCGCAACAATAAGTCCTCTTTGTCCTTTACCAATTGGAGCAAACATATCAACAAGACGTGTTGACATTGTATTCATGCCTTTTCCTGTCAAGTTAAATTTCTCATCAGGGAATAAGGGAGTTAAATGATCGAAAGGAACACGGTCACGAATTACCTCAGGTAATCTACCGTTAATTTTTGAAACCTTAATTAATGGGAAATATTTCTCACCTTCTTTTGGCGGACGAATCGTTCCATTAACCGTATCCCCAGTTTTTAAACCAAACAATTTGATTTGCGACTGTGACACATATATATCATCAGGAGAATTTAAATAATTGTAATCCGAAGAACGAAGGAATCCATAACCATCAGGCATAATTTCCAAAACACCTGAATTGTCAATTATTCCATCAAATTCAAATAATTTCTCTTTCTCACGTTTTTCAAAACGTTTTCTATTTGGATTTTCTGGTCCTTCAGGTTTTTCTGATTTTTCAGTTCTTTTTGAAACTTCTTGTCCTTCTGACTTTTCCTGACCCTCAGATTCAACTTGTTCTTCAGGTACATCTTGCCCCTCAAGTTTATCCTGACGCTCTGGTCTTGGTCCTCGATCTGTTCTTGGTGGTCTTGTTGGTCTTGGCGGTCTTGGTGGTCTAGCAGTTCTTTCGCTTGTCTGTACATTTTCATCTGTCGCAGTAGCAGGAACCGAAGCTGCAACGTCCGATTGCTCTTCTTTCTTCTCTTCTACAGAAGAACTTTCGGCTTTCTTAAAAACCGGTCTTTTATCTCTCCTAGGGTCTCTAGGAGCTTCTTTTTGTATTGTATTTTCCTCTTGAGGAGTCACAGCAATTACAGCTTCTTTAGCTGGTTGCTCTGGTTTTTTTCTTTTTGGTAAAATCGATCTAGATCGACCTTCCTCAGCCTTATTATCTCCATCAGAACTCTTAATTCTATTTAATGAAGATTTTTTTTCTGGTGTTTTCCTTTCAGAAGCTACAATTGCCTGTTGATCAAGGATTCGGTAAATTAAATCCTGTTTCTTAAAACCCTCAATCTTTTTAACGTTGAGGTCTTTAGCGATTTCTCGTAATTCAGGCACAAGTTTCTTGTTTAATTCAAGAATATCGTACATAAATGATATATTAATATTTTTTTGGGTGATTTTTTTTAGAATAGAAATTGTATTTGGACAATAGGAAACCTGATCTTTCGACCTCTAAATGAGAAGAATTAATCTGAATTCAATTGCAATATTACGGAATTAGTTATAATTCTCAAAAAAAAAATGATTTTATTATTCGAATTCAAAAAACACAAACCGTAAAATAAGTTTATAAAAACTTAAAAAAGCCCTCTTGAAAGCCGCACAAATTTCTTTTTCAAAATGATTTTGCTATATTTAAATATAAACGAGAGGATTCCTCTCCGATATAAATACCATTTAATATCCACTATGAGACAACTAAAGATCACTAAACAGGTAACCAACAGAGAAACTCCGTCACTAGACAAGTACCTGCATGAAATTGGGAAAGTAGATCTTATTTCTGCTGAAGAAGAGGTTCAACTTGCCAGGGAGATTAAAAAGGGTAATAAAAAAGCTCTGGATCGACTTATTAAATGTAATCTGCGTTTTGTCGTTTCAGTTTCAAAGCAATATCAAAACCAAGGACTTAGCCTTCCTGATTTGATAAACGAAGGAAACTTAGGATTAATTAAAGCGGCTCAACGATTCGACGAAACCAGAGGTTTTAAGTTCATATCTTACGCTGTTTGGTGGATTAGACAATCCATTTTGCAAGCTTTGGCCGAACAAGCCCGAATTGTGCGTTTGCCGTTAAATAAAATTGGTTCTATTAATAAAATCAACAAAACATTCGCTCAATTAGAGCAAGAGTATCAGCGAGAACCATCTCCTGAAGAAATTGCTATCATACTAGAAATGAGTCCGAAAGATGTAAAAGAAGCACTTAAGGCTTCTGGTAGACACATCTCAATGGATGCTCCGATAAATCCTGATGAAGAGAATACTCTTTACGACATACTACTTAGTAATGATGAAATTAGTCCGGATCAAAAGCTAATTAGAGACTCTCTTCGCAAAGAAATTGACAGATCCTTATCAACTCTTTCGAAACGTGAGGCTTCTATTATTAGATTGTATTTTGGTTTAAATGGAAAACCACCCTACTCTCTTGAAGAAATTGGCAAAGAATTTGGCTTAACACGAGAACGGGTTCGCCAGATTAAAGAAAAGGCAATCAAGCGAATGAAAACAACATTCAGAAGTAAAATACTAAAAACTTATTTGGGAGAATAATAAACATTTTAGGTGTAACAAGAAAGGATAAGAACTGATGGTGAATTTTCATTTGCCTCCTCTTATCCTTTTTTAATTATATTTGCGCCATATTTAAACGAAACGTAAACAACCAAATGCAAACATTAATTTCCCCTTCGCTATTAGCGGCTGATTTTACAAATTTAAAAGCCGATATCGATATGGTAAACAACAGTCAAGCCGATTGGTTTCACCTAGACATTATGGATGGGGTATTCGTACCTAACATATCATATGGATTACCTGTTGTAGAGCAAATAAACAAAATTGCTAAAAAACCATTAGATGTTCATCTGATGATTATTGATCCAGACCGATACGTTGAAGCTTTTAAAAAGGTCGGAGCAGATATTTTAACTGTTCATTACGAAGCATGCACTCATCTTCACCGCACAATTCAAAATATTCATAGCCATGGCATGAAAGCTGGGGTATCGCTAAATCCTCACACTCCGGTTTCTGTTTTAGAAGAAATTATTACTGATATTGATTTGGTTCTGTTAATGAGTGTAAATCCTGGATTTGGCGGTCAAAGTTTTATCGAAAACACCTATACTAAGGTTAAAAAACTAGCTCAACTAATTAAAGAAAATAATGCTTCGGTTATTATTGAAATCGACGGAGGTGTGAACCTGGAAACAGGAAAAAAATTAGTAGAAGCCGGAGCCAATGCCCTTGTTGCAGGGAGCTTTGTTTTTGGATCTAATAATCCGAATCAAACCATAACAGACTTAAAAAGACTATAAAATACAAAAGACCAAATGCACACACATTTGGTCTTTCTTTTTACACTTTCACGGCATCTTTCCCTTCCAAATAGTCCTGAAGATATGCAAATTGAGGAGTCA
>JAQBBZ010000236.1:0-16739 GCA_032125735.1 Labilibaculum sp.
CATGTTGGTAATTACCATTGGTCTTGGATTTGCGTCTTATCGTATTTACAATAATAATATTCCTTACCAAAGTATCTCATCAGAATTAAATGAAAGTGGCAAATCAATTACTTTGGCTGATGGTTCAATTGTAACTCTGAATGGCAAATCGGAATTGGTTTACGAAAAATCGTTTAATGGAAATGAAAGACGGGTAAAACTAACTGGTGAAGCATTTTTTACCATTACTAAGAATCCTGACAAACCATTCATTATTTCGGTTGGGAATGCAGAAGTTAAAGTTTTGGGGACATCCTTCAATGTGAATGCTTCCAAGAAACATGTCGAGGTTCTGGTTGAAACGGGTAAGGTTCAATTCTCACTTGCAAATGAACCAACTAAGAAAATCATTCTTGAAAAAGGCGATTTTGGAGTGTTACAAGATGATTCTTTTGAGAAAACCATACAAAGAGATGAAAACTACCTTTCCTGGAAAACTCAATTAATGGTTTTTAAAGCGATGAGTTTGCAAGATGTTGCCAAGGTAATAAATCGCACTTATCAGGTTAATATTGAGTTTAACGACACAGCAATTCAAAACTTACCAATCACCACATCATTCAATAAAACACCACTTACTGATGTTCTGGAAAACTTATGCCGTCCGCATAACTTAACCTACGAAAAGAATGGGAATCAAATCATATTAAAAAAAGAACTTAAGTAATTCTACTACCGAATGAAAAGCGGAAAAACATATCAAAAAATAGTACAAAGAAGCATTTCGTATGCATTGCTTTTGCTTTTGATATGCTTTGCTCAGTATCCCCTTTCGGCTCAAGAATCACTCTTACAAAATAAGATTTCAATTGATGTTACAAACATCAGTATTAATGATGCATTAGATTCTATTGCTGCAAAAAACAACTGCTATTTCACCTATAATTCTAATTTATTTTCAAATAAAGAAAAACTCAGCCTAAAAGAGGATGACGTTCAATTTGAAATTTTATTACGGAAAATAGTTCAAGATACCAGTCTCAAATTTCAGGTAGTTAATAGACATATCATCATTGTACCCGCTTTATACAAAACAAACAAACCTGTTACTTCAAGCATAATTCCTTACATTTCGTACCAGAATATTAGTGGCAAAGTAACTAGTTATTCAGATAAAATATCCTTGCCATATGCAAGTGTTGGTATTAGAGGCAAACATGTTGGTACAATTAGTAATCAGGATGGTAAATTTACACTCACTCTATCATCTGAAAATAGTAAAGACACACTGGTTGTTTCCTATGTTGGCTTTAAAAATTTTGAAACACCTGTTTCCAAGATCTTAAATAATCAACTTGAAATTAAATTAATAGAAGATTTCATTTCACTTCAGGAGGTTGTAATTAGAAATAACGATCCTAAATCAATACTAAAAGCAGCTATAAATAAGATTGAATTAAATTATCCGCAAAACGCAGCTAATCTCACCTCATTTTATAGGGAATCAGTACTTAAAAACAATAAGTATATGATTTATCTCGAATCGGTTTTAGATATTTACAAAAATCCTTATTCAGGGAATGAGCTAACAGATAAAGTGAAAATATTTAAGAGTCGTAAAATTTATGACGTATCTCGTTTAGATACCATATCGTTTCGATTAAAAGGAGGTATTCAGGGTTGCTTGATGTTGGATATTGTACAAAACAAACCTGAATTTTTAGATCCTGAATTTATAGATTTATACAACTACCATTTATCTGATATCAGTACATTTAATAACAGACCTGTTTATATCATTGAATTTCATCAGAAACCAAATTTAAGTGCGCCACTTTTAGAAGGGAAGCTGATTATTGAAACAAGAAGTTTGGCCATTATTGGCGCAGAATTTGGTTATGATCAAGATCGATTACCTGAATTAACAGATCGATTTATTAGCAAAGCAAATGCTAAAACTAAAGTCAGACCTACACTTATTCAGTATTCTGTAAACTACAGAAATATTAATGGAAAGTATTTTCTGAATCACACATTGGGTAATTTAAAATTTAAGGTGAAAAATAAAAGAAAGTTCTTTTCTCAGACATTCTCTACTTCCTTCGAGATGGCAACAACAAAATTGGATACCATCAATGTTAGAAGATTTAAACATAGTGAAACAATTGTACCAACAACTGTTCTTTCAACCGAAAATCTCACTTACGATGACCAATTCTGGGGAAATCAGACATTCATTAAGCCCGAAGATAATATTAAAGAAGCCCTTAAAAGAATTAGCAGCAGCATGCAACAAGTTGCTTTGGATACCACAAAATAAACACAATTTAAAGTTTTTCCATGACATATATTTGTCCCGACTGTAAAAGAAGTTTATTGGGGCCGAACCAATATCACTCCTGCTACATTACTGATAAAGAAACTCATTTACAGAAAATGAGTTCAGATATCTCGGAACTATTTGAAGCTCTACTATCCTATCTTATAACTTTCGAAAACATAGAAATTATTTACTTAAAAACCTGCATACAGTTTAAGATTGGAGCAACATTCTTGTCGGTTTACACAAAAAAGAATCATTTGGAATTGGAGTTTCAATTACTCCGGGAAGAAGATCAATTTCCAATTTACCTATGCAAAAGAATATCCAGAAATCGAGTTTTACATCGCCTTGCCATTGGTGAGTTATCAGAACTTGATCCACAATTAAAAGATTGGCTGAAGGAGGCCTATCAAACCATCAAGAAGTAAACACTTTATACTATATTAATTTGCTTTGAAACGAAATATTCTAAAAGTCTTCCTATTTTTGTATTTCTTTACAAAAAAAATAACAAATCAGTAAGCTTATTAAATGGGCAGCCGAATAAAAAAAATTGTACAAAATTCAATTGGAATCATAATAGGTTCCGTTTTTTTGTTTCTCACTTTTCGTGATAAACCAATGACTCCAATATGGGAAAGTTTAGCGAATGCTGATTATTTTTTCATACTAATTAGCTTCGTTATTTTGTTCATAGTTTTTTACTTACGAGCCTTACGCTGGAAGCTGTTAATTGAAGAATCTGGAGAATATCCAAAATCAGACAAAGTACTAACCTCTGTTCTGCTCGGATATTTTGTAAATAGCTTTACCCCAAAATTCGGAGAAATAATTCGATGCACATCACTGCAAAAAACAACTAAAGTTCCTGTTGCCATTTCCATGGGTAGCGTTATGGCTGAACGAGCCTACGATTTGTTGATATTAGGTCTTGGTGTATCTGCGATCTTTTGGATAGAATTAGATCGTTTACAGGGAATTTTTGACTCCACATTAGGTGGAATTTCTCATATTTATGGCTACAAATATTTATTTGCAATTCCTGTTGCCCTTATTCTTCTATTAATCCTTTTTCTAATTAGCTTACGCAGATTAAAAAAATCAGAAAAAGGTCCAATAAAAAAGGGAATTCAATTCTTAAAAAGTATGTTTCTATCCCTTAAGCATGGATTATTTCTTAAAAAGAGATTCCTGTTTATAGTGTTAACACTGCTAATTTGGACAATGCTCGTTGTTTTAAATTACATCTACCTGCTTTGTCTGCCTGAAACATCAGGATACTCAATCAGTTTTGCAATTGTGATTCTTTTTATTGGTGGAATAGGTTGGGCTTTGCCAAGTCCGGGAGGAATTGGAACCACTCATTTTCTACTGCTGCAATTATTCCTTGCCTTTCAGCTTGATTCAAACGCGGGAATTAGCTTCGGAATTCTTTCCAACGGATTAACCTTTATCGGAACAATAGTAATTGGTGGTTATGGCTATTTCAGATATTGGGTGGAAACCAGAACACTTGAAAAACCACTTAAAGCATAAATTAAGTTCTCTTTCACCAACAAGCTTCGAAGGAACTCAACAAAATCATATTTTACACCTATCTTTGTCCGATTAAATCATCTGAATACAGAAAATGAAATTTAGTGAATATAGTTTTTCCCCCGATATTAAAAGAAATTTAGAAAGTTTAGGTTTTAACAGACCTACCGATATACAATTCAAAGCCATTCCTCCAATTGTTCGTGGAGAAGATGTGCTTGCAATTGCCCAAACCGGAACAGGAAAAACGGCTGCATTTGCGATTCCTATTATCGATAAACTGCACAAAGAAAAAAAGAACAAAAGTAGCAATGGCATTAAATGTGTTGTAATGGTGCCTACTCGCGAGCTGGCCATTCAAATTACCGAAGTTTTTCAAAAAATTGGAAAACATACTAAAGTAACAAGCTTTTGTGTGTTTGGAGGTGTTGAGCAAGCTCCTCAGATAGCAAGTTTGCAAGATGGAATCGACGTATTAGTGACTACTCCAGGTAGAATGTTCGATTTAACCAATCAGGGATTTATTCAGCTTGATAAAGTAGAAATACTCGTTTTGGATGAAGCCGATCACATGTTGGATTTAGGTTTCATTAAAGACATTCAGGATTTGATCCGTTTTCTGCCGAAGAATCGTCAAACCTTGTTTTTTTCAGCCACAATTACCCCTAAAATTAAAAAGCTAGCCTATTCGCTGGTTCGAAGTGCAATTCGTATTCAAATTTCGCCAAAAGATCCTGTATCTAAAAATGTAGAGCATGGCGTTGCATTTGTAAATATGGATGACAAGCGTTTCTTTTTAGAGCGTATGATTAAGGAACATATTGAGAGCAAAATACTTGTTTTCGTGCGAACAAAAGTAAGAGCCGAACGTGTTCATAAAGCCATGGAGCGTGTAGGAATCGAATCACAAACCATTCATGGAGATCGCGAACAAGATGATCGTTTAATTGCTTTAAATGCGTTTAAAACAGGAAAAGTAAAAATCTTAATTGCTACGGATGTAAGTGCACGTGGTATCGACATTCCAAATGTTGATTATGTGGTGAACTACGACATGCCTGATGTTGCAGAAAATTACGTTCACCGTGTAGGTCGAACGGGTCGCGGCATACATAAAGGTTTGGCTATTTCCTTCTGCGACCCAAAAGATGAAAAAAATTTACTGGCGGATATTGAAGAGTTTACTGGCACCGAAATTCAGGTAATGGACATCTCGAAAGGAGATTATTCTGCTACCATCGACTTTTCTGAAGATTTCTCGAAAAGCTTAAAAGAACTCATGAATGAAGCAGAAAATTTTAAGCAAAATTCTAAAAAGAAAATTGCAAAAAAGAAAGCTCCATCCAAAAAAGCACCTAAAAAGAAGAAACAATAATCAATCCATATAAAAAGAACCTCAAAGCCAAAACGGATTTGAGGTTCTTTTTTTTAACACTAAACTCGATATTTTGAGACACAAATAGGCCTGTTTCTTTGCTTTTCGGCAAAAATCCAAATATATTCGTTCCTCATTATCTAAATCAAACACCTATGCAATCACTAATCTCTCCCGAAAGCAATTTAACCTTGTTTTTCGTGATAGCCGGAGCTGCGGCTTTTGGTCTCTATTCCGAACACAAAAAATGGTTTGGTAAACTATCCGGAATTTTGGTTACCATGATATCCATGTCCTTACTTGCAATGGCTAATGTGGTGCCGGTAGCATCTAACCCAACAATTAAAGTGGATGTGTACAATATGGTTTTTTCCTATTTTATACCCATTTCTATTCCTATGTTACTATTCAGTTCTAACATTCTGAAAATAGTAAAAGAGAGTGGAAAACTATTGGTTGCCTATATTTTGGGTGCAATTGGAATCGTACTGGGATGTTTTATTGCTTTTTGGTTTATCGATTTGGGACCCGATTCAGGAAACACAGCAGGTGTAATTGCTGCAACATTAATTGGAGGAAGTGTAAACTTTATTGCTGCTGCCGAAATATTGAATTTTAGTACCAATCCCTTATTTACCGCAACCATCGCGGTTGATAATTTTGTATCAAACTTGTATACACTATTTCTGTTCCTTACTCCTTCTCTCCTATTCTTGTCTCGCTTTTTTGTAAAACCTAAGAAAGAAAATGAAGTGGAAGATCCTGAAAAAGCAGAAAAAGCACAATTTCCAATGACATTGGAACGAATAGCCGTTTCTGTATTTATTGCCGCATTAATTGCAGGCATAGGAAACCTTTTGGCGCCCTATCTTCAAGACTTATTGCACACCAAATTAAATCTTAGCATATTGGTAATTACTGTTTTAGCAGTACTTGCCGCGAATCTGTTCCCGAAGCGACTAAAACCATTGGAAGACACTGCCTTCTCGCTTGGTTTGTGGATGATGTATATCTTTTTGGCGGTAATTGGCGCCGCTACCAACATGACACAGATATTTAGCATTGGTCCTGCAGTACTGGCATTCTACCTAACCATCATGATCTTTCATTTCTTGTTTATGCTGGCTTTGGCCAAACTCTTTAAACTGGATGTTTACGAGGTGGTTATTTCATCGGCAGCTAACATTATGGGACCATCGGTTGCAGCTCCTATGGCAGCTTCTATGGGACAAAAGAAGTTGGTTACACCTGGTATTCTTGTAGGTATTTTAGGTTATATCATAGGAACCTTTATTGGTGTTTCCATTGCCTTATATTTAAGCTAGTGATAATCAAAATACATAGAATGTGAATTCTCACATTTATAAGAATGGCTTTGCTCAATTGCAAAGCCATTTTTTTATTGCGAAAATTGATGATTCTATAACAAGTCATAATATAGAACCAATCCAACAGCATAAAAGCACTATTCATTGAATTATCTTTCTATTTTTATGTTTCTAAAAGATTGCATTTCATCCTGAACTTATCACACAAATAAAACATGAAAAAATCGGACATTATTGACCTGACTCTTAAGATCTTTGGAATCTATGTAGTTATTGCCGCACTTCTGTATCTTAAAGATCTGCATTTTATCAAATCGATGTTCACTCAAAACATTCCTGATTACATGGATTTTGTTGGTTTGGGACTATTCTTGGCAGGAGGAATAATCACTTTTATCATTGGCTATTTATTAATCTTTAAATCATCAAGAGTAGCGAAGAAAATCTGTAAGGAAGACTTTGAGCTTAATTTAGCTATCGATCCTAATTACAATAAAATTCTGGAAATTTCATTGGTGATTTTTGGGCTCTTTATTCTGATTTTTCAATTGCCAAATTTCATATCAGGGATTTCTCAAATTGCAACTCATTTCCTTGAAAATTTCCCAATAAATGAACAATCAATGATATATGGAATTGCGTCTATAGTTCATTACATTCTTGGTTATGTTTTGTTGACTAATTCTAAAGCCATTTCAGTTTGGATCATTCGAATCAACAAGAAAAATTTTGGGAAAGTAGAAAATTAAAAAAGGGTTACAGATTCCATCAGCGCTTAACGCTTCATACTAAATACACGCAAAATAAACAGCACCGAAACCTTCCCGTTTCGGTGTTTGTATGTATAAACCACAGCAGAATATATCCTGGTAAAGAATTACCTACAGGTCACTTCCATTTATCGTTTCAAATTCTACATGGACTCCACTTCGCCTTAAAGCGAAGCCTCCATTTTGGTACCGGAACCCCCTCCGCTTCCTGCGAATGGTTCCTAAATGGTGCTGATTAAGCCATCGCAGTAATGCGAAATAGGCTTATGATGAAAATAAGACCTTCGCTTTGATGCGAAGCATGTGTTTTAATAAAAAAAAGACCTCCGCATTGGAAAAATAGGGGTATTATGAAGAAAAAGAAGCCTTCCCCCTCGGGCGGAAGGTGTTGCATGATGAAAAGGAAGCCTCCGCTCCTGGTAAATTGATCCGTTTTCATGCGGGGGAAGCTCTCTGCTTTTTCAAAACCTGAGGCTCTCACTACCGTGAGGCTCTCAATTGAAAATGCACGAGGATCACCATAATATAATTGGCCCCCTCACTTAAAGGGAGAAGACCAAACGCAGCAAAAATGATTTTTTTCAATTTATAATACGTGTGCTGCCCTTTTTAATTGTCTATTGATTAGAAAGAGCTTAAATTCCTTTTTTAAAAATTAGCATTGCATGCATAACCTACTTGAGTATTAACAATGGAACACGCGATAAAATCCCCTGCATTCGAAAACCTAACGGAGACAAGAATAGAGCAACTTTTTAAGGAGCACTATTCTGTTTTAACAGCTTATGCCAATAAATTCCTGTCCGATTTAGATGATTCCCGGGAAATTGTTCAGGATGTTTTTGTGCATCTGTTCGATCATCGGGAAGCCGTAAATATACATACATCAGCAAAAGCACATTTGTATACTTCGGTACGAAATGCTTGTTTAAATACCATCCGGCAAAGGAAAAATCATGCTGCGCATCATGAGAACATTAAATATTTAAGTTCTGGCTTTAGCCTGGAAGCAGATAAAATTTTAGAGCAGACTGAATTGGAATTCGCACTCTTTAAAGCCATTGATGAACTGCCTGAGCAATGTCAGCGAATATTTAAGCTGAATAGAATGGATGGATTTACCAATCAGGAGATAGCCGACCAGTTGGGGATTTCGAAGCGAACCGTTGAAACTCAAATCTCGAAAGCTCTAAAAAGCTTGCGGGTAAAGATGGGGCCAATGCTGGCAACACTTCTTATTATTTTCTTATTGAACGCATTAAAATAATTTTTCATTTTTTTTTTGAATTCGAATACGTGTGCAGTCAGTCTTATTTGTCTTACCATTAGAAACAGCAAAATGAAACAGAACAATCAACATATCGACGAACAGTTTTTACTCTCTATTTTGGAAGGAAATGCTTCTGATCAGGACAAGCAAAAATTCCAGGAATGGATGCAAGCTGATTCTGCAAACGAAGAGAACTTTCTTACCATGCAGAAGATTTGGAAATCGAGCAAAGAGATTGAGGTATTCCAAAAAATTGATGAAGAAGCAGATTGGAAAATCATTAAAGCAAAATCAGGAAAAACAGTCCGGCTTAAAAAAGTAAACCTGTTTATGAGGTATGCGGCCACTGTTCTTATTTTACTCTCACTTAGTTTGGTTTATCTGTATCAGACCACACCGGGCTTTGGTAAATACGCTCAAACCAAAAGCCTGCAAACAAAAGATAAAATTGTATTGGCTGATGGAACAACGGTTTTTTTAAACAAGGAGAGCAAAATTATTTATCCAAAATATTTCAATTCAAAAGTAAGAAATGTAGAAATGGAAGGAGAAGCCTACTTTCAAGTAAAGCCCGATCCGAACAAACCATTTATAATCAAATCTGGAAATGCAATTATTGAAGTGCTTGGTACCAGCTTCAATGTTAAAAATGAACCTGATGGAGCAACTATTGTAAGTGTTAATTCAGGAAAAGTAAGCCTGAAAAATCAAAAAACACAAGAGGTAATTTACCTTACAAAAGGAGAAAAAGGAATTTTATTTGATTCGATCATTACAGAATCGGTGAACAATGAAGCAAATTTTGATTCATGGAAAACGGGAGTACTTCGATTTAAAGACATGCCTATTCCATTAGTATTTAAATACCTTGAGAATTTTTATGGAGTGCGAATTACTAACAATTGTGAAAGACTGGACACTCTAAAATTCAACAGTTATTTTGACAACGCCAGTATTGATGAGGTAATTACAGAATTGGAATTGCACTTACGGGTTAAAACTGTCAAAAAAGGGAATCACCTAATTATTTCTGAAAAAAAATAAATAAGTTATAAATCTAAATCACATGAGAAACAAAATCGTTTTATTCGCTTTTATCATGCTTGCAAGCATCAACTTTACAAAAGCACAAAACACGGTAATAAAAGCCAATTTACTAAGTCCGCTTGTGCGCACAGGATCCTTTTTTGTAGAGCACAAGTTAAACGACAACAGCAGTATTCAATTGGGCCTTTTGTATACAGGCAATTCTTGGGACGACACCAAAGTAAGAGGTTGGGGAATTACACCTGAATACCGGTTTTATCTTTCAGATTCGCCGGCCCCAGAGGGATTTTTTGTAGCTCCTTACGCCCGTTATCTGCATTATAATCTGGAGAATGATATGAACGACGAAGCCACCTTAAACGGCTTGGGAGCAGGTTTGATTATTGGTCAGCAGTACATTTTTAAGAAAAGAGTAAGCTTTGAATGGTTTTTTGGTCCGGGTTATACCAGTATCAATTTGGATGCAAAATCGGGAGCTGAAGAAGATTTTGATACCGATAATTGGGATGGTTTTACATTAAGAGCAGGACTTACAATTGGAATTGCATTCTAGAACGAAAACATAAAGTTATGACACGACAATTATTTACATACCTATTCGCCATTTTATCGGGATTCAGCTTTATTAGTTGTGAGAAAATTAATTCGAACGACTTAGCAGATGACACACCGGTTTATCAGTCTTATAAACTTGTATACGATAACTATAAGAATGAAACTACTGCCACTGCAGAATTTAAGGTAAGAAATAGCTCTGGTGTTCATATCAAATTGGTTGAAGATTCGAATGTGAAATTTAATGGGGAAAGGCATCACGATTATTGGCCTCTATTTCATGAATATACTTGGAAAACGAGAGGCTTTGCTGATATTGATTTCCTTTATAATAAAAACTGGGATCGAGATTTCCTGAACAGTATTTATGCCGATGACATTGCCTATACAACAATCCCTAATGATTTAGACGAAATTGATTTGTTTTCATCGGGAAGATTGTACTGGAACGGTTCGCCGTTGGGTTACGATGAGAGTATTACCATAAGTATTGAGCAATCGGGAACAACTATTAGCAAGACTGCCAGCCGAAGAAATGCAGAATATATTTATCTGGATTCCGATGACATGAGAAAGCTTTATCCTGGTTCCGCAACAATTCATTTAGAAAGGGAAAAAAGCTATCGTTTGGATGAAGAGGATGGATATGCAGGTGGCAAAAAAATCATTATCATGAAGGATAAAAGACAAATTTATCTTTATGAATAATTCAAAACAAAAATTAGTAATTAACCTACAACCAAATATTAAAAAAGTAAAATGAAGAAATTTTTATTTATGGCGATTATCGCATTTGGATTTATTTTTGAATCGCAAGCCCAAACTATTCAATACAAAATCATTACATCGGTAGAATCTATAGTTCCTATGGGAATTGGACGTTCTCGAATAATTGAGGAAAAAACGGATATTGATGCCGAGGCCTTCACCACTGAAAGAACCGATAGTAAAAAAAGTGATCAAGGTGATGTAAAACGTTCCGACGCTAAAGTTGACAATTTTGCTGAAACAAAATTATTAAATTTCTATAGTATTGCAGGTATCAATTTTCAAAACATTGCTTCAAACGATGCATTAACCTCATCGAAAATAAACAAGCTTTGCGCTGAGGGCTGGGAACTTGCTTTTGTAACCAGTGGTGTTGAGAGTGACAGCGGTAAAGGTGATGGAAATGGAATCTATATTACCAGATATATTTTTAAGAAAGCAAATTAATTTTCAACAATAAGTTTACGAACTGCTCCTTTTCGGAGTGATATCAAAATAAAAAAGGAAGCCTTCGGGCTTCCCTTTGTCGTTTGTAATAACAATGCGTAAATTTGACAAATATTCATTTTGAACCGATACCCTTCATGAGAAAATTTTTGATTCTATTTTCTTTCCTTCTCCTCTCCTTTTCAGCTTTTTGTCAGGAATCTGTCTTGTCTAAACAATTAGAATTTGAGAATGTTGCTTATCCTTTGCATGAGTTATTGAACGAAATAAGTTCACAAACTGGTGTCGAATTTAGCTACACCAGCGAATTAAATACAAATCAATACATTGAACTTCCTGCATTAAAAGGAAGTTTAAAATACTTTCTGAACGAGATTATCGATACAAAAGCATTTAAAATTATCAATAAGGACAGCAAAATATTTTTAGTGGGAATTCCTCCAACTGAACGAAAATACAGCATTAGTGGATTCGTAACCGATTCAGAAACAGGAGAATCTCTTATTAATGCGAGCATTGTTAATTTAGAAAATTACACAGGAACAATTAGCAATAGCTTTGGATTCTATAGCTTTTCTCTCAATCAGAAAATCCATCAACTACAAATTTCTTATGTGGGCTATCAGAATATAATAATTAATCTAAATCCAAAACAAGATACCAGTATTAATATCTCGCTAAAGCCTAATTCTATTCTTAACGAGATTAAAGTTCTTGCTGATCAAAAGAGCAATAACATCAATCATCAATTTGTAAGTACCAGTTCGCTAACATCCGAAAACTTTAGCAATTCAGGTATTTTGGGCGAAAATGATCTATTTCAGAATCTAGTGCAATTTCCCGGAGTTCAGAGCTCCAACGAAGGTCTTGGAGGATTTATCGTTCGAAATGGCTCACCTTCTCAAAATTTAATTCTTCTCGATGATGTTCCCGTTTACTATTCGTCGCATTTACTGGGCTTATTTTCTGTATTTAATCCCGATGCAATCAACCACGTTAAATTAATAAAAGGTGGATTTCCAGCCCATTACGGAGGACGAGTCTCCTCGATTCTCGACATTAGAATGAAAGATGGAAATTCAAAAAAATTGGGAGGTGATTTTAGTATTGGTTTGCTAACTGCCAAGTTTAACCTGCACGGTCCAATTAAAAAGGACAAAACCACATTTAATCTTTCCGTTCGACGTTCCTATCTCGATTTGCTGATAAATGGCATTTTAGATTTAGCCAATAGCGATGTAAACGCCGGATACTACTTTGGGGATTTAAATTTTAAACTCACCCATAAATTTTCTCAGCGCGATAAGATTTTCTTCAGCACTTATTGGGGTGGCGATTTAATAAAGGTGAAAAATATCGATCAACTAATATCCACATCTAAAGAGAAGACCGAAAATAAGGTTGGATGGGGCAATTTCACAAATTCTCTTCGCTGGAATCACATATACAACAATCACCTTTTCGCCAATACATCCTTGATACTAAGCAGATACACCTTTTTAGTTAAGGATAAGAGATCAGCACAAAATGAAGGGGAAAGTTTTAAGGAAAACTACAACTATCAATTTAGATCAGGTATTCGCGATTTCTCCCTGAAAACAGAATTTGATTGGATTCCTGATGCTAAACATTACTTAAAATTTGGGATGGAAACCTCACTTCATCACACCAAACCAGGTAGCGAACTATACAGAAACAACGATCAAAACGAACAAAATAAATCTAATGATCGAATTATTAGCTCCAAAGAAATAATTTTATTTGGTGAATGCCAGATTCAATTCGGCAAAAAATTCCTTGTGAATATGGGATCCCGTTGGAGTAGTTTTATTGTGGAAGGAACCTACTACTCTACTATTGAGCCAAGGTTTAGTGCACAGTATCATTTAAATCCAAAATGGACCATAACGGGAAGTTTTTCACAGATGACTCAATATCTTCATCTGGTAACTACCAGTTCTTTAAGTCTGCCTACCGATCTTTGGTTACCGGTAACTAGCAAGATCAAACCCATCGATTCCTTTCAATATACCGGCGGAACGAATTATTCCATATCCAAATCAGTAAAGTTCTCCGCAGAATACTATCACAAATTATCCCGCAATGTTTTGGAATTCAGCGATGCTTACTTTTTACAAAATGTGAGTACCGACTGGGAGAATATAGTTGAATCGGGAAAAGCCTGGAGTCAAGGCTTGGAGTTTAATTTGAGTAAAACCAATGGGAAAACGACTGGAAATATGGCCTATACACTTTCCAAATCGTATGTGAAATATCCGGAACTAAATGAAGGCAAAACATTTGCTTCTCCTTACGATCGCCGTCACGATTTTTCGGTGCTTTTCAATCAAAAATTAAATAAGAAAGTCGATTTTTCGGTAACCTGGGTTTACGGAAGCGGTTTACCTGCAACTCTTTCCTCAACAAATGTGAATGCGGTTTCACCTTACTACCCGGGAAGTATATCTTCAGTACCAATTTTTTCAGATAGAAATGGATTTAGATTACCGGACTATCACAGAATGGATTTTTCAATCAATTTCAGAAAATTTAAGAAACATGGAATAAGAACATGGAATATCAGTATTAATAATGTGTACAACAGGAAAAATGCCAACTACGTTTCTATTAGTGAGAATCAAAACGAATCTGGTTCTACCACATATAGTTTAAAACAAATTAGTCTGTTTTCTTTTCTTCCAAGTGTAAGTTATTCCTATAAATTTTAAAAGAACTATAATGAAATACCGATTACTTTTTCTCAATATCTGTATCCTTTTCCTTCATATTTCCTGTGAAGAAGAACTACAGGTTCCTATACCAGATGAAGAACCTAAATTGGTGATTAATGCACTAATAGGAGTCGATAGTTTACTCAGGGTTCATGTAAGTAAAAGTTCGGGGTTTCAAAATAAAAATGCGAATTCCCCTTTAACTAATGCCAATGTTGAGATAAGCCAAAACAATCGAAAATTAGGCAATATGACACATGAAAACAATGGATGGTATTCCCTGAATTCGAATGTGCTCGCAGCAAACAACTCCTATCAAATTGAAGTTTCACATCCCAATTTAGAGACTGCTAAATCTGAGATGGAAGTTTTGGAGCACGTAGCAATCAAGAATCTAAGCTATCAAGTTAAGGAAGAAAACAAACTGGAATTTACTATTCAATTTCAGGATAAACCATTGCAGGAAAACTATTATATGATTTTACTGAAAGCAATTGATGGCACAACAATATCCACAATTGATTATTATAGCGATGACATTATTTTCAACGGCAATTTAGCTGAAAATTCCATTGGTATTCAGCAAAATATGCTTCGTGGTAGTCGTACATTCAACGATGAAAATTTAGATGGAAACAACATTAGTATATCAATATACGTTTACAATGAGCTATTTGATATCACAGACCTTTTTCAAGAATATAAAATAGAACTGTACCACATTACATCAGATTACTTTAAGTATGAACGTTCTATCACGTCCTACTACAATCGCGATGATTTACCTTTTTTCAACAAAGTAAATCTTCATTCAAACGTAAGCGGCGGATATGGGATTTTCACCTCATATGCAATTGATTCAAAAACAATTAATAATGAGTAATTAGTAAACTCCACCAATTATTATTTAAATAATCAGTTGCTATTTATGATATCAGAAAACAGAGAATCCTTAGCGATGTGCTTGTGCGAAGGAATAAAAGAAGATTATCTAAAAAAGAAGTAAGACCAGAAAAAAGAATCAACTAATTGTTTCATTTTACTTAATTAAGCATAACTTTTATGTGTAAACTTCAATGTAATAGGTTCAACCAAATTATGGAAATCTTCATAGGAAAGCATAATAAGCTCTGTATGAGTTCCTGCATTGAATACGATATCATCATCTTCAACTAAACTTTCTGCCACGTAAACCTCCAAATTGTATAAATTACCAAATGGAGGCATGGCTCCCACTTCACATTGCGGGAATATATCTTTAAAATCTTGCTCATGCGCCAGCTCTACTTTTTTACATCCCAGCATTTGTTTTAATAAATCAAAGTCAATCAAATAAGATGCTGGCAATACAGCCATGCACATCCTTCCATCTACTTTAATCATCACTGTTTTTGCAAGCATTTTCCCAGGAATATGGGCCGATGCTGCAATTTGCTGAGCGGTGTAGGCTGATGAATGCCGAATTGTTACATATTTAATATGTCTCTCATCTAAAAACTCTTTTAATTTACGAATAGGCATAATACTTTGGATCTAACGGTTAAAATATTTATACTCTACATAAGGCTTTAGCAACCTTTAATTGGCGTTGCCAATTGGGTTTTGATCTCTAGTTCTTACTTCTAGCTCAAATTTTGAAATTAGTGGATACCTTTAAATTACGAAAAAAAAAGGAGTAAGTAAAGAGGCACAGCATATTGAATCAGTATTTATAATCATTTTTTATTGCAAATTCAGCTTCCGAATCAATAAACTACGAAAAATATCGTATTAAAATTTTGTTATACGACAAGTTTCGTATATCTTTATCTACGAAAACAATCGTATAACGGAAATCACCACAATAATATGTCACAGAAGATTAAGCCAACCGAAGCAGAATTAGAAATTTTACAAGTCCTTTGGACTTACGGTCCATCGAATGTTCGATTTGTAAATGACAAATTGAAATCGGAAAGAAATGTTGGTTACACCACTACTCTTAAGCTAATGCAAATAATGACTGAAAAAGGAATACTCCAACGGGACATGAACGCCAGAACACATATTTACGAGGCTGTTGTGGAAGAAAAGGAAACTAAAAATCAGTTAATCGATAAATTTATTTCCACTCTATTTGGTGGATCAACCTCCGGAATGGTTCTGCAAGCTTTGGGCAATCAAAAATGCTCAACAAAGGAACTAAATGAAATTAAAAAGCTAATTAATAACATTGAAAATTCGGATAACAATGAAAATTCTAAATAATTTTGACTTATACGATTTGAGCCATACAATTGGCTGGACTCTTGTCCATTCCTTATGGCAAGCGACTGTAATCGGAGGTCTTATTTGGTTGATATTTCGTTTTATATCAAAAGACAATGCAAGAATTCGCTATGCCTTATCAGGCTTAGGACTTATTCTCATATGTGTTGCATCGGCAATTACATTTTACCGTTATATTCCTTCAAATACAAGCATTATTGCAATTGATTTTACAGCTCAAATAAAAACCATTGGATTCGTTCCGCAAGAAGAAACGCTCTTTGCCAGACTATGGACTCAATTACAAATACAATTGGAAGATACATTCCCCTATTTGGTTAAAATCTGGATGATTGGAATGC